>DATKEI010000469.1:0-3587 GCA_035544455.1 Binatia bacterium | reverse complement strand
CCCGTCCTTGCCACGCGCATGCTCGCGCGTCTTCGCCTCCCCGTCCACCGTCCCCTGCCGCCCTGCGACGACACCGCGATCCCGCGTGTTCCCGGCGGTGATGCGCCCCGCCCATCCGGGAGATGTCGACAACCATGGCCGCCCTCGGCAACGCCCCCGGTGCGCATGGTACCCCCAGGCGCGGCCTCGCCATCGGCCGAGCCATCCCGCAGCCCAGCCCGCTCGGGGATGGTGTCGGTCGAGCCGCACGCAGTTCCTGAGCGCGCTCGGCCTGGACGTCGAGATCATCATCCGCCCGGTCCACTTCGTCAGCGGGGAGCACGACTAGTCACACCGCGCGGGCCGGAGCGCCACGCCCGGGCGCGGCCGGGAGCGCGGAAGTGTGATATGCTGAGTGCCCTGTCGAGGCAGCCACCACCGCTCAGACGCCCGGCGATGTCATCTGCGCGGGGCTCCTCCGGACAGTTCGTATCGGTTCCGGTCCGCACAGATCGGACAGTTCCACCGTCGGGCAGGATACTGCGCCGAGGAGGATGGAAACACGATGAAGGCGAAACGTCCGAAGGTTTCGGCTCCGAAGGCCGCTCCGGTCGACGAGACCTCGCAGGGCGAGCGCGATGTGCTGGCGCACGCGTACAAGACCGGCCTGATCATGGGATGGAAGCGCGACATCGAGCGGGGCTATCGCCTCACGCTCGGCGATCGGCGCGACGAGTATGTCGAGAGCGCAAAGCTGGCGAGCTATCTGGAGCGATTGAGCAAGGGCGCCGCCTGATATCTGGCGGAGCTGCTTGCCGCCCACGCGCCCCGACCGACAACCGGTGCTATCGTCCGCTCGCTCACCGGCCGCCCATGGCCGGCTGCCCGCGGTAGCCTCGCTCGAGGGCGGCGTACTCCTGGAAGTGGAGCACGTCGTGGTACTGGTTCAGCGTCATCATCCGGTCCAGCATCGGCTCCGCCGACCCGTGAGCGCGGAGCGTCGCCATCGCGTCCTGGACGGCGCGGGCCGCGGCCAGGAACGCGGTGCCGGGGTAGATGGCGATCTTGAAGCCCATCTCCTGGAGGGTCCGCCAGCTGAGGTACGGGCTCCGGCTCGACTCGACCATGTTGGCGAGCAGGGGCGTCGTGATCTCGCGGGCGATCTCCCGGAACTCGTCCGCGCTCTCCGGCGACTCCACGAAGATGACATCCGCCCCGCTGTCGGCGTAGACCTGGCCGCGGCGGATGGCCTCGCCGAGCCCATGACCGGTGCGCGCGTCCGTGCGCGCGATGATCAGGGTGTCCGCGCTCGTTCGGGCGTCGGTGGCCGCGCGTAGGCGGGCGACCATCTCCTCGACCGGCACCACCTCGCGGCCGAGCTCGTGCCCGCACTTCTTCGGGCTCACCTGGTCCTCGATCTGGACCGCGCTCGCCCCCGCCGCTTCGAACTCCCGCACCGCCCGCTGGAGCATGAGCAGGTTCCCGTAGCCGTCGTCCCCGTCCACGATCACGGGCAGGCCCACCGCGGCCACCGTGCGCCGCACGCGCTCGGCCATCTCCGACAGGGTGATCATGCCCAGGTCTGGCAGGCCGAGGGCCGACGCCGTCTGGCCGTTGCCGGTCATGTACACGCACGTGAAGCCGGCCTGCTCGATCAGCAGCGCCGAGAGCATGTCGTAGGCGCCCGGGGCCACCACGATGCCCTCCGGCTGGAGCAGGCTCTTGAGGGAAGGACGGGAGCGGCCGGGGCGAACACGCTGATTCATGGTCGCGATCCTCTCAGGCCCGCCGGGAGCGGGCGGTGTTGTCGAGGCCGACGGCCATCAGGGTGGCCGGGCCCTCGGCCTTCTTCATGACGGGGACGCTGGCTGATCACTGTGCCCGCCGCTGTCGATCGTCGTGCAGGATCGTCGATCCCGCAACGGGAAACGAGACGCCTGCCGCTCGTCCCTCACGTCGCCACCCGCTCCACCCGGCTCCGCCCCAGCTCCTTGATCACCCGGAGCTGGGCCGGCAGGCGCTCGGCCAGGTGCGGCAGGTGGGTGATCACGCCGATCACCCGGTGGGTGGCCTGGAGCTGCTCCAGGGCGAGGGCCACGCCGTCGAGCGCCTCGTCGGGATCGAGGGCGCCGAAGCCCTCATCGATGAAGAGGCTCTCGAGCGGGCGCTGCCCGTGGGCGGCCTCCGCCCGCCCGGCCACGCGGTCGGCCAGGGCCAGGGCCACCGCCAGCGCGGCAAGGAACGTCTCGCCCCCGCTCAGTGTCTTGACCGATCGCGTCGCGTCCGCGTTCCAGCGGTCCACCACCTCGAACTCGATCTCGCGGGCCTGCAGGCGGTAGCGCCCGTCGGAGAGCCGCTCGAAGTGCACGGACGCGTCCTCCACGAGGAGGCGCATGGCGTCGGCAAGCAGCCAGTCGCGAAGCTGGGGCCCCCCCAGGAGCTGACCCAGCTCGCGGGCGATCGCGGCCTTCTCGCGGGACTGGCCGAGCGCCTGGCGCAGCGCCGTCGCGCGATCGATCCGCGTCGTCAGGGTTCCCTCTTGCGCGAGCAGGAGGCTCTGGGCGCGCAGGCCCTGGTCCCGCTCGGCCGCCATGGTCGTGCGCCGGCGGGCGAGGGCGTCGGGAGTCCCCTCGGCGGTCTCCACGCCGGCGGCGGTGAGGGCCTCGTCCAGCACCTGGCGCGCGCTCTGCCAGGCGCACTGGCCGGCGGCGAAGACCGACGCGGCCGCCTCGGCGCGCTGCTGCGCAGATGCGAGGCTCGCCCGGGCGTGGGCGGCCCGCTCGCGCGCCCGGTCCATCTCGCCCTCCCGCCCGGCGCGTCGCCCGGCCAGGGCGTCGAGCTCCTCCCTGGCCGCCTCGAGGGCGGACACCTGTCCGGGGAGTGCGGCGAGGGCAGCGGCATCGGCGGCGCCGAGGGTCGCCCGGAGCGAGGCCTCCAGGGCCTCGATCTCGCGGGCGAGTCGCCGCCCCTCGCCGTGAAGCCTCGCGCCTGCCTGCCCCTCGCGGTCGAGTGCCTCCGCCGTCTGCTGACGCGACCGGGTCGCCTCGGCGGCCCGTAGTTGCGCCGCCTCCGCGGCGTCGTCGGCTGCGCGCGCTGCCCCCTCGGCGCCGTCGAGGGCGCGCTCGAGATCGGCCAGGAAGACATCGAGGTCGCGCCCCCCGGCGTGGGACACGGCCCCGGCCAGGACCTCCGCGGTGGCCGCACAGCGCGCCGTCAGGGCATCGAGGGTCCGGCGTCGATCGGCGCGCGTGTCGGCCAGCGCCGCGTGCCTCGCCTGGACCTCGCGGACGGTGGCGGTTGCCTCGGTCTCTTCCCGCCGCGCGCGATCGAGCCGCGTCGCCGCCTCGTCCGTGGCGCGCTCGGCCCCGGCAAGCTGGTCTGCGAGGGTCGCTGACCAGTCCGGTGCATCGCGCAGGTCCGGGGGCAGGTTCCCGGCCAGGGCCGTCTCTGCTGCGGCGACGGCGCCTGACGCGCGCTCCAGCTCGCCCCGGGCGGCGCGGGCGCGCTCCTCGGCGCGGGCGGCTCCCTGGCGCGCCGCCGCCAGGCGGGCGTCGGCGGTGACCCGGGCGCGCCGGGCCTCTTCCTGCCCGGCTGCGGCCGTGTCGAGG
>DATKEI010000468.1:0-9031 GCA_035544455.1 Binatia bacterium | reverse complement strand
ATACTCACCCAGCGGTCGGTCCGGAAGTTCAAGCCCGACGCGATCCCCGCCGACGTCCTGCACGTCCTCTTCGAGGCTGCGGTACGGGCGCCGAACGGCGGTAACCACCAGACCGGCCGTTTCCTGCTTGTCACCGACCGGGCGCGCATCCGCGAGTTCGCCGCGCTGTACCACGAGGCGTGGTGGGCCAAGCGCCGCGACGAGGGGAGGACCTGGCGGACGCGCGAGGACATCCCGCCGTCGGAGAAGAGCTACCGCGCGGCCTCCGAGCTGGCCGAGACCATCGGCGGCGTCCCTGCGATCGTCTTCGCCTTCACCGCGCCGCCGGGCGGGGCGAACTCGGTGATCCCCGCCTGCCAGAACCTCATGCTCGCCGCCCACGCGCTCGGGATCGGCTCGATCCCCACCACGCTGCACACGCAGGTGATGGACCGCTTTCACGACATGTTCGGGATCCCCCGCGACCACGCCTTCCACTTCTGTATCCCGCTGGGCTACCCGGCGGTCACGTACGGGCTGAGCAAGCGGCGGCCGACCTCCGAGACCGTCTCCCACGACCGCTGGGGTGGCCCGGTGCCCTGGCCCTGATCGCCTGGTTCGGGCCATGGCTCGCGACGCGCGCCGGCGGTCCGCACCGCCGCGACGCCTTGCGGAAGATTGCTCCGGCGGCTCTCACGGGATGCGACCTTGCCGGACGAGGATGAAATGTCGATGATCTCAGCGCGAGAGGCGCTGGCAGGCCTGCGAGAGAGGAACCGTCGCTTCGTGTCTGGCGTTCGGGCCAGCGCGGCACTCACGGACCGGATGCTCCGCCGCGAGCTGGCGGCGCGCCAGAAGCCGTTCGCCAGGTGAGCCGAAGGTCCGCACACCGAAGCCCGGGCGTCGTCCGGTCCATCGTCGCGACGACCCTCCCGGCCGCCGCCGCGATCCTCGTCTTCGGGAGCCTTTACGGGGCGGCCGCCCGCCCACTGCTCGGGGTCCCGCTGACGATCGCGTCGTCCCTGCTCATCTTCTCGGGTGCGCTGCAGTTCGCGCTGATCGGATTGCTCGGCGCCGCGGCCGGAGCCTCCGCGTTGCTCCTCACCGCCGCCACGCTCAACCTGCGCCACCTCGTCCTGGGCGCCGTCCTGCGCTCCCGCCTGGCTGGATCCGGCCGGCGCCGGGGCGCCCTCGCGTTCTTCCTTGTCGACGAGACCTTCGGCTTCGCCATCGCGGCAGGTGATGCCGCCGAGCGCGCCGGGCGTTCTGGCGAGAGAGAGATCGAGCGGACTCTCCTGGTCTCGGGCGCGCTCTGCTACGTCGCCTGGCAGCTGGGCACGCTGATCGGCCTGCTCGGAGCGGAGATTCCCGCCGTCGGGGAGGCGGCCGGGGTCATCTTCCCCGTGCTCTTCATCGGCCTGGCTGCCCTCGCGTGCCGGATGCCGTCCGACGTCGCCCGCGCGCTCGGCGCCGTCGCCCTCACCGCGGCGCTGGCCGTGACCCTGCCCGACTTGCGCGCCCTCGCCCCGGTCGTCGCCGGCGTGCTGGTCGCCCTTCCCGGGCGGGCGGCATGAGCCCGGTCGTGCTCGCGGGCATCGCCCTGATCACCTACGCGAGCCGGGCCGCCGCCCTGGTCTTTCTGCGGAAGCCCGGTGGCCGCTTCGCGGCCATCCTCGGGCGCATGCCCGCGCCGATCTTCGCGAGCCTCGCCACCCTGAGCCTGGTGACCGCCGATGGCTCGCTGGCCCGCGGTCCGATCCTCTGGGCCGCGCTGGGGGCGCTGGCCGCGAGCTCGACGCGCTCCCTTCCGCTCTGCCTGGTCGGCGGCCTCGCCGGCTACGCGCTGGGACAGGCGCTCTCCTGATCGAGCCGGCCAGCTGCGCGGCCGTCGATGCCCGCTTCGCGAAGGCGTGCGACCGCGAGCGCGCCGCCGAGGGCGCCGGCCCGCGGCGTTTTTGGGCACGCAGGGTGATCGGTGGGACAGTGGGACATGTTCCTGGCCCTGCCGGGGGCGGCGACGGCGCTCCTTGTCCTGTCCCGCCTCCACGGCCGCCAGATCGCGAGACTCGAGGAGGCCCGACATGTCCGAGCACAAGGCGACAGTGCGCTGGAAGCTTCACGCTGACGGGGAGGCCTTTCTCAAGGGCCGCTACTCCCGCGAGCATACGTGGACGTTCGACGGCGGGGTGACGGTGCCGGCCTCGCCCTCGCCGGGCGTGGTGCCCGCGCCGTGGTCCAACCCGGCCTGCGTGGATCCGGAAGAAGGCTACGTGGCCGCGATCGCGAGCTGCCACATGCTCACGTTCCTCTACGTGGCCATGCGCGAAGGCGTCCTGGTCGAGTCCTACGAGGACGACGCGGTGGGCGTGATGCGCAAGAACGAGCGCGGCGCCGTCTGGGTGAGCGCGGTGACCTTGCAGCCGCGGATCGTCTACGGCGGCGACAAGCGCCCGTCCGGCCAGGAGGTGGAGCGGCTGCACCACGCCGCCCACGAGCAGTGCTTCATCGCCAACTCGGTCAAGACCGAGATCACGGTGACGCCGCGGGAGGCATGAGGGGCCTCGCCGGGTTCGTCGATCGCGACGGCACCCTCCGCGACTCGTGCCACCGGGAGATCACCGCGAAGGGCGATCGTCAGGCCTCGCCTCGGGGGGCCGGCGGCGGAGAATCGAGAGCGCGGGCCGGATGAGGAGTCAGCGAGCGCGCCCATCTCCCACCTCGGTGAACCCGGGCCCACGGCGTAGTCGCGCGCGGTCATGACGAGCGCGCGCCGGTCCCTGTGGGCGTGGTGCTGGTTCGACTTCGCGAACCAGCCGTTCACGACCCTCGTCGTCACCTTCATCTACGGCACGTACTTCACCCAGGCCATCGCTTCGGACGCGGTGCGGGGCACGGTGCTGTGGTCGCGCGCGATCACGATCACGGGCCTCACCGTGGCCGCGCTCGCGCCCGTCCTCGGCACCCTCGCCGATCGCGGCGGGTCGCGCCGGCGCTTCCTTCTGTACAGCGTGGTGCTGTGCGTGGTCCCGACCGCGGCGCTCACCTTCGTGCCGCCGGACCACGAGCACGCCATCCTCCTGGCCCTGACACTCTTCATCGTCGCCAACGTGACGTTCGAGCTGGGGTACGTCTTCTACAATTCCTTCCTGCCCGAGCTGGCCCCGGCCGGGGCGATCGGCCGGATCTCCGGCTACGGCTGGGCCTTCGGGTACATGGGCGGGCTCGCCGCACTCATCGTGGCCCTGGTGGGCTTCGTGCAGCCGGCGACGCCGTGGTTCGGCATCCCGACCGAGGCGGGGTTCAACATCCGGGCGACCAATCTGCTGGTGGCGGCCTGGTTCGCCGTCTTCTGCGTACCGTTCTTCGCGATCGTGTCGGAGCCGCCCCCTGCCCCTGGCGCGGCCACCTGGCGCGCCGTGCTCCGGCAGCTTCGCGAGGATTTCCGCGAGGTGCGCCGGTACCGCGAGGTCGTGCGCTTCCTGGTCGCGCGCCTTCTCTACAACGACGGGCTGGTGACGGTCTTCGCCTTCGGGGGGATCTATGCCGCCGGGACGTTCGGCATGTCGTTCGGCGAGGTGCTGGTCTTCGCGATCGCCCTGAACGTGGCGGCGGGGCTGGGCGCTCTCGCGTTCGGGTTCGTGGACGACCGGATCGGGGGGAAGCTCACCGTGCTTCTGAGCCTGGTCGCGCTCGCCGCGGCGACCCTCCTGGCCGTGTGGGCGCCCACGCGGACGTGGTTCTGGGCGGCCGGCCTGCTGATCGGGATCTTCGCCGGGCCCAACCAGGCGGCCAGCCGCTCGCTGATGGGGCGCTTCGTGCCCCCCGTGCGCCAGGGCCAGTTCTTCGGGCTGTTTGCCTTCTCGGGCAAGCTGACGACGTTCGCCGGTCCCCTGCTCCTGGGACTGGTGAGCGAGTGGACGGGCAGCCAGCGCCTGGGCATCCTCACGATCCTGTTCTTCTTCGTGGCGGGGGCGCTCGTGCTGGCGTCGGTCGACGAGGAGCGCGGCATCGCCGCCGCGCGGGAAGCACCGGCGCGCTAGCGTTTCGCAAGCCGGCGAGCTTGACGTCCGCGCACCAGGCCGCCATCGCGCTCTCCACTCTCGCCCACGCCCGGAGCTCCGTCTGTAACGCGATTGGCGTGCGCACGGCGGCGATTGATCGCCGGCCGGGGGGCCCTATGGCGCCCGGTACAGTCGCCGGTATAGTCGAAGGATGTCTCGCCGAGGGTTTGTCATGGCCGTGATGATCGGGCTGGCCGCGAGTCCGGCGTGGGCCCAGGGGCCGCCGGGTGCGCGGGCCGTCGCGGTCAAGACCACCCCCGTGGTGACCCGGCCCGTGGTCGAGGAGGTGAGCTTCATCGCCTCCGTGGAACCCTCCGTTTCCACGACGATGGCGGCGGAAGTGGCCGGCGCCGTGGTCGAGGCGGCCGTCCGGGAGGGCGATCGGGTGGAAGCCGGGCGCACCGTGCTGGTCCGGCTCGACGTCACCCCCCGGGAGATCCAGCGCCGGGAGGCCGCGGCGGCAATGGCCCGGGCCCGCCAGGAGCTCGACAAGCTCGAGCGCGGGGCCCGGGACGAGGAGGTGGCCCAGGGGGACGCGGAGCTGGCCGAGCAGGCGGCCATCCTGGCCCGCGAGAAGCAGGATCTCGACCGGGCCGAGCGCCTGCACCGGGAAGAGATCATCAGCCTGGCCGAGCTACAGCGGGTTGCCGCCGCTTACGAGGCGGCCCGGCAGCGGTATCGGCGCCTGGAAGAGGCGCTGGGCATGATCCGGGCTGGGCCCCGGGCCGAGGAGATCGCCCAGGCCCGGGCCGACCTGGACGGTGCCCGCGCCCGGCTGGACCGGGTCGCCGACGAGATCCGCCGCAGCACCATCGTGGCGCCGATCTCGGGTTACGTCGTCCGCAAGCGCGTCGACGTGGGGGCCTGGGTGCAGCCGGGCACGGCGGTGGCGGACCTGATCGCGCTTGACCCGGTGGAGATCACGGGGCCGGTCGGGGAGCGCGAGATCCGCCAGGTGCGGGTGGGGCAGGTGGCGCGCGTGACCGTGGACGCCTATCCGGGGCGCGCCTTCGGGGGGCGGGTGCTGGCCGTCGTGCCAGGGGCCGATCCCGCGAGCCGCACATTCCCGGTCAAGGTGGCGGTGGCCAACCCGGGGGCCCTGCTGAAGGCCGGGATGTTCGCGCGCGTCGCCGTGCGGACGGGCGAGGGACGGACGGGGCTCTTCGTGCCCAAGGACGCCGTGGTGCGGCGGGGCGGCCAGGAGTTCGTCTTCCTCGTCAACGGGACCGCCGCCGAGCTGGTGCGGGTGCGGACCGGCCTCGAGGTGAATGACCTGGTCGAGGTCGAGGGGGACGGGCTGGCCGCGGGACAGGCGGCGGTGACCCTCGGCAACGAGTTCCTCCAGCCGGGGATGCCGGTCAAGGCGATGCCATGAGTATCATTCGCTTCTGCGTCCAGAACCCGGTCACGGTGTGGGTCGGCGTGATCCTGGCCGTGCTCTTCGGGGTCATCGCCCTGTCGCGCCTGCCCATGCAGATGATCCCCACCGTGGACCGCCCCGAGATCACGGTGGAGACCGAGTACCGGGGCGCCGGCCCCCTCGAGGTGGAGCGCGAGATCACGCGCCGCCAGGAGGAGAAGCTCAACTCCGTCGAGGGGCTGCAGGAGATGACCTCGACCTCGATCGAGGGCAAGAGCACGATCGTTCTCAAGTTCGACTGGGGCGTCAACAAGGACATCGCCCGCCTCGACGTCTCGGAGAAGCTCGGGCTCGTCGCCGACGTCCCCCTCGACGCCGAGCGCCCGCAGATCCGCGCGGTGAACTCCGACGAGGAGAGCCCGATCGCGTGGATCATCGTCGAGGCCGACCGCCCGCTCAACGAGGTGTGGGAGGAGGTCGAGGATGTGGTGGCGCCCCGCCTCGAGCGCGTGCCCGGGGTGGGCGCCGTCTGGCGGTTCGGGGGCCAGAAGCGCGAGGTCCACGTGGTCCTCGACCAGCGGGCCCTGGCCGCCCGCGGGCTGACCATCGGCGAGATCCGCGACGCGGTGCTGCGCGAGAACCGGACCACCAAGGCCGGTCAGATCAGCGAGGGCAAGCTCCGCACCGTGGTGCGCACGGTGGGGGAGTTCACCGATCTCCGCCCCCTCGAGGACATCGTGGTCCGGCGGGGCGGCGACGGGCAGGGGGTCACGTACCTCCGCGACGTGGCCCGGGTGGTCTTCGGGCACCAGGACCGGGACTTCGCGGTGCGCCATAACGGCCGCCCGGCCATCGGGATGGGCGTGCTCCGGCGCTCCGGGGCCAACACCATCGAGGTGATGGACGGGATCAAGGCCGAGGTGGCTCACCTCAACGACCACGTGTACCAGGGCCGGGGCATCCGGCTCATCCAGGCGTACGACGAGACGGAGTACATCGGGGAGTCGGTGGCCCTGGTGACGAGCAACATCCTGTGGGGCGGAGCGCTGGCGGTGGTGGTGCTGCTCCTGTTCCTGCGCAGCGTGCGCTCGGTGCTGGTGATCGCGGTGGCCATTCCGGCCGCGGTGGTGACCACGTTCGTGTTCCTCGGCGTGCTCGGGCGGACGCTCAACATCATCTCCCTGGCGGGCCTGGCCTTCGCCACCGGCATGGTGGTCGACAGCGCGGTGGTCGTGCTCGAGAACATCGTGCGCCACCGCGAGATGGGCAAGGACCGCATGCGGGCCGCCCTCGACGGGGCCCGCGAGGTCTGGGGCGCCCTCCTCGCCTCCACCCTCACCACGGTGGCGGTCTTCGTGCCCGTCCTCTTCGTGCAGCAGGAAGCGGGGCAGCTCTTCCGGGACATCGCGCTGGCGGTATCGCTGGCCGTGCTCATCTCGCTGGTGGTGGCGGTCACGGTGGTGCCGATGCTCTCGGCCCGGCTGGTGACGGCGGGACCGCGCCGCCGCCTGCCGCGCCTGCAGGCCGCCCTGGACGCGGTCGGCTCCGGCTTCCAGCGGGGTGTGATCAGCCTGCTGCGCTGGCTGTTCCGGGGCGTGCCCCGCCGGGTGGCCGCGGCCGGTCTCATCGTGGCGGCCGCGGTCGGCGCGGGCTGGGCGCTCGCCCCCCCGATGGATTACCTCCCCCAGGGCAATCGCAACCTGTTCTTCGCCCTGGTCCGGACGCCCCCCGGCTACTCCACGGAGCAGAAGGAGGAGATCCTCAAGATCCTCGAGACCCGGTTCTCGGAGATGCCGGAGATCGCGCGCTACTTCTCGGTCGTCCGCGTGGACACGCCGCTCATGGGCCTGCTGGCGCGGCCCGAGCACTCGTCGCTCCCGGAGATGCGCCGCATCCTGGCCGGGCTGCGCATGCGGGCCCAGGGCGTGCCGGGCGCCCAGGCCGTCTTTGTCACCCAGTCCCCCCTGTTCCGTCGCCGCGGGGCGTTCTTCGGGGGCACCAACCTCGAGGTCAACGTCCGGGGCAACGACCTCGAGACCATCCGCGCCGTCGCGGAGCAGATGGAGAATGCCTTCCAGGACTTCCCCGGCGCCAACTTCGTGAACTCGTCCTTCGAGTGGGGGAGTCCGGAGCTCCAGGTCGTGATCGACCGGCAGCGCGCGGCGGCCCTTGGGCTCACCGCCCAGGAGATCGGTTTCCTGGTGGAGACGGCGGTCGGGGGGACTCACGCCGGCGCCTTCCGGGAGGGGGGCCGGGAGATCGACATCAAGCTCGTCTCGATCGAGCGGGAGGGCCGCCGGACCCAGCACGTCGCCGCGACCGTCTTCTACACCCGGGCCGGCGTTCCCCTGCGCCTCTCGGAGATCGCCGAGGTCCAGTCGGCGGCGGGACCGACGAAGGTCCAGCACATCGATACCGACCGCGCCATCACGCTGACCGTCAACATCCGGGACGATGTCCCTCTGGAAACGGCCCTGGAGATGGCCGAGCGCGAGATCGTGGGCCCGGCCCGGCAGGGCCTTCCGCTCGGCTACACCATCGACGTCTCCGGGCAGGCACGAGATCTCGACGAGGCCTGGAATGCCCTGCGGTGGTCCTATGTGCTCGCCCTGGCGGTGATCTATCTCCTGATGTGCTCGCTGTTCGAATCCTGGGCCCTGCCCCTGTACATCATGTTCACGGTGCCGCTGGCCGCTGCCGGGGGCGTGCTGGCCGTGCGCCTGGCCCATGCGTTCGAGCCGACCACCCGGATGGACACGGTGACGATGCTCGGCTTCATCATCCTGGCCGGCATCGTGGTGAACAACGCGATCCTGATCGTCCATCAGGCCCTCAACAACCGGCGGGCCGGCATGGAGCCGCGACCGGCGCTGCTGGCCTCGGTGGAGTCGCGCCTGCGCCCGATCTTCATCACGACGTCCACCTCCATCTTCGGCATGCTGCCGCTCGTGGTGGCCACCGGCTCGGGCTCCGAGCTGTACCGGGGCCTCGGCGCCGCCGTGCTGGGCGGGCTCCTGATGTCCAGCCTCTTCACGGTGGTGCTCGTCCCCACGCTGTTCTCGCTCGGCCTCGACGCCGCCCGCCTCGCCGGCCGGCTGCGCGCGGGGCGGGCGAGGGCCGAGGAGCCCGGGCCCGGCGCGCTCGCTCCCCCGGTTCGCGGGGGATCGGACGAGCTGCCAGCTGGCGGCCTGGGCGCCCCGCGTCCCGTCGAGCCCTCCGCGCCCACCTCGTGAGGGAGCCCCCGGCGGCGCGGGCATCGGAGGGAGGGGAGTCCAGCCCGGCCCGCCCGTCCGGGCAGAACAGGGAAGAGGCGCGGGGCGCCCGGGCGTCCCGGCGCGAGCAGTGCTCGATCGGCGGGCGGCGCATGAACAGCCCCGAGGGCGCCCGTCACGCCGAGGATGATGAACCGGCGGATCACAGGGTCTCCACCTTGATCATGTTCGTCATGCCGCGGCGCCCTACGGGGACCCCGGCCGTGATGACCACGGGCCGCCCGCGGGGCAGGCGCCCGGCGGCGAGCGCGGCGCCGAGGGCGCCGTCGATCAGCTCTTCCGTTGTCGGCTGGCTCTGGTTCAGCAGTGGCGTGACGCCCCAGACGAGCGCCAGCCGGCGATAGGTGTCGGCGTGTGGC
>DATKEI010000467.1:0-13226 GCA_035544455.1 Binatia bacterium | reverse complement strand
TGCCGCGAGCTTCTCTCGAGCGCGTACTGCTTCGTGGAGACCTCGGAGGTCGGGGGCACCCACCCGGCCGTGCTCGAGGCCATGGCGGCGTCCACGGCCGTCATCGTGAACGATACCCCGGAGAACCTTGAGACCATCGGCGCCGCCGGCTCGAGCTACGACGGCGCCGTCGGGGCGGCCAGCCTGCGCGTCGCCCTCGAGCGCCTGCTCAAGGACCCCGCGCTCGCCGCGGAGCAGGCGGCCCGCGCGGGGCAACGGGTGCGCGCGCACTACTCGTGGGACGCCGTGACCGACGCCTACGAGGATCTCTTCCACGAGCTGGGGCCCGGTCCGCGATGAACCTCGGCAAGCGCCGGGTCGCCTGGGCACTGTGGCTCCTCGCCGCGGACGGAGTCGTGCTCGTCGCCGCATTTCTCCTCGCCTACTACCTCCGGGTCCTCCTCAACCGGCCCCTCGGCCGCTCCGCGGGCCCCCTCAGCTACTACCTCTGGCTCCTCGGCCTCATCGTGCCCGTGTGGGCCGGGCTGCTCGCGGCGGCCGGGGGCTACGGGGTGCGCTGGACCGCGCGGTCCCGGGCGTGGCTGATGGGGCGCGTGAGCGCCGCCGGGTTCGTGATGCTCACCGCCGCGCTGTTCCTCTTCCAGGAGAGCGACATCAACCGCAGCCTGCTGGGCCTGTTCGCCGCCATCAGCGCCGTCGGGCTCTGGGTCGAGCGCGGGCTGGTCCTCGCCTGGCTGCGCCGCGCGCACCGCGGCGAGCGCTGGTGCCGCATCGCCCTCGTCGTCGGCACCGGGGAGCGCGCGCGGGGCCTGGTGGCCGCGCTGAAGAGATACCCCGAGGCGGGCTGGCGCGTGCGCGGGTGCGTCAGCGTGGACGAGGGCGATGCCGCGCGGTCGGTCCTCGACGTGCCGGTCATCGGCGCCCTCCCGGATCTCACCCGTCTCCTGCAGGACGACGACCAGGTGGTCGACGAGGTTTTCTTCGCCGTCCGCCCGGAATGGCTCGATGCCCTGGGCGAGGCGCTCGAGACGTGCGAGAGCCTGGGGGTCGACGTGCGAGTGCTGGTCGACCTGCACCACCCCGCGCAGGCTCATCCCTTCGTGGAGGAGCTCTTTGGCCTGCCCTTCTACGGCTTCTCTCCGACCCTCACGCGACAGGGCGTCCTCGCCGCCAAGCGCCTCGTCGACCTCGGCGGCGCCGCGGTCCTCCTCCTGATCCTGTCTCCGCTCCTTCTGGCCATCGCCGCTGCCGTCAGGCTCACCTCGCGCGGGCCCGTGGTCTTTCGCCAGCAGCGGGCGGGCTTTCACGCCCGGCGCTTCGACATGTACAAGTTCCGCACGATGGTCGCCGGCGCCGAGGCCATGCGCGACCAGGTCGCCCACCTGAACGAGATGGGCGGGCCCGTCTTCAAGATCGCCGACGATCCCCGGCTCACGCGGGTTGGCCGGCTGCTGAGGCGGACGAGCCTCGACGAGCTGCCGCAGCTCTTCAACGTCCTGAGGGGCGAGATGAGCCTGGTCGGCCCGCGCCCGCTGCCGGTCTACGAGGCCAGCCTCATCAAGGGCGCGCAGCGCCGGCGCCTGGCCATGCGCCCGGGCATGACGGGTCTCTGGCAGGTGAGCGGGCGGAACAGCGTGGATTTCGAGGGGTGGATGCGGCTCGACCTCATGTACGTGGACCGGTGGTCGCTGGGGCTGGACCTGCGCATCCTCCTCCGGACGATTCCCGTCGTTCTGAGGGGCGAAGGCGCGTTCTGAGAGCCCGCGACCACGTGCCCTCGGCCACGCCGCGCCGCCAGCGCCGGCGGGCCGTCCCGGACCGCAGCGCGCCGGCCCCCGCCGTGCCGTCCCCCCGCCCCCGATATACCCTCGTCGCCACCGGCCTCTGCGCCATCGTGCTCGGGGTGCCGCTCGCCGTGCTCGGCTCCGCCGCCGGCCCGTACGACGACCCCAAGGCCTGGGCGCTTCCGATCCTGGTCGCGCTGACCGGAGTCGCCTGGGCCCTCGAGCGATTCTGGGGCTCGCGGCTGCCCGTGGCCGGCCAGGGCGGGCTGGGGTGGCTCGGCGCCATCGTCGTCCTCTACGGGGCGTGGTGGGTGCTCACGACCGCGCTGTCGCTTGCCCCCGGGCTCAGCCTGGTCGGCAACTTCGGGCGAGGTCTGGGCCTCCTGACGTTCGGCTCGACCATCGTCCTGTTCGCCCTCGTGAGGGCGGGGTGCCGCTCGGGCGGGGAGATCCGCGTCCTGGTCGACGCCGCCCTCGTCGGGAGCGCTCCGGTGTGTCTCCTCGGCCTGGGACAGGCGGCGGGATGGGATCCCTTTCCGGGCGCCTGGGACCCCGCCGTGTCGGGGCTGACCGTCCGCTCCACGTTCGGCCAGCACATCTTTCTCGGCAGCTATCTCGCCGCGCTCATCCCGCTCGCGGCCGGGCGACTGGACTGGGGCCTGCGCGGGCGGCCGGCGCCCGGCCCGGCCGACGGGCTCCATCCCGGGGAATGGCGATGGATGCTGGTCGGGGCTTCCGCGTGGGTGGCGGGAGCGGTGGGGCTCGTCGCCCTCGCCGCACGGTGGGATCCAGCCTGGTGGCTCCTCGTCCCCTGGGGCGTCGCCGGCGCCGCGCTGGCAGCGGCGCGCCCGGGCAAGGCCCCGCCGCTGTCCGTGGCGCTCGTCGGGGTGATCCTGGGGGTGCAGCTCGTTGTGCTGGTCCTCTCCCAGGCCCGCGGGCCCCTTCTCGGCATGCTGGTCGGCCTGGGCGCGACGGGGCTCGTCCTCTTCGTGCGCCGCCGGGCGTGGAAAACGCTGGCGGTGGCGGCGGCCGCTTTCGCCGCGGTCGCGGTCCTCCTGGTGGTGCTGAACCTGCCGGACTCGCCGCTGGCCCCGCTCAAGTCGGTCCCTCCATTCGGCCGGTTGAGCCGTCTCGCCCGGTTCGACGCGGGTTCGCCGGTGTGGTTCCGCATCCAGGTCTGGCGCAGCACGCTCGACGGGTGGCAGCGCCAGCTCGGCGGGGAGGCGGTGGTGCCGGGCCGGCACCCGGCGATCAGGAGCCTCGTCGGGTACGGGCTCGAGACGCAGCTGGTGACGCTCGACCGCCTCGCGCTGCCCCGGCTCGGAGTCCTGCAGGCCCAGGGCGATCGCTGGCGCGCGCGGTACCTCGTGGACCGCGCCCACAACGTCGTCCTCGAGCACCTCGTCACCGCCGGGCTCGTCGGCGTCGGCCTGTGGGTCCTGCTCGTCGGCACGCTCCTCGCCGCGGCGATCGCGCGGGTGCGGGCCGCGGTGGCGCCCGGCGAGCTGGCGCTGCGCGCTGGTGCGCTCGGCGCGATGGTCGCCCACCTCGCCGAGGGTCAGTTCGGCATCGCCACGCCCGTGCCCCTCGCCCTGTTCTGGATGGCCGCGGCGCTGTGCACGCTGCCCTCGTGGTCCGCACCCGGACCTGCGCCGCGGGCCACGGGGCGCGGCCGCCGGTGGTGGTGGATGGCGGCCATCGGCGCCACCGCGGCCGCCACCGTGCTCGTGGCCTGGCTCGAGACGCGGTGGCTCCTCGCGTCGATCGCCTACGCCGACGGCGCGCGCCGCCTCATGGCGGGCCGGGTGGGCGGAGCCTACCAGAGCTTCCAGCGGTCGCGGGCGCTGGCCCCGTGGGTGACCCTCCCCGGCGAGGGGGCAGCCCACAGCTCGCTTCGCCTGGCCGGGATGCAGACGGACGCGACGGTGCGGCTCGCGATCCTGCGCGACGCCGAGGCGATCCTCGCCGGCCTGCGAGGCACGGGGGCGACGGGCGCCCCCTACTGGACGCTGAGCGCCCAGGTCGCCTTCGCCCAGGTCAGGGCCGGCGATCGAACGAAGCTCGCCGGGGCGCTCGCCGCCTTCGAGCAGGCGGCGCACCTGCGGCCCGGAGATGCCCCGCTCCTGGCCCAGTGGGCCTGGGCGTTCCTCGATGTGCCCGATGCCGCGCGCGCCCGCGCGACGGCCGAGCGTGCGATCGACGCGTCGCGGGGGCGCGAGGCGTGGCTCGCCTGGGCTGTCCTGGCCCGCGCGGCGCAGGAGCTCGGCGACCGGCCCCAGGCCGAACGGGCGGCGGCGCGGGCGCGCTCGCTGGCCCCTGCCGAGGCCCGCTCCGTCCTCGAGTCGCTGCTGCCGGGATGACGGCGGGGCCGCGGCGGCGTCCGCGCCGCGCGAGCGCGCAGCGGGCTCAACTCGGTGCCCCGTCGCGAGTCGCGCGGGCTCTCTCGAACACGTCGACGCGGATCGTGGGGCCCGCCCCCGTCACGCGCACCTCGAGGACGTGCTCGCCCGCCGGGATCGACTCGCCGAGGTCGAACCCGACCTCCGCCGTCCAGCCCAGGCCCATGAGCCACCGCGAGTCGCGGGGGATCATCAGGGGATCCTGCCGGAGCGTCCGGCCGAGGGGCCGGGCGGGGACGCCGTCGACGGCGAGGGCGATGGCGGCGGGCGACGTCCACGAGGTGACGGCCACCGCGATCACCGGCGGGGCCATGGCCGCCGGGACGAGGAGCGGGCCTCTCAGCACGAGCGCGTCGCCGGCGGGCAGGTCCGTCTCGAGGCGTGGCCACGCCGAGCCCACTGCTGTCCAGCGCAACGGCGTGCCTGCCGCGGTGCGCGCGCTGGCCGTCCCGTATTCCCACCGCGCGTAGTCGATCATCGGCCGGTACTCGGCGACCCGGTACGGGCCGACCTGGACCGCCCGGATCTCGCCCCGTCGCGAGGAGGGGAGGCTGTCCCTCGTCACGAGGTAGTGGGTGTCCGCGGGCCGGGCCGGCGGTGGAGCCGCCCGGGGCGGGAGATGTCGCAGCAGGTAGTCGTTTTCCTCGGCGAGGCCGAGCACCGTGCCATGGACGCGCCGCCCGAACTCCTCGCGGCCGACGGCGAACTCGTCCCGGAGCGTCTCGACGAGGCGGTGGCGAAGACCGAGCGGCAGCGAGGCGAGCTGGCCGAACGGCGAAGGCGCCGTGTTGACGGGGAAGCGGGACACGTCGAGAACGAGCTGACCCTCCCGGCTAGCCCGCTGCTGGACCCTCGCGACGAGCGCGGCCTGGCAGAGAACGACCGCCACCACCAGGCCCAGCGCTGCCCCTGCCGCCACCTGCCGGGCGGCGGCGGGGACCATTGCCACCAGCGTGCTCACGGCGATCCCGGCCAGGACGAACTGGCTCGGGTAGAGCAGGTCGAAGTAGTACCACCACATCGGCGTGGCCCGCGTCCCGAGGACGAGGAGCGGCACGCCGACCCATAGCAGGAGGAGCATGTCCGCCCGCCTCGCCGAACCCGTGGCTGGCCCGCGGCGCACGAGGCGGGCGATCGCGATCAGGATCCCGGCCGCGAAGAGCACGGCCTCGACCGCGTGGAGCCCTCGCGCCACCGCGAGCAGCCCATCCGCGGCCGGCTCACCGGGAAAGAAGCCGGCGACCACCGGCTGGTAGAGGCGGAGGACGCTGGCCAGCGTGGCCCCCGGGCCCTCGGGGGCCGTCCGGCCGTCCGCGACCGCGGCCCCGGTCAGGGCCCGGACGTTCTCGAAGCCGTGCGCGGCCTCGTGCGCGAGATAGGGCGTGTACAGGGCCACGGCCAGGGCGGCCCCGACGACGGCATGCCGCCACTCGAGGCGGCGCCCCGCCGCGGCGAGGGCGAGCAGGGCCATGGGCGCGAAGGCGACGGTCGTCAGGTGGAGCTGGGTGAGCACGGCGAGCAGGCCGAGCATCGGGATCGCCGCGACCGAGCGCCCCTCGACGGCCACGGCGAACAGCGAGCGCATGAACAGGACCGTGCCGAGCGGCAGCAGCCCGGTGTGCCACACCAGGCGCGAGCTCCACACCGCGAGAGGGAACACGCCGAACAGCGCGGCCGCGGCGAGGGCGGCCACATCGCCCCAGAAGCGGCGGGCGAAGCGGTAGAGCGCGATCGCCGCCGCGACGTTGCTCGCGGCGACGAACACGGCGCCGGCGAGGGGGTTGGCCGTGAAGAGGAACGGCACGGCCAGGACGTAGTAGTACAGCGGGCCGAGATAGGCGTCGGTCCAGCCGATGCGGGGGCCGAGCAGGGGCAGCGCCTCGCCCCGCGCGATGGCAGCGGCGGCGGCGACGTCGCGGGCCTGGTCGAGGAAGAACCACGTGAGGTCGAGGCGGTAGAGCCGGACTGCGGCCGTCGCGCCCACGATCGCGACGAGGGCGGCGGCGATCGCGGGAGCGGGGAGGGCGATCCCACCGCTCGCGGGCTCCGTGAGCGGGACGCGGGGCTCCGCCGCGGCCGGGATCAGGGCCGGGCGCCGGCCGCGCCCGGCCGGCGGATGGCGTCCGCGTACGCGCGGAGCCACAGCGCGTAGCCGAGGTCGGCGGACCAGTGATAGTGCGGCGGGGTCGCGGTGAGGTCGTTGTGATACACGAGCGGCGGGGTGCGCACGATGGCCGCGAAGCCGTCGGCGGCGAGACGCGCGAGGAGCGGCAGGGCGGCGGCCCGCGCCCCGGCCCCGTCCTCGTCGAGCACGATCCGCCGCCGGAGCTCGGCGAGCTGAAGATAGGCCTCCTGCCCGCTCGGCTGGTCGCGCAGTCGCGCCTCGGGCACGCGGAGCGGGCAGCCGGCGAGCGCCAGATCGACCTCGCGCAGCCGCGGGATGAGCGGCGCGACCTCGTAGTACACCCAGATGCCGTCGTCCGTCATCCGGCGGCCGAGCGCGTCGCACAGCCGGCGCGCCGCGGGGGGATCGTAGCCAGCGAAGAAGAGATGCAGGTGCATCTGGATTGCGACGTCGGCCGGGTTCAGCTCCCGGCCGGAGTACCTGTAGAAGCACTGGTGTGTGTCTTCCGGGGCGAGCCAGACCCGGTACAGCCCGTCGTCGGTGCGGTACCCCTCGATGGTCGCTCGGGCCGAGTCCCGGAGTGACGTCTCGTGCCGCGGGGCCACCCGCCACACGAGGGCGGTGTCATCGGAATCGGGGGGCAGCTCGCATCCCGGTGTCGGCGGGGGGCCGGGACCGGGGTTGCCGTGATACCGGACGAGCCCCGTGTCCTCGATCTGGCCCGTCAGCCAGGCGCGGGCGCGCGCGACGGCGGGCCCGAGTCCCGTCTGCTCCGCGATCGGATCCAGGAGATCGACGACCACGGCGGGGACGAAGACGTTCACTTCTGTCGTCGGGCGCTCGAAGGCCAGACCCGGGGTCACCGCCGTGAGCCAGTACCCCGCCGGTTCCTGCTGGGTGCGGATCCGGTCGGCGGCCAGCGAGGCGGCCGAGGCCAGGGCCGCCGTCTCCGTCGCCATTCCCGACCGGGCGGTCCAGGACCACAGCGCCCATGCGGAACCACCCGCCAGTGCGAGGATGGCCACGGCGAGGAGCATCCGGGGGCCGACTGCCCTGGGCATGCCGCGGATTATAGTACGTGCTTCCGGACCGCCTGCTGGCCGGGGCACGCCCCTGCCGGCGCCGGCGTTCTGGTCGCGACCGACGTTCTTGACGGTCCACGAGACGGGTCTGGTAGCATTGTCGGCGTAGCCATCCCGATTCCGCGCCTTGTCGCCCGCGGACAAGCTGCCAAGGAGTGTGCCGTGAAGAACCTGATCGTGCTGTCAGCTGCGGTGCTCGCGCTGGTTGCCGCGATACCCGCGATGGCCTCCGCGCAGGCGGCCGGTGAGCCGGCCGAGCGCTTCGTCCTCAGCGGTATCGTCGCCTTCGACAACGGCGACGGCAAGGCGTGGCTCCAGGAGCCCAGCATCACCAAGGATCAGATCGTCGTCGTGCGCCGCGGCGACAGCGTCGGTCCGTTCCGGGTGACCGCGATCCTTCGCAATCGCGTGGAGCTGGAGGGCCCTGGCGGCGCCATCGTGGTGCCGCTTTCCAACGCGGGCGGCAAGGGGGTGGCGGCCACGCGGTCCGCCGCGCCGCCGGCCGCGGCCCCGGCTGCGGCGGCCAAGCCCGTGCCCCTCGGGCACCCCTCGCGCCGGGAAGCCATCGCCAACCTGACGGGGATGCTGCAGCAGGGCGCCCAGCCGCCATCGGGCGGGAGCGTCGGGGCGGCTGGGGCGTCCGGCGGGAGCGTCGCCAAGCCGGAGTCCAATCGGTCGTTGCCCGATTTCTCGGCACAGCCGAGCGCGCCATCGACCGGCCCGGCGAAGACCATCCAGGTCGGGGCGGGTGATCCCCGCCGGAGACAGGCCATCCAGCAGCTGTTCGGGCCGCGATAGCGGGTGGCTGGAGCCTCCTGATCATCCCGGAATCGCTGTTCTTCTACCCGGCGACCTGCCATCCTCCCGTTTCCAGGAGGCAGGTTCTCGCCGGGGGAGCGGCTGTCCTCGGCCTCGCCGTGGCAGGGCCGCGGGCCGGGCGCGCCGCGAGCGGCGACGGAGCGACCCTCATCCGCCGGTACGCCGCGGAGATCGACGACCCCTGGGCCGTCTGCCACGGGCTGCGCGGGATGGGGCGCGAGTTCACCGTGAAGGGTGGCCGTCCCGCCGTTGACTTCCTCCTGGAGACGCAGCTCACGTCGGCGCCGGTCAACGGAAGGCCCGTCCTCGCTTTCCCGATCCAGGTGGAGGTGCACCCCAACAGCTTCCTCAAGACCATGCTCGAGGCCGGGGTTCCGCTCGACCACGCCTTCACCCATCAGGGGACGCAGCGGACGTTGCGCGAGGTTGTCGACGGCGCCCGCGCGCTGTTCCGGCCGAAGCAGATCGCCCGGCAAGCCAGCAAGCCTCAGCGGGCCAATGCGGTGCCATGGAGCATCATCGCGTTTGCGCGCACGACATCCCCACTCCGGCCCCGGTGGACCAATGCCTGGGACGAGCCAGTCGAGCTTGACCCCGTCGTGGAGGATGCGCTGCGGCTCCTCGAGGACGGGTCTCAGCCGCTGATGGACGCCATGCGCCAGGGCAAGGCGGAGTCGACCAAGGCGATGGTGCACGACTACACGTGCGGCGGCACGCACCTGATCTACGCGCTCCTGGCGGCGATCCATGCGGGGTACACAGGCAGGGACCGGGTGGAGCGGATGCAGCGCCAGGTCGATCTCCTGGTATGGCGGATGAAGGCGGACATCGACCTGATCGGGCGCTTCTACCAGCAGCGCGCGTCCCATCCCGGGCGCTACTGGTTCGAGCTGGACAGCAAGCTCAAGTTGCTCGGCCACGGCGAGGAGTGCCTGGCGCTTGGCACCGGTCGCGGTGTGGTGGCGCTCAGCCCGGCCCAGCAGGCTCAGCGCCGGACGGCAGTGGCGTCGATCCGGCAGATGCTCGATGACATGGAGGGGCGGAACGTTCGCGAGGCTCGGGGATTCGACGTGGACCTGTACCGGCAGCTCGTGGGCGATGCGTGCCACGCTCGCCACGGGTTGACCCTCGCATGACTGCCGGGCTCGTGCGCGGGCGGGCGGCCGTCGCCGTCATTGGCATGCTCGCGGCCGCATGCGGCGCGGCGCGGGAGACACCGGTCAGCGCCCAGGCCCCTTCGACACCGGCCGCGGCGGCCCCGGCCAGCGCCGCGTCGGAAGTCGAGCTGGTGCGTGAGCGCGCCGCGGCCTTCTGGGAGGCGCGCGTGGCCGGTGACTCCAAGGGCCAGTGGGAGCTGCTGGAGCCCAGGGGCCGCAACCGGACGACACCGCGCGAGTACGGGGCCGCCCGCGGGGCCGTCAAGTACATCGCCTACCAGGTCGAGGATGCCACCATCGAGGGATCGTTCGCGACGGTCAAGGTGCGGCTGCTGGTGCAGGCCCTGCCGTCCGTGACGATGCAGCAGCGCCGAAGGATCGCCCCGCAGGGCGCCCTGGTCAGCGACCGGTGGATAAGGGTGGGCGGCATCTGGTACCGGAGTACCGATCAGGAGCGCCCGTTTCCGGACGCGCAATGAGCTCGGTCCACTGGCTTCCGGGCTGCCGGCGCACTCCGCGAGAGGGCGGTGTCCGATGCGCTCGGGAGACCGGTAATGCGCTGATATCTGTGGGGGTTATCTCCCGGGGCGGCGTTTCCCGGGACGATCCGGGTGCCGCGGCAAGCCAGGGTCGGAGGCGGGCAGCGCCAGATCTGTCAACGCGGCTGTTCCCTCCGGGCAAAAGGCTCCTGTCCAGGAGTCCTGCGAGGCCGGGAATGGGGCTGAAATCCCCGAAATGGCTTCCGTGAAGAGCCATTTTTTTGTCTTGACACTCTGGTGAGGGGGCCACTATCCTTGGCGTTGTTTTGCGACCACTTTTCTGTTTCGTGATCGCTGCGAGAGTGCGCTATCCTCGACTCTCTCGTGGACTTCGCCATCAGGAAACGAGGGGAGGTGGCCGAACGAGGGTAGAGAGAATGGAGCCGAAGATCCGTAGCTGGTGCCGGGCCGGTGCAGCGGAGAGCAAGCGGTTGACGTACCACATCTCACATGCAGCGTAAGGGAGGGAGCGGCGCAATGAGGAAGCAGCTCTTGGTGTTGTTCTTGGCAGTCGGCCTGCTGGGGGTGACAGCACCGGCCATGGCTCAGCCAGACGCATTCTATCCCGGTGCGCAACCGGGGTCCCTCGATCCGCTGGGCCTGATCACGTCCGGCGCCGTGCTGCCGTACGTCGGCGGCGGGGCGAACTCCTCGTTCCTCGAGGCGTACTCGCCGGTGCAGAGCGCGGAAGTCCACATGTTCTTCTTCGATCCGAGCTGCGTGCGTGTCGGCGACTCGGCCAACCTCACCCTCACGGCCAACGACGTGGAGTTCTTCCGGGTCGACAACCTCGGCACCACTCCCCCGGCCGGCCTGCTCACAGTTGCCGGCGTGGACGGCACCGGCTTCTTCCTCCAGCCGACGATGGCCCCGGTTCACTTGAAGGTGCTGTGGGTGAACGCCCTGGACGACTTCGTGCGGGTCATCGATCCCATCGCGCTCTCCACGTATGACAACGACTTCTACCGGGGCGTTGGGACGTGGAATCCCCTGCGGACGGGTGCGGCCTTCTGGGCACCGCTCGAGACGGCGCCGCTCAGCACCGTCATCTATTTCGTTTGCCCCAACACCAACATCATCGGGACGGCATCGGCCGCGACGCGCGCGTTCGCGACAGATGCTGGGTTCCCGCCCCTCCGGCCCGCTGCTCGGGCCGCCGGCTCGCCGACGCCTCTGAACATCCGCGTGTACGACGACGAGGAGAACTTCCTCCGCGACGTGCTCAGCACGTGCGAGTGCTTCACGCAGCGCCCGGTGACGCAGATCAGCAACGTGTACTCCAGCGCTGTCGATGCTCCGTTCGGGACCTACACCGAGGTGGTTGGCGGGACGGTGGGCGGAACCCCGGCGGTGTGCTCGCAGAGCGAGACCGTGACGCTTGTCACCACGGGCGTCAAGAACTCCGGCAACCCGTGCGACTTCTCGGGTGCCGTCGGCCAGGTCCAGCCGGACGGATCCTGCCCGTCTTGCACCTCGCAGTTCCGGCTGGTCACGCCGGCGGTGGCGGCGGGTGGGCCCTTCGCCTTCACGGGTTACCGGTCGATCGTGGCCGGCACGCCTGGTGTGGGTGGCGGCGTCCTCGACGTGTGGAACCGGCTGAACGGCGCCTGCCGCGATGCGATCAACGGTGGGCAGTGCCAGGATGCCTTCGAGCTGTTCGCGTGGGGCTTCCTGCCCTTCACGCCCAACGCGAATACGTTCGGGTTCCCGACGTTCGGTCGCTAGCTTCCGGTAGTTCGCGGTAGAAGGAGTCGGGCGGCGAGAGCGCTCTAGCCGCCCGACGTGCGTCTGGGGCATGGGCAGCACCGCGCGATCGCCCGCGAAGAGTTTTCCCCCGGCCGATCGTGGTGTAGGGTTACTTCGGGTTGCGCCGCGGATGCCTCACGCTGAGAAAGGAAGGTCGAGGATGGGTGGTCCGTGTCGAAGGCTTGGCGACATCGCGATACTCGCCGCAGGGCTCTTGCTCGTGGCCACCGGGGATGTCGAGGCGCAGCTGAGGGTTCCGGGCGGGACCGGCGGACTTCCCGCGCAGGCGCTCAAGGACGACGAGATGTTCCCCGTGCTCCTGTCGGGGCCGAAGGGCGAGGTGTGGCGCCTGTGGCAACGCCGGGGTGACCAGAAGGGCACCGGGGGGGCGGTGATCCTGGCGCAGTGGGCGGCGCCGGACCGGTGGCAGCCACTGCTCGAGATCCGCTCGGCGGACAAGGGCATCACGATCCGGGATCCCGAGCTTGCGGTCTCACCCTCGAACGAGCTGGCGCTCGTCTACCGCTGGTGGCGCGACAACCCCCGGGCGAAGCAGGTTCGCATCGCCCGCTCGGACGACGGCGGGAAGACGTGGGCGCAGCCGGCAACGCCGATCGACGCCGCGGGGAAGGCCTTCGATCCCAGGATCGAATGGGCGGGGCGCAAGTCGCTGGTGGTGGTCTGGTCTGACGAGCGGCGGGGGAACAAGCTGTTCGACATCTACTCCCGGCGCTCGGCGGACGGCGGGGCGACCTGGGAGCCCGAGCAGCTGCTGAGCCGGTTTCCCGACATTGCCCAGAACGACGTGTTCGCCCGGCCCGAGATGATCGGCGACGGCCAGGGCCGCCTCTGGGCCGTGTGGGTGGGAGTCAAGAGCGGGCGCAGCTCTCTGTACATGAACCGCTCGACGGACGGTGGAAAGACGTGGACCGACCCCGCTCCGCTGACGGGCGACAGCCGGTCCGTCTTTGGCCGCACCCTGCTCCGGGCCGGCGATCGCATGCTGCTCGTGTGGAACGACACGCGAACGGAGCGGGACCGGCTCTACTCTGTCAGCTCGAGCGACGCCGGGGTCACCTGGACCTCGCCCGTGCGCGTGGATCACCTGCCGGACGATGCCAAGGCCGAGCCCGCCGCGCCCACGGCCCTGCTCGGCACGGACGGAGAGGCGCTCGTCGCCTGGCAGGATGCCCGCAACTCACGCGACGACATCTTCCTCGCCCGATCGACGGATGGCGGGCGAACCTGGGGCAAGAGCGACCAGCGGATGGATACCGACGAGGCCGGCACGGCCGTCTCCCGGTACCCGCGGCTCGCCCGGGCCAAGGATGGGCGCGTGGCGCTGGCCTGGGAGGACGACCGGGACGGATTCGAGGGCATCTACGTCCGGGTGCGCTCGGCTGACGACAAGCGCGAGTGGGGTCCGGAGATCCGGGTCGCCTCCCCCACGGGCAAGCTCGCCTCCCACCTGCCGCGGCTGCTCTGGGGCCCGGACGGGATGCTGTTCGTCGCGTGGGAGGTCTGGGATAACACCCTGGCGCCGGCCAGTGTGGTCAAGCACGTCGAGAGCAAGGC
>DATKEI010000466.1:0-13255 GCA_035544455.1 Binatia bacterium | reverse complement strand
AGATCCTGTACGAGGACCCCGCGCTCGGCTTCTGCATCCTCGCCCACGTGTACACGGGCCCCCGGGAGAGCGCGCCCCACGATCACGGCCCCACCTGGGCGATCTACGGCCAGGCCCGGGGCCGCACGGTGATGAGCGACTGGGCGGTCGTGGATCCGGCGTCGGAGACGCGTTCCGGGACGGTGAAGCGCGTGCGGAGCTACGTGCTGGAGCCCGGCATGGCGCACGTCTACCATGAGGGCGACGTCCATTCCCCGCGCCGCGACGGACCCACGCGGCTGATCCGTGTCGAGGGCCGGAACATGGACGGGGTTCGCCGCCTCGCCTACGAGATCCAACCGGCGGGCTGAGACCGGCCCGCATCCCACTGGAGGACACGAACGCATGGCCAGGAAGATCCTCTTTGTCGGCGCCGGAGCCATCGGCAGCTACCTCGGGGCGTTCCTCACGCGCTCCGGCCACGACGTGACACTTGTCGACGCATGGGCCGAGCAGGTCGAGACCATCCGCCAGCGCGGTGTCGCGGTGACGGGCCCTCATGACCCGTTCGAGGCACGACCGGCCGCCGTGCACCTGCACGAGGCGGCGCGGCTGCCTCGTGACTTCGACATCGTGTTTGTGGCCATGAAGGTCTACGACACGGCGTGGGCGGCTCAGCTCGCGCTGCGCCACGTCGCACCCAGCGGTTTCGTGGTGTCCGCCCAGAACTGCTGGCCCGACCCCACGGTCGCCTCCGTGGTCGGCGCCGAGCGGGCGGTGGGGCTCGTCATGTCCAAGATCGGCGTGGCGTGCTGGAAGCCCGGCCAGGTCGAGCGCGGGATGGGGCGGGGTCAGGGCAAGGGCCACGACGTCTTCCGGGTGGGCGAGCACGATGGGCGCGTGACGCCGCGGGCCCGGGAGCTGGCGGAGATGCTGTCGGTGGTGGACGGCTCGCAGGTCACGGAGAACCTCTGGGGGGAGCGGTGGTCCAAGCTCTGCGCCAACGCCATGGGCAACCCGGTTCAGGCCATGTCCGGGCTCGGCTCCATGGAGATCGCCTCCAGCGAGGTGGGCCGCGCCATCACCATCCACCTGGCCGCGGAGGCGTCCCGGGTCGGCCTCGCCCTCGGCTACCGGGTGCCGAAGATCAACGGCGCCGAGGTCGAGCAGTGGGCGGCGGCCGATCGCCCCGAGACCTGGCGGGCCCTGGACAGCATGCTCACCCCCGCCTCCGCCGCGTCGGTCAACTGGAGGGCCTCCATGGCCCAGGACGTGACCAAGGGCCGCCCGACCGAGATCGACTTCATGAACGGCCACGTCGTGGCCCAGGGGCGCCTCAAGGGCGTGACGACGCCCGTCTCGGCGGCCGTGGTCGACATGATGCACGAGGTGGAGCGGGGTGACCGCCAGGCGGCCGCCGAGAACATCGGCCTGACTCTCCGCCGCGCCGGCGTGTAGGAGCCCCGCGTTGGGGAAGCGGCTGTCGCCGTCGGCGATCGAGCAGCCGCGGCCCGAAACCGATCTCGATCCCGTCGTGCTTGCCCTGCACGCCGGGATCAGCGGCCGGCAGGCCCGGGCCCGCATCCTGTACCGGGCAACGGCGCGCCGGGTGTTCTGACGGCAGCGCCGTGCGCGAGACCATTCATCTGCCCTATCGGCCCATGGAGGGCCGGCCGGTCATGCGGCTGCCCGGCGGCGCCCGGGTCGCGGTCATGTTCCTGCTCGCCATCGAGGAGTGGCCGCTCGACCAGCCCATCCCCAGAGGCGCCATCACGCCGCCGGCGGGCGGCCCCGGGCCGGTGCCCGACATCCCGAACTGGGCCTGGCACGAGTACGGGATGCGCGTGGGTTTCGGGCGCATCAAGAGCCTCCTCGATCGCCTGGGCATCCGGGCCACGGTGGCCCTCAACGCCTCCGTCGGCACCTCGTATCCGGAGCTGATGAAGGCCATGGTGGACGCCGGCTGGGAGATGGTCGCCCACGGCTACGTCCAGCGGCCGCTCACGCGCGAGGCCGACGAGCGCGCGGTGATCCGGAAGACCCGCGACGCCATCAGGGCGCTCACCGGGAAGGCGCCCCGCGGCTGGATCGGGCCGGGGATGGCGGAGACGTGGGAGTCCGCCCACATCCTGGCCGAGGAGGGCTTCGAGTACGTGTGCGACTGGATGCTCGATGACCAGCCCCAGGAGCTGCCGGTACGGGCGGGGCGACTCGCCGCCTTGCCCTACACGCTCGAGCTGAACGACGTGGTGACGTTTGCCGTCCAGCACCAGCCCGGGCCCGAGTGGGTGCGGCGCGTGCGCGCCCAGCTGGACACCCTGTACGCGGAAGGCGAAGCCAGCGCCCGGATCATGCCGATCGGTGTCCACCCCTATCTGATGGGCGTCCCCCACCGGATCTCGTTGCTCGCGGAGTCCCTCGAGTACGTTGCCGGCCACGGGGGTGTCGTGTTCTGGACAGGGGAGGAGATCCTGGACTGGTACCGGCGCGGCGCCTGCGCCTGAGGGCCACGCGCGGGGGACGGCCGCCCCCCCCGGGGCGCTCCCTCCTTCCTTGCCAGCGCTTCCCCGCGTCACCCCGGGCCACCCGAGGGGCCGGAGGATCCGTTCCTGCCGATGCCCGTGTCCCGGACCATCCGTCTCGCGGCCCCGGTGCCGGCGCCTCTCCCGCGGCCCGGCGTGTCCCGCGGGCCCCCCGCGCCGCCCGGCGCTCTGCCGGCACATCACCGACTCGGGACGCGAGATGGAGACCGCCCGCAGGCCGGCCGGCTGAACGAGGCCGCGGCTCAGCGCAGGCGGGGATCGAGTGCGTCGCGGAGGCCGTCGCCGAGGAGGTTGAAGCCGAGCACGGTGACGAAGATGGCGAGACCGGGCAGGGCGGCCACGTGGGGGGCCACGCCGATGTACTGCCGGCTGCTCGCCAGCATGCTGCCCCAGTCGGAGGTGGGCGGCTGGACGCCGAGGCCGAGAAAGGACAGCCCGGCCAGCGCCGTGATCATGCCGCCGACATTGAGGGTGATGGCGACGATGATCGGGGCGAGACAGTTGCGGAGGATGTGACTGAGCGAGAGCCTGAGCTCGGATACGCCGAGGGCCCGGGCCGCCTCCACGAACTCGCGCTCCTTCACCGAGAGCACGGTGGCGCGCACGATGCGCCCGTAGAAGGGCACGTTCACGATGGCGACCGCCACCATGCCATTGACGAGGCCGGGGCCGAGCGCGGCGATGATGGCCACGGCGAGGAGAAAGTACGGGAAGGCCATCAGGATGTCGATCGAGCGCATGACGATCTGATCCATGGCCCGGCCGGCGAAGCCGGCGAGGAGCCCGCACAGGGAGCCCACGAGGGCGGCCAGCGCGGTGGCGGCAACGCCGACGGCGAGGGAGATGCGGGCCCCGTGGACGAGGCGACTCAGCAGATCGCGCCCGAACTCGTCGGTGCCGAGGGGATGACCCGGCGTGAGGGGGCGGGCCAGGCGCCGGGCGGTATCGATGTGGTCCGGGTGGTGCGGGGCCAGGACGGGAGCGAGGGCGCCCGCCACGATCACGGCCGCGACGAGGACGAGGCCCACCACGGCCGCGCGGTTCCGGCGGAACCTGCGGACCACGTCGGCCCGGGCGGACCGGTCCGCGCCGGCCCCGGCGCGCTCACTCATACCGGATGCGCGGGTCGAAGACCGCGTAGAGCATGTCCACGAGCAGGTTCACCAGCACGAACGTCGTGGCGATGAGCAGCACGCCGCCCTGGACGAGGGGATAGTCCCGGGCCTGGATGGCGCGGACCATCATCGACCCCAGACCCGGCCAGGAGAACACCGTCTCGGTGAGGATGGCGCCCCCGAGCAGCGTGCCGACCTGGATGCCGAGCACGGTCACGATGGGGTTGATCGCGTTGCGCAGCACGTGGCGGAGAATCACTCCGCGCTCGCTCACGCCCTTGGCCCGCGCCGCCCGCACGTAGTCCTGGCGGATGATCTCGAGCACGCTCGAACGCGTCATGCGGGCGAGGACGGCGGCCGACGCGGTGCCGAGGGTCACCGCCGGCAGGACCAGGTGCCACAGGAGGTCGCCAAGGCCGCCCCCGCCGTACGGCGAGAGCATGCCCGCCGAGGGGAACCAGCGCAGGCCGAGGGCGAACACGATGATGAGCATGATCCCCGTCCAGAAGACGGGCAGGCTCACGCCGGTGACGGCCACGGCCATGCTGATCTTGTCGAGCCAGGTGTACTGGCGGGTGGCGGACAGGATCCCGGCCGCCACCCCGAGCACGACGGCCACCAGCAGGGCGCCCCCGGTCAGGATCAGGGTGGCCTTGAAGCGCAGCAGCACCTCGGGCAGCACCTCGCGCCCGAGCGGGATGGAGCGCCCGAGGTCCCCCTGGATCACGCGACCCAGCCAGCGGAGGTACTGCCAGGCGACGGGCTGGTCAAGCCCGAGGTCCCGCCGCAGGCGGGTCACGTCCTCGGCCGTCGCCTGCGCCCCCAGCATGATGGCGGCCGGGTCGCCGGGGGCCAGCTGCATGACTCCGAACACGAGGATCGAGACCCCGAGCAGGACGGGCAGGACCAGGGCGAGCCGGCGCAGCGCGTAGCCGCCGAGCCCGCCCCCTCCCCGCGCCACCTCGGGGCGCTACTGCACCGATACCGGGGTCAGGACGAGGTCGAAGTTCGGATGCAGCTTGAACCCCTGGACCCGCGTTCGATGGACGATGACCTGCTTGCCGTGGTCGACGAAGATCCAGGGCGCGTCCTCGGCCACGAGCCGCTGGGCCTCGCGATAGAGTGGGACGCGCCTGGCGTCGTCGATCGTCGTGCGGCCCGCCCGCAGGAGCTCGTCGACGCGCGGGTTCTGGTAGAAGCCAGCGTTGAAGGCGGGCGGGAACCGGTCCGACGAGAGCAGCATGTACATCATGTGGTCCGGATCGCCGATCGAGGGGTTCCACGACATCTCCGCCATGTCCGGCCCCTCGAGGTACTTCTTGAGGTAGGCGCCCCATTCCATCGTCTGGATCTTGACCCGCACGCCCACGGCGGCGAGGTTGGCCTGGATGACAGTGGCCATCTCCACCGGGGACTGCATGCCCGATCCCGACTCCGGCACGAAGAACGTCAGGTCGAACCCGCCGGCGTGCCCGGCCTCCTTGAGCAGGGCGCGGGCCCTCTCGACGTCATAGGGGTAGCGCTGCGTCTTCTCCTCGTAGTAGGCGCCGTACACCGGCGACATCGGGCCGTGGGACACGATGGCGGTGCCCCGGAGAATGTCGCGGATGATGGCCTCCTTGTTCACCGCGTAGTTCAGGGCCTGGCGCACGCGCCGGTCCTTCAGGATCGGGTGCCGGGTGTTGAGGGCGACGTACCAGACGGCGGACGAGTTCGTCTCCGCCACCACCACGTTGGGATCGCGCCGGAGACCGTCGAGGCTGTCCGGCGGCACGTCCATGGTGAGGTCGATCTCGCCGGTGCGGATCGCGGCCAGCCGCGCCTGCGCCTCGATGATCGGGACGTAGATCGCCTGCTTGAGGCGGGGCGCCCCGCCCCAGTACTGATCGTTGCGGGCGAGCACCACCTTGACGCCGGGCTCCCACGTCTCGAGCTTGAAGGGTCCGGTGCCCACCGGGTGCTTGACCACGTCCTTGCCCCACTTGCGGAGGGCCTCGGGGCTGTAGACGTACAGGGAGTGGTGGGCGAGGTACTGGAGGAACGGAGCCAGCGGGGCCTTCAGGCGGATCTGCACGGTCAGCGGGTTCACGACCTCGACGCTGGCCACGTTGCCCAGGAAGCCGCGGACGTACGGGTAGGTGCCCGTCTTGTAGAACGGCCCCTGCTCGTTCATCTGGCGGTCGAAGCAGAACTTGACGGCCTCCGCGGTCAGCGGCGTCCCGTCGTGGAAGGTCACGTTGGGCCGGAGCTGGAACGTGTAGCTGAGTCCGTCCTTCGAGATATCCCACGAGCGGGCCAGGCCCGGGACGATCGTGTAGGAGCCGAGCTCCTGGGCGGTCAGGCCCTCGAACATGCGCTTGATCACGCGCGTCGAGTTGAGATCGGTGACCTGGGGTGGATCCATGGTCACCGGCTCCGCGAGGAGCCCGACCACGATGGCATCGGGCGGCGGCGCCGCGCCCGCGCCCAGGGCGAGGAAGAGGGTGCCGAGAACCGTGAGCCAAGAGCCGAGCCACGTGCGCGGTGTCATGGTGCCATCCTCCTCGCGAATGTCGGGGCGGCGAAAGCGCGTTGCCGGTGCCTCGGGACTTCGAATCGGCCTACTGGATCACCGAGTGGGGCGTGGCCACCAGCCGGGTGACCTTGATCTGCTCCCGGTCGATCATGGTGGGGACGCGCGGCGAGATCTCGTTCTTCCAGTAGTCGCTCTGGTAGACGGCGTCGTAGAGGCGCTTGCGCTCCTGCTCGTTCTCGAAGCGCCGGATCCAGACATAGATCGACTCGTCGTCCTCCCCGACGAAGCTGCCGAGGATGACCATCCCCATCTTCACCTGGAACGGGATGATCTCCTCCTCCATGCACTTGACCCACGAGTCGCGCTGTCCCGGGCGGATGTGGTACTGCCTGAGCTCGAAGAACATCGATGGCCTCCTGGGCTCGGGCGCCTGGAGGGGCCGCCCGGCGGCCGCTAGAATAGCGCACTCCCGCGGCCGCGGGCGGCCGGATGGCGCTCGCGGCGGGCGATTCCGGCCGTCGAGTACACTCGGAGGATGGTCAGGGCGTGCCGGACCTCGAGATCCGACGGATGTTACCGCTCCCCATCGCCGGGGAGGTGGTCCGTACCCGACACCGTCCCGCGGTGCGGTTTGCCGATCCACGCCCGAGCTGGTCACACGGTCATCGGAGACGACGCGGACCGGGGCGACCGCGCCCGCGTGGCGTCTCCGCCCGGCGTCGCCGACGAGGCCGGCGATCGGCTCGATGGGCCGAGCGCCCGTCCGCCGGGTATCACCCGGCGGCGATGGGGCGGGCGGACGCCCGGGGCCCGCCGTGGCTGACGGCCACCGGATCTGGCTCGTCCGCCACGGCGAGACGGAGTGGAGCGCGGCCGGCCGGCACACCGGGCGCACGGACGTGCCCCTCACCGAGGCCGGGCGCCGCCAGGCCGAGGCCCTCCGCTCTCGCCTGGGCGCCCAGCGGTTCGCCCTCGTCCTCACCAGTCCTCTGAGCCGGGCCCGCGAGACCTGCCGGCTGGCCGGCTTCGGCGACGCGGCGCAGTCGACCGACGACCTCCTGGAGTGGAACTACGGTATCTACGAGGGGCGGACCACTGCGGACGTGCGCGCCGGCCTGCCCGGCTGGTCCATCTGGGCGACCGGCATCCCCGAGGGCGAGACCGTGGAGCAGATCGGCGTCCGGGCCCGCCGCGTGATCGACCGGGCGGCCTCGGCGCCCGGAGACGTGGCGCTGTTCGCCCATGCCCACATTCTCCGCGTTCTCGCCGCCTGCTGGATCGGCCTTGCTCCCGTCGACGGCCGGCGGTTCACCCTGGCCCCGGCCTCGGTCAGCGTCCTCGGGCACGAGCGCGAGAACCGGGTGATCGCGGGCTGGAACCAGGCGTGAGCTGAGCCCCGGGGTCGGGCGCAGGCCCGCGCGGGGACCGGCGGTCGACCGGGTCGCCCGCTGCGGCTGGCCCGGCGAGCCTTGGGCGACGGGCTCCGCGGGCAGGGGAGCCTCCAGGCCCGGCCCGCCGGCGCCGCCGGGCCATCGCCGGCCCGAGCGTCCGGCCTCCCGGGGTTGGGGCCGTCCCATCCGCTGACCCCTCATCGCCGGGCCCCGGCAGCGAGGCCAGCCCGCCGCCCCGGTCCCGGGGCTGGCGCCGAAACGAGGGTGCGGCCCGGGTGCGATTATGTCACAATGGCCGCGTCTGGCCGGTCGTCGGCTCGCCGAGGACCTCCCTGTTTCCCAGACCGCGACTCTGGTGCCGTCTTCCGCGTTCCAGGGAGTGGGCGTCCAAACTGCGGGAGACCGGACTGGAGGTGCGCTCCGATGCAAGTGACCGCGTTCTCGACGCCGGCGGCCCCCGAGTGGCGCTGGCGGATCGTCAACAACGCCGGCGAGGTCGTGGAGGAATCACGGGAGACGTTCCTCACCATCAGCAGCGCCGTCGCCCACGGGACCAAACGGCTCGCGCAGATGGACGTCGTGGACCGCTCCGTGCCCACCCGCGGCTACCGGACGACTTCCCACTTGCGGAGGCGATGAGTGAAGGTCGAGGTATTCGACAACCAGGTCGATGCGGCGCTCAAGACGCTGAAGAAGCGCCTGCTGAAGGACGGCGTCTTCCAGGAGATGAAGCGCCGCGAGCACTATGAGAAGCCGTCGGTGAAGCGCAAGCGGAAGCAGGCCCTGGCGCGCAAGCGGCGCCGGCGGGCCTTGCAGCGCGCTCGGCCCCGCGACGACGACTGATCCCGCAGCTCAGAGGTGGGGCAGGATGGTGGCGGCGAAGAGATAGGTGCCCTCCGGCCGCGGTGAGTCTGCGAAGTGGACGGTGAGCCGGTCGGCGCCGTTCGCCACGATGGCCTGGAGCGCCTCGGTGACCTGGGCCGGCGTGCCGACTAGGCGCCCCTCCTCCATCGGCCTGACGTGGGGCTGGGCCATCAGCCGCTCGATCTCGCGCTCGCTCTCGCCGACCAGGATGCCCACCCGGACGACCTGGCTGATCGCCTCGTAGTCGCGCCCTGCCTCCCGGCAGTGGCGGTCGAGTACGGCTTGCTTGCGCGCGTAGTCCTCGCGCCCCCGGTAGCTGTAGTTCCACCAGTCGGCGTGCCGTGCCACGACGCGCAGGAGATAGCGCTCCCCGGAACCGCCCACCATGACCGGCGGGACCGGCGCCGGCCGAGGCTCGCAGTAGACGCCGCCCGCCTGGTAGTGCTCCCCTCGGTGATTGGCGGGCGCGCCTGCCCACATGGCCCGGATCAGCTCGATGGCCTCGCCCAGCTGGGCGATCCGCACGCTCGCGGGGGGGTAGAGCCAGCCATATGCCCGGTACTCCTCCTCGTTCCAGCCCGCGCCAATGCCCAGGATGAAGCGGCCCCCCGACAGGGCCTGGGCCGTCGCCGCCATCTTGGCGGTGAGGGCGGGGTTCCGGAAGCTGTTGCACAGGACCTCGTGTCCGCACAGCTTGTCGGGGTAGCGGGCGAGCGCCCAGGTGAGCAGGGTCCATCCCTCGGCCACCTTGTGACCTCCGTACTGGACGTGGTCGGGGAACCAGAGGGAGTCGAACGGATGGGCGGTGCGATCCAGGTAGGGGAACGTGTCCTCCACCAGGCGTGACCACACGTTCAGCCCGACGGGGACGGGCATGGACCTCGCCGTGAGTCAACGAACTTTCCACTCAGCACACTACGCGATCAGGCCGTAGAAGCGGCCGGCGTTCTCGCAGACGATCTTGCGGGTCACGTCGGGGGGCAGGTGCCCGAATTGCTCCTCGATGTACCTCGAGGACTCCGGCCAGACGCCGTCCCCGTGCGGGTAGTCGGAACCCCACATGAGGGTCTCCGAACCCATGTCCTCGATCAGCTTGGTGCCGATCCGGTCGAACTGGAACGTCGCCTTGCACTGCCGCCGCCAGTAGTCGCTCGGCTTCATGGTCAGGCCGAGGTCGCGGAACCGGTCCTCCCACTCGAAGTCCATCCGGTCCAGGGCATAGGGAATCCACCCGATGCCGCTCTCGCCGAACGCGATGTGGATCCGAGGATAGCGCTCGAGCACGGCGCTGCCGATCACGGCGGCGAGGATGTTGACCAGGTTCATCTGGAAGCCCGACACCACGGTGAAGAACGCGGCCCGCCGCACGAGCCCCTTCTGCTGGTCGAGCACGCCGGGAGGCAGTGTGGGAAACGTGTGGAAGTGCAGGGGCAGGCCCACCTCATTCACCGCCTGCCAGAGCGGCTCCCATACCGGGTGCCACATGGGCTCCATGTCCCACGAGCAGGATAGCTCCATGCCCCGGAGGCCGAGCCTGGCCACGCGGTGGACTTCCTTCACCGCGGCGTCGATATCGCCGTAGGGCAGGCAGGCGAGTCCGATGTAGCGATCGGGGTAGTGCCGGCAAAAGTCGACGAGCCAGTCGTTGTAGATGCGGAACATCTCGTTGGCGGCCTCGGGGTCGTTGAGCCGGGTCGCCGCCCCCAGGATGCCGTAGATGACCTCGGCGTCGACCCCGTCGCGGTCCATGTCCTTGATGCGCAGCTCCGGATCGGTCGGCCGGCGGATGCCCTTCGCCCCGTCCGCGTAGAGGCCGGTCGAGGCCATCACGTCCACGCGGTGATGCTGGCCGGGCACGTACTTCTGACCGGCGGGGCCCACGCCGTTCACGAGGCCGAAGGAGCCGCCGTTCTTCGAGGTCCAGTAGGGGCCGTCGGGGCCCTCGGCCACGAAGGGCATGCGGTCCTTGAGAGCCGGGGAGGCGCTCGCGGTGAACAGGTCCGGGGGAATCCAGGGCAGGTCGATGTGGCAGTCGGCGGAGATTCTCGAGTAGCGCATGGCCCTCCCTCGACGCTGGAGCTTGGGTTCGATCCCGCCGCGCCGCGGTCTCGCTCCGGGCCCGGCCGACTGCCCCACGTTAGCACGGCGCGCCCGGCGGCGCCTCCGCCGGCCGCCGCTACCGTCCTCCCGCCGCCGGGTGTGGCGCAGGGGGGCGCCCGGACCGCGGCGCCCACGAGAAGGAGGCGGTCAGCTGCGGGTGATCTGGCCGATGCCGGGGAGCCGCCCGAGGAAGTTGCCCGTGATGCCGCCGTCGACCACGAGGTCGTGCCCGTTCACGTAGCGCGAGTCGGGGCCCAGGAGAAAGGCGATGACGTCGGCCATGTCCTCGGCAGTGGCCACCCGGCCGATGGGGACGAGGGCGTCGCGCTCCGCGGCGATCCGCGCGTCGGCGTACACCCGCGCGGTCATGCCCGTGCGCACCATGCCGGGCGACACCGCGTTGACGCGGATGCCCTCGCGTCCCAGCTCCTGCGCGAGCACCTGCACGAGCATGATCACCGCCGCCTTGCTCGGTCCGTACGCACCGAGGTTCGCGTGCGCGTTGCTGCCCGACATGGAGCCCACGGCCACGATGGCGCCCCGCGCCTCCCGGAGGGCCGGATACGCGGCCTGGGCGAGGAGCCAGGTCGCGCGCGTGTTCACGGCAAAGACCCGGTCCCAGTCGTCGACGCTGTAGCTCAGGAGGGGGCCGGGGCGATTGATGCCGGCGTTGCTCACGAGGCCGTCGAGCCCGCCGAATGCGGAGGCGGCCGCCTCCACGACGCGGCCGGGAGCGTCGATCGTCCCCATGTCGCCGTGGATCTCGCACATCTCCGCGCCCAGCCCGGCCAGCTCCGCGCCGAGGGCGGTGAGAGCCGGTGAGGGCCCGAGATCGACTGCCGCGACCCTCGCCGCCCGGCCGCTTCCGCGCGCGTCGCGCGCGAGGCGCAGGCACGTCGCCCGCCCGATGCCGCTCGCTGCTCCCGTGACCAGAACCCGCATGGAGGTCTCCTGTGCAAGGTCGTGCGAGGAATGGCCGGCCGCCCCGTCACCGCGGATCGGGGAAGCGCTCCCAGTCGGTGAGACTCTGCCACGTGATCCGGGCCCGCGGCCGCATCCCCGGCGGCTGGACCGGCGCGGCGTGCCCGAGACAGATCAGGAGCTCCGGGATCAGCCCTTCCGGCAAGTTGAGGACACCGGCCACGCCAGCCTGGCTGAAGGAGGTGACGACGCCCGCCCCGAGGCCGAGGGAGTGCGCGGCCAGGAGCATGGTCTGGGCAGCGGTGCCGACATCGATGTACAGCCCCCGGGCGGCTGGCGCGAACCCGAAGACGGTGGCGCGGGCGCGGTCGATGCAGATCACGATTGCCGCCCCCGGCCGCTGGAACATGCCCGGAGCCACCATCCGGAGGACCCGGAGCGCCACCGAATTCTCGATGGCCACGAAGCGGTGCAGACGCCGGTTGCCCGCGCTCGGGGCCCAGCGCGCCGCCTCCAGAACGGCCTCCAGCTCCGGCCGCGCGACGGGCTCCGCCGTCAGCGCGCGGGCCACCCGGCGCGTCCGGATCGCCTCCAGGACGGGGTTGCTCACGCCGCCGGGCGACCGAGGTCGAAGTGGGCGGCAAGGTGCTGCCCCACCGCCCGGCACACGGCATCGAGCTGCGCAGTGTACCCGGGGGGATCGGCGGTCAGCACGGCGAGTGGCGGCACCTGCCGGAGCGGCCCGGGGGCCGGGCCCGGCCTCGGGCACGTCCGAGGGCGTCAGGTCCCGAGATCCTTCTCGAGATCGGCCACGCTGTCGGCCACGATCCCGACGAGCTGGTCCACCTCCTCGGCCGTGATGCACAGGGGCGGGGCGAGGCGCAGGACGCTGCCGCGCGCGTAGATTATCGCGCCCCGGTCCCAGGCCTTGCGGTCGAGCTGGGCCACGCGCTGCGGGTCGAGCGGGCGACCCGAGCCGTCCGGCTCGACCAGTTCCGCGCACGCCAGGAGCCCCCGCCCCCGCACCTCCCCGACGATGGACCGCTTGCCGAGCGCTGCCGTGAGGCCGTCCTGCAGGCGGGCGCCCATCGCGGCGGCGTTGGCGATGAGGTTGTCCTGCTCCATGATGCGGAGGTTGGCGAGGGCGGCGGCGCAGGCCACCGGGTGCGCGGCATAGGTGTTCGGGTGGACGTTCTCCTGCGTGGAATTGTCGGGGAAGGCGTCGGCGAGGCGCCGGCGCGCGATGCTGGCGGACAGGGGAATGTACCCCGAGGTGATGCCCTTGGCCACCGACATGAGATCGGGCACGACGGCCTCGTGGTCGCAGGCGAACCAGCGTCCGGTCCGGCCGAAGCCGGTGATGACCTCGTCGGCGATCATGAGGACCTCGAGCTCGTCGCAGATGGCGCGCACGGCGCGGAGCCAGCCGATGGGCGGGATGACGATCCCGCCCGAAGACAGGATGGGTTCCATGATGACCGCGGACACGGTCTCCGGCCCCTCGCGCTCGATGACCTCGCGCATCTCGCGGGCGCGGCGCTCGACCAGCTCGTCGTCGGTCCCCGCGCCGCGGTCGCGGTACGGGTGCGGGGGCGCGACCTTGGTGAAGCCCGGGATCTGCAGGGGCGCGTAGGGCTCGACCATGTGGGGCAGGCCGCAGACGCCGAACGTGCCGGCGGTCGCCCCGTGGTAGCCGCCCTGGAGCGAGATGACCTTGTACTTGCCGGCCCGCCCCCGGGCCAGCCAGTAGTGTCGGGCGATCTGCATCGACCGCTCGTTGGCCTCCGACCCGCTGACCGCGAACATCGAGTACGTGAGATCGCCCGG
>DATKEI010000465.1:0-6723 GCA_035544455.1 Binatia bacterium | reverse complement strand
GGAAGCGGTCGGGAGCTTCGCCGACGGCAGCGTGGACCTCCTGCACATCGATGGGCTGCATACCTATGAGGCGGTCAGGGCCGATCTCGAGACGTGGCGAGCGAAGCTCTCGACGCGAGCCGTGGTCCTCCTCCACGACACGAACGTGCGGGAAGGCGATTTCGGCGTGTGGCGACTGTGGGAGGAACTGATCGCTCGTCACCCTCACTTCGCGTTCTTGCACTCCCACGGACTGGGCGTCCTGGGGATGGGCGCGGACCTTCCCGACGCCGTGATGACGCTGCTGGAGGCGACGCCGGACGCGAGCCGCGCCCGGCGGATTCGCGACGTCTTCGCCAGCCTGGGCGGATCTCTCAGGCACCGGATCCGGCGACAGCAGCTTGAAGCCGAGATTGTCCGGCTCGGCGGCGTCGTCGGAGCGCGCGCCGAGGCCCTGGCTGCTCGTAACGAGCAACTGGCCGGCGTCACCAGGGATCTGAAGACCAGGACCGACGAGGTCGCCGAGCACGTCGGTCTCATCACGTTGCTGCAGCACGAGATCGTGCGCGTGGGTCAGCTCGCGGAGGCGGCCAGCCGCGAGGGCGCCGGTCTGAGAGTGCGAGCAGAGGGCGCTCGGTCGGAGGCGGAGTGGCTCCGGGCCGAGGTGGAGCGCGCCCGGGTTCGCCTCACCGCCATGGAGAGCAGCCTGGAGGTCGCGCAGGGTCGCGTGACCGCCATGGAGAGCAGCAAGTTCTGGAAGATCCGGGCGCTGTGGTTCCGGCTCAAGCGAGTGGTGGGCGCCGGCTCGCAGGAGTGAAGGCTCCCGGCCGGTGGGTCCACCCGCGGTGATCGATCGAGTGGGCCCGCTTCTGATAGGCCGCGAACTGGCCCGTGCTGTCCCGGGCAACCTCCTGCCACCTGGGATCCGCCCGCATGGCGTCGGCGAGCATCGTCCCCGCCGCGGTCTGGACATCGTCGACGATCATCAGACCGCCGACCACAAGCTTCTCGGCCGCGTAGTACCACTCCACGAACGGGACAGGGAACGAGCGATCCGCGCCCAGGAGGACCAGATCCAGGGCGGGCAGGTCGGCGGTGGGCACGTAGTCCTGCGAGCGGGCCACGACCACGCGAAGCCCGCGCGTGTCCATCCCGTGCTGCTCGGCGAGCTCCAGGACGGCCGCGCACTCGTCCGGGTCGGGCATGACGGCGGTATGCTGCCGGGGTTGCTTGCGAAGGATCACGAGGGTGCTCAGCCCGATCCCGGTCTCCAGCGTGACGGATCCCGTCCCGACGCTGGCATCCAGGAATCCCGCGAGCGAGGGGCGGATGGTCTTCCGGATCGTCCGGCTCCCATCGAGCAATGACGGCAGGTTCATCAGCTCCGGGAGCGTCAGCACGGGCAGACTCCACGGCCGCGGCACCGGGGGCGCCGCCGGCCCTCGCGGGAATGGGCAGCATACGTCGGAAGCGTCACCCCTCGTCGCTCCTTTCCGGACGGTCTGGAGAGCTGCTGTCGGCGACGAGGAGCATCCCCCGGCCGACCGCCAGCGTCAAGGGTTCCCCGTCCGCGTGTCACGCCGTCGAAGAGCTCGCCCGCGGTGAAGCGGCGCCGGGAGTCAGCGATGTGTGGCCTCGCGAATGGAGCGGGTGGGATCGGCCTCGGCCAGGACGGGCGAGGGCGCTGCCGTGTGAAGCGCGTCGGCCAGGAGCTTTCCCGCCATCGGGCCGCGGCCGAAGCCGGACGAGGCGAGACCGCTGACGATCCAGAGTCCGTCTCGCCCGGGAACGCGGCCGATCAGGGGCTTGCCGTCGAGCGGGAATGGCATCAGGCCCGCCCAGATCCGGGCGATCGCCCGCGCGGCGAGAGGCGGCACGACGGACGCCGCGTGAGCGCGGTTCACCTCGATGCCGGCTGGCTCCGGCGCCGTGCTCCACCCCGCGAGCTGACGGTCGCCGCCGAAGATCACCTCGCCGTTCCGGCGCTGGCGGCCGTAGAGGTGGCGCGTCACGCGCGTCCCGCCGCGGTGGGTGAGATCCGGCGGCTCGCCGGCGCGGCGGTCGCTCGCCGACAGCTCGCCTCCGCGGTCCCTGTGCCAGGCCATGGCCGACTCCGCCGATCCGATGGTCTGGAAGATGCTGGGAGGCAGCGCCGAGGTCGCCCACATCTGGCCGCGCACGGGGACGATCGGGATCTCGATGTCCAGCATCCGCCCGATGGGGCCGCTCCACGCGCCGGCGGCGATGACGATGCTGCCCGCCACCACCTCGAGCCGCGTCGTGCCGATGCGCCAGCCGCCGGCCGGCCGCGGCTGGATCGACGTCACCTCGCACCTGGTGAGGACCCGGGCGCCCTGCCGCTCGGCCAGCCGCGCGAAGGCCCGCGTCGTGAGTCCGGGATCGGCCTGCGAGCGGAGCGGCGAGTACATGGCCCCCAGCAGCGACGGGGAGAACCCCGGCTCGATGCTGCGCGCCTCGCGGATCCCGAGCAGCTCGACCTCGTGCCCTCGCGCGCGCAGGACGGCGACGCGGTCGCGCGTGAACTCGTGCTGCTCCACGGTGTGGATCGCCTGGAGCGCGCCCGACTGGCGGAACTCGATGTCCTCGCCGTGATCGAGCTGGACCTGCTTGAACAGATCGAGGCTACCCGCGGTCAGGTGCGCCTGGAGATCGGGCGAGTGCCCCCAGCCGACCGAGTCGATCGCGCCCGCGTTGACGCCCGACGCCCCCGACGCGATCTCTCCTCGCTCGATGAGCACGACGCGACGGCCGTGCGCGGCCAGGTGAAATGCCGTCGAGGCCCCCGCGATCCCGCCTCCCACCACCGCGATCTCCGCGTCCGCCGACCTCTGCATGCGCCCTCCCTGTCCCCCGCCGGCGGCCCCGACCGAAGCGAGGCCAGTGTCCCGGGTCAGAGATGTGCCGACAAAGCGCCGCGTGGGGTGGGGGCCCTCCCCGCGGGACACGCTGTGTCGCGGGAGCGGTGCCGGCACACAATGGGGCCACGAGTATGGATGGTGGTGGCTCCGGCGATCCGCGGAAGCCACGGTTCCGCGGGGAAGGCCCCCCTCCATCCGGCGCCGTGAGTCGACGACCGTTCGACTCTGGACACTAGCACGGGCCCGGGGTCCGGTCGCGCGCCTTGACAGCCTCCGGGCGCGGGCCCACTATCGCCCTGAGACTCATGTCGTCGCACGCTGAGCTCCCGAGCATCCCCACCGCCCAGGCGGGGTCCCTCATGAAGGGATCGCTCACCGTCGCCACGATCCTGGGCCGGGTCCTCCTCCCCGCGCGCGCGTGGGCCCAGGGCGTGTCTGCCGCCGACCCCGAGGACGTCGGGCCGTCCTCGGCGGCGCTGGCCAGGGGCACGGCACGGCGGCCGTCAACGCAGTGATCGCCGAGGGTTGCTGTCCCGGCGCGGTGGCGCCGGTGGCGCGCCATCTGACCGGCCCGGCGGGCGAGCACCGCCGGGGCGGCGCCGGCACCGCGTTCTCGATCGATCCGAAGGAGCAGATGGTCGCGCGGTGGATGGCGCAGGCGCAGCCCGGCCCGCGGCGCGGCGAGGGCCGCGAGCAGGTCCGCCAGCTCGTCCCGGCGGCGGTCGCCGACTGAGGCCATCGGCGGGACGTCCCCGATGGCCGCGCGCAAGGCCACCGCGCTCCCCGACCTGAGCCGCTACGGCCAGCTCGCCGAGTACAACCGGAAACGCCACTTCGACGTCACCCCGGAGCCGTCGGGGAAGGCGGCTGCGCGAATGACCGGGCGGCCGCTCGCGTTCGTCGTGCAGAAGCATCGCGCGAGCCGCCTGCACTACGACTTCCGCCTCGAGCACCGCGGCGTGATGCTGTCGTGGGCCGTCCCGAAGGGGCCGTCGCTCGATCCCGCGGTGAAGCGCCTGGCGATGGAGACCGAGCCGCATCCGATGGACTACAACCAGTTCGAGGGGGTCATCCCGGAGGGCGAGTACGGCGGTGGCACCGTGATGATCTGGGACAAGGGCGTGTGGGCGCCCGACGCCGGGAACAGGCTCGGTGGCGCGCACGACGTCGACCGCCAGATCCAGAAGGGTGAGCTCAAGTTCGTGCTGCTGGGCGAGAAGCTGGCCGGCTCGTGGGTGCTCGTGCGCACGCACGGCGCCCGGCAGTGGCTCCTGTTCAAGCACCGCGACCCGTACGCGAGCAAGGAGGACATCGCGGCGACGAAGCCGCGCTCGCTGGTGTCCCGCCGCTCGATGGCGGAGATTGCGCGCGCCGCCGGCGCCACCCCGCGACAGGTCCAGCAGGCCGCAGGCGCCGATCCGCCGTCGATCGAGGCCATTTCGGAGGCCCCTTCCCCTCGCCGGGCCGCGCCGCGGAAGGTTGCCTCGAAGGCACCCCGCCGGCCGCCGCCAGGCCGCGCCCGCCGTTGACGCGCGTGCGCTTCGCTCACGCGCCCGAGCCGGGCGAGGTCGGTCCGCGCCCTCGCGGCCAATCATGCCCACGCGCAGCGATCGACCGAGCGGGCGGGCGACGATGCCGTGCGCACGTCGGCCGCGGGCCGGCCTGGGTGGTCAAATAGCACGAGCAGCCTTGAAAAGGAGATCGCCATGTTCTGGTCGTTGTTCCTGGGTCTGTGTATCCTCCTCGTTGTCGCATGGGTCCTTGGCTGGTTCGTGTTCCACGTCGCGGGGGGCGTGCTTCACATTCTCCTGGTCGTCGCGGCCATCTTCTTGATCGTTCACTTCTTACGGGGCCGTCCGTAGTCGATAGGGCCCGCCGCCCTCCGCCCGCGCGAACCGGGCGGCGCGCCCCGTGCGACCTTCCGCCAGTCGCGCCGCGTCTCGAGGGTGTTGCGGAGGCGGCCGGGGTGCCCTCGAACACGATCTGGTCGTCGCTCATCGCGCGGACGCGCCGGGACTGTTGCTTCCGGCCGTCCAGAAGGTCTGCCGGCAGCTGCCCGTGAGCCGAGCCGCCCGCCCGTGCGCGCCCGGCCCGCGCGCCCTCGTCGGTTTCGCGAGCCCGCCGCCCGGGTCAAACCGTCAGCCGGTGGTACTCCTCACGGATGACGTCGGCCCCGTACTTCCTTTCCAGCCTGCGTACGACAAAGTGCCCCCGGGCTACGCTCTGGAAGTGGCCCATGAACAGGATATTCAGAGTGGCGCCCCCGAGCCCTCCCACCACGGGCACGGCCTGTGCGGCCACCTTCTGGGTCACGGTCGCCCCGAACCGGCCCGCCACCTCCGAGATCAGCCGCACCAGCACGGGCGCGCCGCGCTGCGCCACCCGCTTCGCCCCCAGGTATCGCGCCGCCTCCGTCACCGCGCTGGCCAGCGCCGCCCGCGCGGCGAAGTAAGCGGACTCGTCCGCATCGTCGCGCGACGTGCGCCCCCCCAGGGCGAAGACCTCGATGCACGCGAGCCTCGCTTCCACCGTGCCGAGGTCCTCCCCCTCGCTCCGGGCGATGTCCAGGATGGACCGCAGGATGACCACGGTGGACGCCGGCAGCTCCACGGCCAGGGCGGCCAGGCCGAATGCGCCGCCGACGGCTCCCGTCCCCGCCACCATGAGCGTGTGGAGCCGGTCCCGCGAGGGCCGGGAACGCGGGTTGGCCACCGTGATCAGGGCCGTGTCGAGGGCGAGGTGGAGCGCCCTCGCCGTCGCTCTCGTGATGACCGATGACCAGGTCCGGGGAAGGTTTCTGATGAATCCTTCGATCGGGGCGCCGAGAAGGTTGGCGAGCTTGGCGGTCAGACCCGGGGCCTCGAGGCTCCGCTTTGCCGCGCGCAGCGCGTCGCGGTCCTCGGCCGACAGCGCGTATCTGCCGCCGGCATGCCTCAGCGCGTCGTCGGACTCCATCGTCATTCTCGGGTCCGGGCGGTCTGGCCTCCCGGACCGGGCGCCGCTCGGAGTCGGGCAGGGTACCACGGCCCCGGGCTTGCCGCGCCGGCGCCTGCTGCACTGCCCCGGGGGCGGCAGCCTGTGGTCTTCGCCCTCCCGGCCGGCTATCATACGTCCCATGAAACGTCAGAACATCCAGCCCGCGTCTCTCGGCAAGCGCGTCGTCGGGGGCCACGTGTTGTACTCACACGTGGTCGTGGTCGAGGGCAAGAGGACGATCTTCGTCTCGGGGCAGCTCGCCCGCGATCCCAGGGGCGACGTGGTGGGCAAAGGCAACATGGGCGCGCAGCTCCGCCAGGTGGGCGAGAACATCAAGGCGGCGCTGGACGCGGCCGGGGCCACCCTGGCCGACATCGTCAAGACCAACACCTACGTCACCGACATCGACGAGTTCTTCAAGCACGTGGACGTCCGCATGGAGTACTTCGGCGCGCTGCCGACCAGCACCACCGTCGAGGTGCGCCGCCTCGCCCACCCCGACCTGCTCGTCGAGGTCGAGGTGATCGCGGTCGTGGATTGAGAGGATGGACGATCTGTTCGCGAAGGGCGTGGAAAAGGTCGTGTTGCCCGGGGCCGGACACTTCGTCCACGTCGAGCGGCCCGCTGAAGTGAATCGGCGCATCGTCGAGTTCTTCAAGGAAGGTCAGACATGAGCATGAGCTACGACATCGCGATCGAGGACGTCGAGTACAGCCGCCATGGGGGCCCGCCGCTGCTCGCGCGCCTCTACCGGCCCCAGGGCAGGGGGCCGTTCCCCATCATGGTCGAGCTGCACGGCGGCGCCTGGTGCCGCCACGACCGCCTCGCCGACGCGGTGATCCACGAGCCGCTGGCGCGGAGCGGCGTGGTGGTGGCCTCGCTCGACTGG
>DATKEI010000464.1:0-10079 GCA_035544455.1 Binatia bacterium | reverse complement strand
GGCCGGCGGCGGCCGGGATCGCCGGGGCCGCGGACGGGTCGGCACGGGGCGCGGCCGGCCGCTCGATGACGGCGCTGTCGGGGACCGTGGCCGACTTCATCGGCGCGGCCCGGGTGGGCCGTCTTGGCACGGTGGACGCTGGCGGCCAGCCGCTCGTGGTTCCGATCTGCTACGCCTTTGACGGCTCGGCGCTCTTCTCGGCGATCGACGGCAAGCCGAAGAAGGCGGGGGGGCGCGGCCTCAAGCGAATCCGCAACATCGAGGGCAATCCGCGGGTGTGCGTCGCCATCGACCACTACGACGAGGACTGGTCGCGCCTGCGCTACGTGATCATCCAGGGCGAGGCCGAGATCATCGAGTCCGGACCGGACTACGGCCGGGCTGTGGCGATGCTGGTCGCCAAGTACCCGCAGTACCGGACCCTGCCCATCGACCCCGGCACGGGGCTGATGATCAAGGTCACCCCGCGCTCGGTCCTCTCCTGGAGCCTGTCGTGAGGGACAGGAGCGGCCGGTGAGCGCGGTGTCCCCCGCGGTGACGCTCGGCCTCGAGCGGGCGCTTGGGCGGGTGCGCGAGGGGCGCCGGCCCGACGCCGCCGAAGCCACCGCGCTGCTCGGGACCCCCGCCGAGCGACTCCCCGCGCTCCTCGCCGCCGCCCGCGCGGTGCGCGCCGAGGGCCACGGGCAGATCATCACGTTCTCGGCCAAGGTGTTCGTCCCGCTCACCACGCTGTGCCGTGACTACTGCGGGTACTGCACCTTCCGGAAGGATCCGGGCGATCCGGGCGCCTACACGCTGTCGCCCGACGAGGTCCTGGCCCTGGCTGGCGCCGGGGAGCGGCTGGGTGCCAAGGAGGCCCTCTTCTCTCTGGGGGACAAGCCGGAGGCCACCTTCCCCGAGCACCGTGAGTTCCTCCGGCGCATGGGTGTGCGCACGACCCTTCAGTACCTCAGGCAGGTGTGCGAGACGGTGCTCGCGCATTCGACCCTCTTGCCCCACGCCAACCCCGGCCTCATGGCAGAACGCGACCTGGCCGCGCTCCGCGAGGTCAACGTGAGCATGGGCATCATGCTCGAGAGCACCTCGGAGCGGTTGCTCGGGCCGGATCTTGCCCACGACCGCGCCCCGGACAAGGTGCCGGGCCGGCGCCTGCGCACGATTGCCCTCGCCGGCAAGCTCCAGATCCCCTTCACCACGGGGATTCTCATCGGGATCGGGGAGACGCCGGCGGAGCGCGTCGCGTCGCTGCTCGCCATCCGCGAGCTGCACGAGCGCCACGGCCACATCCAGGAGGTCATCGTCCAGAACTTCCGGTCCAAGGGCGCCATCCGGATGCGGAGCTGGCCCGACCCCACCGCCGCCGATCTCCTGGCCACGGTGGCGGTGGCCCGCCTCCTGCTCGGCCCGCACATGAACATCCAGGCCCCGCCCAACCTGTCGGCGCAGGGCTATGGCCGGCTTCCGGAGGCGGGCCTGAACGACTGGGGGGGGATCTCGCCCCTGACACCGGATCACATCAACCCCGAGCGCCCGTGGCCGCTCATCCGCGAGCTGCGGGCGGCCACGGAAGCCGCGGGGGGCGAGCTTCGCGAGCGGCTGGCCGTGTATCCGGAGTTCGCGCGGCGCCCCGAGTTCCTGGACGAGCGCCTGCGCGGGCGGGTGGCTGCCTTCCTCGACGGGGACGGCCGCGTCCGTCCCGAGCTCGAGCGGTGGCGGCAGTGGTGACGCGGCCCGCAGTCAAGCCGACGGAAGGGAGAACGGACGTGCACGGGATCAACCTCGAGTGGATCGACCGCGACACGCAGCGCATCCTCGCCGGCGTCCTGGAGGGCGAGCCGCTGAGCGTCGCCGATGGCGTTCGCCTCGCCGAGGCCTCCGGGCGAGACATCGCGGCGCTCGCCGCCGTCGCCGACGAGCTGCGGCGCCGGCAGGCGGGCGACGTCGTCACCTACGTGGTGAACCGCAACATCAACTTCACCAACGTCTGCATCAAGCACTGCACCTTCTGCGCGTTCAGCCGGGACCACCGCGAGGAGGAGGGGTACTTCCTCCCCCTCGACGAGGTCGTGCGACGAGCCATCGAGGCGTGGCAGGTGGGGGCGACCGAGGTGTGCATCCAGGCCGGGCTGCCCCCCAAGCTCGACGGGAACTACTACGTCGACCTCTGCCGGGCCATCAAGGCCGCCATCCCGGAGATGCACCTGCACGCCTTCTCGCCGGAGGAGGTCCTCTACGGGGCGACGCGCGCCGGGGTGTCGATCCCGCAGTACCTGGCCGCGCTCAAGGACGCCGGACTCGGCACCCTGCCCGGCACTTCCGCGGAGATCCTCGACCAGGAGGTCCGCGACGTCATCGCGCGCGGCCGCATCACCGTGGACCAGTGGATGGAGGTCATCACCTCCGCTCACGCCCTCGGCATCCGGACGACCTCGACCATCATGTACGGCCACGTCGAGCGCCCGGAGCACTGGATCCGGCACATGGACCTCCTGCGCCAGATCCAGGGCCGCACCGGGGGCTTCACGGAGTTCGTGCCACTGTCGCTCATTCACCAGGAGGCCCCGATGTACCGCCGTGGCCTCGTGCCCGGCGTTCGACCGGGCGCCACCGGCTTCGAGGTGGTGAAGCTGCACGCGCTGGCGCGCCTCATGCTGGGCCCGACCTTCCGCAACATCCAGTCCTCGTGGGTCAAGGAAGGCGCGCGCATGGCCCAGTACCTGCTCGCGTGCGGGGCCAACGACCTCGGCGGCACGCTCATCAACGAGTCCATCTCGACCTCGGCGGGCGCCGGGCACGGCCAGCTCGTCGGGCCGGCCGAGCTCCGGCGCTGGATTCGCGACGCCGGGCGGATCCCGGCCCAGCGCGACACCGTCTACGGCATCCTCCGGACGTACGAGCACGCGAGCGAGGACGAGGACTCTCCCCTCGACCACGTGGACGACGCCGAGGCGCGCTTTGGCTCCTACCGCCGGCTGACGGCCTCGAGCCAGTTCCGCTTCCTGCATCCAGTGCGGTCGCCATCCCTGTCCGCGCGGCCAGCGGCGAGCCCGACGGCCTCGCCGTCCTGAGCGCGCGCGACGGGAGCAAGCGCATTGTCCCGGTGAAGACCGGTGAGTAGAATACGGCGCCAGTCTCGGGCACGGGACAGTCGCCGCCACCGTGGCACTGCCGTTCACCCCCACCGCCCAGCACGGGAGGAGGATCACATGGCCAAGTCGATGACCAAGTCGGCCATCATCGCGCACGTCGCGCAGAAGACCGAGCTCAGCAAGAAGCAGGTCGTGGCGGTGATGGACACGCTGCTGACCCTGGCCACCAAGGAGGCCAGGAACGTCTTCGTCGTCCCCGGCTTCGGTCGCCTCGTCCTGGCCAACCGCAAGGCCCGCATGGGGCGCAACCCCCAGACGGGGGAGCCGATCAAGATCCCGGCCAAGCGCGTGGTCAAGTTCCGGCTCGCCAAGAGCCTCAAGGATTCCGTGCTCGGTGGCAAGAAGTAAGGCCTGGAGGGGCCTGTCGTACCGTCCGCTGGAGCGCCCTGCCGAGGAGGCGGCCGCGCTCTTCCGGTTTGCCGGTGCGTGGGCCCCGTCGGCTCCCGACGCGGGCTGGGGAGCCTGGGATGGCGAGCGCCTCGTCGGCGCGGCTCTGATCGAGCGCGTCGGGGCGGCGGCCATGGTGCACGGACCCGTCGTGGTGACCCGGGAGCCTGGCCAGCCGGACGGTCCCTCGACGGAGTCCAGCGCGCCGGAGCCCGGCGCCGATCCTTTGGACATCGCCGAGCAGCTCCTCGCCGACATTCTGGCCCACGCGGGCCCGGCCCGTGTCGACACGCTCTTCGCGCGCCCGCAGGGGCTGGATCGCCTCTGGGTGCGCTCCGGATTCATCCCCGTCCCGGAAGGCGAGCTCCCCGCAGACCTCCGCGGCCGCCCGGGGGCTGGCCTCTTCGGCTGGCGGGGGGGAACCGCCCTCTGGAGCGCAGCCGGGCGGGGAGCGCCCGCCCGGGCCGCGGCAGGACGCTGACGGGCGCGGGAATCGGCGCCGTGGCTCGCCGGGCCGCCGCTTGAAGGTCGTCGCGCTCGCGGGCGGCACGGGCGCCGCCAAGCTCGTCCGCGGGCTCCGTGGCCTCGATGCCGGCCTCCATCTCACCGTGATCGTCAACACCGGTGACGATGCGGAGATCTGGGGGCTCCACGTCTCGCCCGATCTCGACACAATCGCCTACGCCCTCGCCGGAGCGCTGGACGAGACCAGGGGGTGGGGCCTGCCCGACGAGTCCTTCCGCGTGCTCGACGCCATGGCCCGCTTCGGAGAGCCGACGTGGTTCAACCTCGGCGACCGGGATCTCGCCACCCACCTGCACCGCAGCCGGCTCCTGCGGCGCGGCCACACCCTGAGCGAGGCGACCCGCTCCATCGCCCGGGCGCTCGGCGTGGCGGAGGTCGTGCTGCCGATGTCGGATCAGCCGGTGCGGACACGCCTGCGCACCGCGGACGGCTGGCTCGACTTCCAGGAGTACTTCGTCCGCGAGAAGGCCCAGGTGGCCGTCGCCGCGGTCGAGTACGTGGGTGCCGCCGAAGCGGCGCCGGCCCCCGGCGTCCTGACCGCCATCGGCGAGGCCGACGTCGTGCTGATCTGCCCGTCCAACCCCGTCACGTCCATCGGCCCCATCCTTGCCGTCCCGGGCGTGGTGGACGGCCTGGCCCGATGCGCGGCCCCTGTGGTCGCGGTGAGCCCGATCGTGGGCGACGACGCCGTGTCGGGGCCGGCCGGGCGCCTGATGGCCGCGCGCGGGGTGCCCGTGTCTTCGACCGGGGTGGCCAGGATGTATGCGGGCTGGCTCGACGCGCTCGTCTTCGAGGCGAGCGACGGGAACCTGGCCCCGGCCATCCAGGCGGCCGGCGTCCGGCCCGTGCCCGCCGCCACCATGATGCGGAGCCGCGAGGACGAGCGCGCCCTCGCCCGGCGCGCGCTCGAGGCGGCGCGCTGACCATGGGTCTCGTGGCCGCCGTGCCCGTCAAGGGCCTGGCCAGCGTCAAGCAGCGCCTCGTCGGATTCCTCGCCGGCGAGGAGCGCGCCGCCCTCGTGCTCGCCATGCTGGAGGACGTGCTCCACGCACTCGACCAGTCGCCGCTGGACACCGTCTATCTGGTGACGCGCGACTGCGCGGCGATGGACGTGGGGCAGAGGCACGGCGCCAGGCTCCTGGTCGAGGAGGAAGACCGTGGCCACACCGCCGCCGTGGCGAGCGCCCAGGCCCGTGCCGTCGCCGAGGGTGCGGACCGCTTCCTCACCCTGCCGGGGGACGTGCCCTGTGTCACGCCCGAGGACGTGGCGGTCCTGGCCCGGGCCCTGCCGGCGGGGCGCGGCGCCGCGTTCGTGCCATCGCTCTCCGGGTCGGGCACCAACGGGGCGCTCCTCGCTCCGCCCGATGTCATGTCCTTGCGGTTCGGCGAACCATCCTTCGACCAGCACCTTCAGGCGGCCCGGGCCCGCGGGCTGTCGCCCCTCGTCCTGCCGCTCCCTGGCCTCGCCCTCGACGTCGACGCCCCCGAGGACCTCGCACTCCTGCTCGAGCGGGGCCCGGGCACGCGGAGCGCCCGGCTGCTGTGCGACCTCGGCGTGCCGTCCCGGCTCGCGGGCGCGGTCCGGCCCCCGAGCCGCGGCTAGCCCGGAACATGCGTGCACAGATGCCCACCCTCACCCCCGCCCTCTCCGGGGGCGAGGGAGTCGTGGCGGTTCCCTCGCCCCCGGTCGCCGCCGGAGGGGAAGAGGTCGGGGTGAGGGGGCGCGCCGGACGTGAAGGGCACGTCGTGAACAGGTCAAACTAGGCGATGCCCGTGCGCTACGAGGTGATCGGCGTGGAGAGCCTGCCCGAGATCCGCCCCGGCGACGACCTCGGCCAGTTGCTCGCCGAGGCCGCACACCGGCAGGGGACCCCGCTCCAGCCCGGCGATCTGCTGATCGTCTGCCAGAAGATCGTGTCCAAGGCTGAGGGCCGCCTGGTGCGGATGGAGGACGTCGTGCCATCCCCCCGGGCCGAGGAGATCGCGGGGCAGCTCGCCAAGGACCCACGCCTGGTGGAGATCATCCTGCGCGAGACGCGGCAGATCATCCGGATGGACAAGGGCATCCTGGTGGTGGAGACGCGGCACGGGCTCGTGTGCGCCAATGCCGGCGTCGACCGCTCCAACGTGGACGCCGACACCGCGTGCCTCCTGCCCGAGGATCCCGATCGCTCCGCCGAGGTCCTGCGCGCTGGCCTGGCCCGGCACGCGGGCCACGACGTGCCCGTGATCATCACCGACACGTTCGGGCGCCCGTGGCGCGAGGGCCTCGCCAACGTGGCCATCGGAGTGGCTGGCGTGCAGCCGCTCAGGAGCTATCTCGGCGAGCGCGATCCCGCCGGCAACGTGCTCCAGGCGACGGTGATTGCCCTCGCCGACGAGCTCGCGGCCGCCGCCGAGCCGGTGATGGGCAAGCTCTCGCGGATCCCGGCGGCACTCATCCGCGGGCTGGACTGGCAGGCCGGCGCGGGCTCGGCCCGCGAGCTCCTGCGCGATCCCACCCGCGACATCTTCCGCTAGTGTGCTGAGTCAGAAATGTGCCGACAAAGCGAGCCATCCGCCAACTGGAAAGGACAGGTGTCACCGTGCGAATCGCCATCCTCGGCGGAACCGGCAAGGAGGGAGCTGGGCTGGCCCTGCGCTGGGCCCAGGCCGGGCACCAGATCGTGATCGGCTCGCGGGACGCCGAGCGCGCGCGCGCCAAGGCCGCGGAGCTCGCCGTTCAGGTCGCGGGCAGCCGCGTGGACGGTATGTCGAACCGCGCCGCCGCCGAGGCCGGAGAGATCGTGGTGCTCGCGGTGCCGGCGGGCGGCCTCGAGGCCACCCTGCCCGAGGTGAGCGACGCCTGCCGGGGCAAGGTCGTCATCAGCACCGTGGTGCCCCTAACCTTCGGAGCCGGGCGGCTGTTCACCCCGCCTTCTCAGGGCTCATCGGCGGAGCAGGCGCAGGAGCTCCTCGGCCCCGAGGTCCGCGTGGTCGCCGCCTTCCACCATATCGCCGCCCACGAGCTGTCGGCCGCCGAGCATCCCATCGAGTGCGATCTGCTCATGTGCGGCGCCGACGCGGAGGGCAAGAAGGCGGTTGCCGCCCTCGGCGCGTCCATGGGGCTCCGGGCCGTCGACGTGGGCCCCCTGACCAGCGCCGGGCCGCTCGAGGGGATCACGGCGGTCCTGGCGACGATCAACCGTCGCTACAAGCTCAAGAATTCCGGCATCAAGATCACGGGCCTGCCCGGCTGAGCGGCGCGTTCGCGCGCCCGGCGAATCCCGCTCTCCTCGAGCGTCACTCGAGGAGAGCCGCGAGCGCCCGGTCGACCTCGGCAAAGGAGTCGAACACGAGGTTGGCGCCGCAGGCCGCGAGCTCGGCGCGCGGATACCGGCCGGTGGCCACGGCGACGGCGCGGGCGCCGAAGTGGTGTGCGCAGTCGACATCCCACGGGGTGTCGCCGATCACGAGCACGTCGGCGGGCGCGAAGGCGTGCCCGGTCAGGGCGTGGGCGCGCCGCGCCGCCAGGGAGGGCAGCCGGCGCCGATCGGCGTGGTCGGATCCGAACGCCCCGGTCGGGAAGTACGGCCAGAGTCCGGTCGGCATGAGCTTGATCCGAGCCCCCTCCTCGATGTTGCCGGTCAGCAGGCCGAGGACCACATCGCTCCGGCGATCGAGGTGCTGGACGAGCGTCGCGATTCCGGGCAGCGTGCTCACATGGCGGCCGTCGCCGATCTCGGCGGCGAGCGCCCGGGCGTAGGCCTCGAAGCAATCGTCCATCCGCCCCTGGACCGCCGCGGGCTCGAGCCCCGCCGTCTGGAGCACGTCGAGGACGATGCGCTGGTCCGTCCTCCCGGCGAGATCATACGTGTCGAGGGCTCCGGCCGTCCCGAACACGTCCCGGAGCGCCCGGGCGAGCGCCCGCCGGCCGGCCCCGGCGGTGGTCACCAGGGTCCCGTCGATGTCGAACAGGAGCAGGCGCATGCCGCCGATCCCCTCGCGGCGGTCAGCCGGAGGCGGGCACGGCCAGGGACCGGAGCCGCGCCACGATGCGGGGCAGCCGTTCCAGCACGGCGTCGATCTCGGCCGGCGACGTCCAGCGACCGAGCGTGAACGAGAGCGATCCCTGCGCCTCCTCCTCCGGGCACCCGATGGCCCGCAGGACGTGGGAGGGCTGGCTCGTCCGGGAGGCGCACGCCGATCCCGAGGACGCGGCGACCCCGGCGACGTCGAGGTCGAGGATGATGCTGTCGGCCTTGGCCCCGCGCACGAGCAGGCTCAGGTGGTGGGGCAGCCGCGCCGCGGCGGCGCCGCTGACGCGGCAGTCGGCAATCGCGCTCAGGAGGCCGTCGCGAAGCCGGTCGCGGAAGCGCTGGATCCGTGCCGTCTCGCCATGCGAGGCCTCGGCCCGCATAAGCTCCGCCGCCACGCCGAGGCCGACGAAGCCAGGCACGTTCTCGGTGCCGGACCGGTATCCCGCCTCCTGACCGCCCCCCAGGATCTGCGGGAGCAGCTTGGTGCCCGGGCGGACCCACAGGGCGCCAGTGCCGGGCGGCCCGTACAGGTCGTTGCCGGACACGCTCACGAGGTCGATCCCGCTCGCCTCCGCGGCGATCGGCACGCGCCCGACGGCGCCGACGCCGTCGACGTGAAAGGGCACGCGGGCGGCCCGGGTGATCCGGGCCAGGTCGGCGATCGGCTGGACCGTCCCGATCTCTTCATTGGCAGCGCCGATGGAGACCAGCACCGTATCGGGCCGGAGAGCCCGTCGGAGCGCGTCGGGATCAACCCGCCCCTCGCCGTCCACGGGCAGTAGCGTCACGCTGGCGCCGCCCTTCTCGAGCTCACGGCAGGAGTTGATGACCGACATGTGCTCGACGGAGGAACTGATCACGTGACAGGCCGCACCCGGACGCCCGGCAACGCCCCGGATGGCCAGGTTGTTCGCCTCGGTGGCCCCGGAGCCGAAGATCAGCCCGCTCGGATGTCCGCCGAGCAGCCGCGCGACCTTGACCCGCGCCGCCTCGAGCGCCTCGCGCGCCTCGGCGCCAAGACAGTGGGGAGCGGCCGGGTTGCCGATCCCGGCCTCGAGAAACGGCCGCATCACCGCGAGGACCCTCGGATCAACGGGAGCGAAGCCGGCGTAGTCCAGGTACACCCGCTCCGGTACGCCGCCGCCGGGATCCACCGCGCTATCGCCTCTTTCGCACCAGGAACCGGTACACCCCGCCGGTCTGGCTCAGGCTCAGGAGGTCGTGCCCCGCCTGCTCCGCCCAGCGCCTCATGTCCGCCTCCGCGGCCGGATCGTCCGAGAAGACCTCCAGGACCTGTCCCACCGCCATCGCCCGGATCGCCTCGCGCGTCCTCACGATGGGTATGGGACAGAAGAAGCCGATGCAGTCTATTTGCTTGTCGGAATTGACCAATGCCGTTGCTGGCCGCGCTGTCGCTAAACCTAACCCACCTGCCGTGCCCGCGTCAAGGAAGCCCTCGGTGCCTTGACACCGGATCAGCAGGGGAGAATAATCATGGATCAGCAGTGAGACACGCGCCGATGCCGGTCGGGGGGGTCGCGTCGAGGTGGCTGGGGCGGCACACTGCTCGCGAGCCCGGAGCGGGTGCGTCGGCGGGTGAGGGGCATTCCGATGGCCTGGCGCCGCCCTCCAATGTCGCGGACCTGACGGCCATGATGAGCGGGTTCGTGCGCGCGTTCATCACGGTGGAACGGCAGGCGGCCGAGATCGACCGCCTGGTCCTCCGCCTCGAGCACGCCTACCGGGAGACCGAGTCCACCAGCGCCCGTCTCAAGGAGCTCTCGTTCAAGGACGAGGTCACCTCCCTCTACAATCGGCGGTTCTTCGCGATTCGCCTGGAGGAAGAGGTGGCCCGCTGCCGCCGGTTCAACCACCCGGTATCCGTGGTCCTGATCGACCTCGACAACTTCAAGGAGGTCAACGATCAGCTCGGCCACGCGGAAGGGGACACCACGCTGCGCGAGACGGGCGACATCCTGCTGCGGTACTCGCGCGGCAT
>DATKEI010000463.1:0-13714 GCA_035544455.1 Binatia bacterium | reverse complement strand
CGCGATCTCGCCATCGCGCTGCTGATCGACGTCAGCGCCTCGACCGACAGCTGGGTCGGCGACAGCCTCCGGATCATCGACGTCGAGAAGGAGGCCCTGATCGTCCTCCTGGAAGCCCTCGATGCCCTCGGGGACCGGCATGCCATCCTGAGCTTCTCCGGACACGGCGCGAACGAGGTACGCCTTCTCACCATCAAGACCTTTCACGAGGCCGTCGGCCACGCGGTCCGCTGCCGCATCGCGGCCCTCGAGCCCGACCGCTACACGAGGCTGGGAGCCGCCATCCGGCACGCGACCGCGCTCCTCGCCTCCCAGGAGGCGCGATACCGGCTCCTCCTGATCCTGTCGGACGGCAAGCCGAACGACGCCGACGAGTACGAGGGTCGCTACGGGATCGAGGATACCCGCCAGGCGGTGGCCGAGGCACGCCTCCAGGGGCTCTCGCCTTTCTGCCTCACGGTGGACCGCGAAGCGCCCACCTACCTCCCATCGATCTTCCGGGGTGGAGGCTACGCCCTCTTGCGCCGCCCGGTGCTCTTGCCCACGGTGCTCGTCGAGGTCGTGCGAAAGCTCCTCACCGCCTCCATGTGACCAGTCCGGCCGGCCCGGGATTGACCGCTCCAGGCCGGCGTCATCAATCGCGGCGGCGCGGGCGGTGGCGCGCCAATGCGCCGTAAGGATGGCGTCTCGCCGACTGTGCTACCCTGCCGCCGATGCCCGCCCGAGAGGTCCAGGCCCTCCTCGCGGCCAGTCCCTTCTTCGCTGGCCTGCCCCCGCGAGAGATCGAGGCTCTCGCCGGTCTCGCCACCGAGCACGCGGTCCGTGCCCGCGACTTCATCTTCGTGGAGGGCGAGCCCCCGCGCGCGCTCTGTGTCGTCCGCTCCGGCCGGGTGAAGATCCTCCGTCAGTCGCGCGCGGGCAAGGACGTCGTGCTCGAGATGCTCGGCCCGAGCGAGATCTTCGGCGGCATGGCCGTGATCGAAAAACGTCCGTACCCCGCCAGCGCCCAGGCCCTCGAGCCGAGCGTCATCCTCAAGATCCCGGCCGAGGCGATCATCCCGCTCGCGGAGCGTTACCCCAGCATCATCCGGGAGATGGCCCTCGTGATCGGGCGCCGGCTCCGCGCTGCTCACGATTCGGTAAAATCCCTGGCGGTGGACCCCGTCGAGGCGCGGCTGGCCGCCACCGTGCTCCGGCTCGGCGGGGGCGAAGGCGCGCGCGGCCCGGGCGGGCTCACGCTCTCCTTTCACCTGACGCGCCAGGGCCTCGCCGACATGGCGGGAACGACCGTGGAGACCACCATCCGCATCCTCTCCCGCTGGATCAAGGACGGTCTCCTCGTGGACGACGGGGCCCGGCTCGTCCTCCCCGACGTCGAGCGCCTCCGCGAGATCGCCGAGGGGGAGGTGAACTAAGGGCGTGCCCGCGCTTGTCCGCCGCTATATCAAGACGAGCTTCCTGTTCCTGGTCACCGGGCTCGTCCTGGGCGGCTACATCATCGTCGCCGAGTTCCTGGCCGGCGCCTACCCTGCGCGCCTCCTCATCACCGCCCATGCCCACCTGCTGCTGGTGGGATTCATGCTGATGATCGTCATGGGGGTCGCCACGTGGATGTTCCCCCGCCCGGCCAAGGACGATGCGCGCTATCGCCCGGAGCTGGCCGAGGCAGTCTACTGGGTAATGACCGTGGGCACGACGATGCGCGCCAGCTCCGAGATCGGCCTGGCGCTCACCGGGGCGGGGCCCCTTCGGATGGCCGTCGCGGTCGGCGGCCTCGCGCAGCTGGCGGGCGCCGCGCTGTTCGTCGTCAACATGTGGTGGCGCGTCCGGACGCCCCCCGTGGCCGGGCCGCCTCCCGCATAGGCCAACCTTCACGTCAGCTCCTGGCGCGCCGCCTTACCCGACTCCAGAACGCCATGTCAGGAGTTGTGGCTCCTCTCCGGGGGGCGAGGGAACCGCTCCGACTCCCTCGCCCCCCGGAGAGTGAGAGGGTTGGGGTGAGGGTGGGCATCGGTTCACGCCCAGTCCGGCCCAGGCCGGCGCGCAAGGCGCCGGACGCGGCGAATTGCCTGGCTCGCTATGACCCGCGTCATAACAGGGTGGCGCACCGGGCAATATCGTGGGAGCCAAGGAGGATCACTCCATGGCCCATGCATGCTCGTGTCACGACGGAGCGGGAAGGACGCCCGTCCCCCCGGAGCCCACCACCCTCATCACCGCCGATGACATCGTGGGCGATGTCGCCCGCGGGTGCCCTGGCGCTCTCGACGCCATGAAGCGGATGGGCATCAACCACTGTTGCGGAGCAGAGCTGACCCTGGCCCAGGCCGCGGCCAGCGCAGGCGTACCGGTCGAGTCCCTGGTCGAGGCGCTCAACCGGCGGGAGCCGGCTCCGGCATGATCTCGGGGGACACCATGGTGGCCCGGCTGCTCGACGCTCACCCCGAGCTGCTCGAGGTGCTAGCCGGCTGTCACCCTCACTTCAGGCAGCTCCGGAACCGGTTGCTCCGCCGCGTGATGGGGCCACCGATCACCGTGGCGCAGGCGGCGCAGATCGCGGGCGTGCCCGCCGAAGAGCTCCTGGCGGCGCTGCGCTCCGCAGCCGGCGAGGCGCTCCGGGAGGCACCTGGCGAGCCACCGGCCTCGACCCTGTCTGGTCAGGGGAGGCAGGGTGACGAGACCGCTTCGCCCCGGCTGCCCTGGATGGCCGCACTGCCACCCGAGCGCCGCATCGAACTCGACGTCCGACCCGATATCGCGCGGGGGGAAGAACCCTTCGGGCGCATCATGGCCGCCGTCAAGGCACTGTCGTCGGCCCAGGTGCTGGTGGTGCGCGCGCCGTTCGAGCCCACCCCGCTCTACTCGCTCCTGGGGCGGCGGGGGCTTGCGCACTGGGCCGAATGCCGCGGGCCTCAGGACTGGGAGGTCTGGTTCTTCCGGGAGGCGCGGGAGGCGGGCGACCCGGGCGCCTCGGCGCCGGAGGCCACTGCGCCCGCGGCGGCGGGAACCTCGCGTCGCCTCCGCGTGGACGTGCGCGGGCTCGAGGCACCTCTCCCGATGGTGCGCGTGCTCGAACTGATCGACAAGCTGGGGTCCGGAGACCAGCTCGAGGTCATTCACGATCGCCGGCCGCTGTTCCTGTACCCGCAGCTCGACGACCGCGGCTTCCGCCACGAGACGACCGAGCCCTGTCCGGGCGAGATCCGCATCGTGATCCGGCGGGCGGAGAGCCGGCCATGACTCCGCCCTCGCGCGGCCGGGGCCGAGGACCATCGGTGGCGCTGCCGCTCGGGTATCTCCTCACCGCGGCGGTCGCCTTCGTCCTGGCCGCGTCGGGAACGATGTGGCTGGCACCAGATCTCGCCGGCCACTACTACCACCCGCGGGTAGTCGCGCTCGCGCACACGGTAACCCTGGGCTGGATCACCCTGACCATCATGGGAGCGAGCCTGCAGCTCATTCCCGTCGTCCTCGAGCGCCCCCTCTGGAGCGAGCGCCTCGCGCGCTGGCAATACGGGGTCCTCGTCGTCGGCATGGCCGGGATGATCAGCCATTTCTACACCGCCACCTGGCCAGGACTCGCCGCGGCGGCGGTCGTCGTGGCAGCAGGCACCGGCCTGTATATCGTCAACGTCGCGGCCAGCATGCGCGGGCTGCCGGCATGGAGCTTCACTGCCCGCCCGATGGGCCTGGCGCTCGCCGGACTCGCCCTCACTCTCGTGTTCGGTCTCACCCTCGCCGCCGATCGCATCTGGCACTTCCTGCCCGGCCAGTTCTTCCCGACGATTCACGCGCACTTCCACCTCGCCCTGCTCGGCTGGATCGCGCCCATGGTGATCGGGGTTGCCGCGCGCGTCTACCCGATGTTCCTGATGGCGCCGCCGCCCCGGGGCTGGCCGGGCATGCTCCAGCTCTGGGGGCTGGCGGTGGGCGTGCCCGTTCTCACGCTCGGGCTCCTCGCGGCGCCCGCGCTGGTAGCTCCCGGAGTCCTCGCGGTCGGTGCCGCCGTCGCCGGCCATGTCGTCTGGGTGGCCCGGATGGCCGGGCAGCGCGAGCGTACCGCACTGGACTGGGGGCTCCGCTTTGTCCTCGTGGCCACCGGCTTCCTCGCGATCGCGGCAATTCTGGGCGTGGGCCTTGCCTGCGGTGTCCTTTCCGGGCCGCGCGCCGGGCTCGCCTATGCCGCCGCCGCGCTGGGCGGCTGGGTCTCGCTCACGATCGTCGGCATGCTCCTCAAGATCGTCCCCTTTCTCGTCTGGTACCGGGTCTACGCGCCCCGGGTTGGGCGGGGCCCGGTGCCCACGCTCGCCGCGCTGTCCGCCCCGTCCCTTGAGGCTGCCGCCTTCGTTCTTCTCGCGGCGGGGATGGCGGCCCTGACCGCGGCGGCGGCCACCGGCAGCGCGGTCTCGATCCGGCTCGCCGGCGCCGTGCTGACCGCCGGGGCCCTGACCTTCGCGGCCGCGCTCGGGCGCATCCTCCGGCACCTCGCGCGCCATCCTGGGCATCGCCCGACAGCGTCCCCCGCCGAACAGCCGATCCGGTGAGGGCCCTGCCGCGAGAGGCGCGGGACGGGCGGGCAGCCGCCGCCCGCGCCCTCTCAGCCCAGCGCCGTATGACCGCGCTCATACCCGCCCGCAGGCTCCACGCCGTACCGTCGAAGGTAGGAGAGGTCGAACCTGATCGAGGAGGTGCGGGATATGAACGTGAAGCGTGGATTCATCGCAGTGGCTGGCGTCGCGGTGGTGGCCGTCCTGATCGCCAGCGGAGCAACGCAGTTGCTGAGAGAGCACCCTTCGATCTCCGCCGTGATCGAGGCGGCGCCCCCCGCCGAGGTACAGGCGGTGCTCGTGGCCCCGCCGCTGGTGCCCCCGCCCATTGATCGTCCGGGTCCGGCCAGGGTAATCGTGGCGCTCGAGACCTTCGAGGCCAAGGGCACGCTGGCCGACGGCGTCCAGTACATGTTCTGGAGCTTCAACGGCACGGTGCCGGGCCCCCTCGTGCGGGTGCGCGTGGGCGACACCGTGCAGCTGCGCCTCAAGAACAGCGACAAGGCCCGCAACCCGCACTCGATCGACCTTCACGCGGTCACCGGCCCGGGTGGTGGCGCCGCCGCCACCCAGCTGGGCCCCGGCCAGGACGGAGCCTTCGAGTGGCAGGCCCTCAACCCCGGGCTCTATGTCTATCATTGCGCGACCCCGCACGTGCCCAGCCATATCGCGAACGGCATGTACGGCATGATCCTCGTCGAGCCCGCCGGCGGACTCGCGCGCGTGGATCGCGAGTACTACGTGATGCAGGGCGAGTTCTACACCAAGGGCAAGACGCTCCAGGCGGGTCTGCAGCCGCTGGACGTGGCCAAGCTCTCCAGCGAACGGCCCGACTACGTGGTGTTCAACGGGCGGATGGGGTCGCTCGTCGGCGACCACGCGCTGAAGGCGAAGGTCGGCGAGACTGTCCGGCTCTTCGTCGGCAACGGCGGGCCCAACCTCATCTCGTCCTTCCACGTGATCGGGGAGATCTTCGACCGCGTGTACACGGAGGCGGGGGTGGGCGGGGCGCCCAACCAGAACGTCCAGACGACGCTCGTGCCGGCCGGCGGGGCGGCCATCGTGGAGATGACCGTCCAGGTGCCAGGCCGGTTCCTTCTGGTGGACCACAGCATCAGCCGGGCCATGGACAAGGGGGCGCTGGGGGTGCTCGAGGTCGACGGTGCCGAACAGCCCGGGATCTTCCGGGTCCTGACGGCGGGCAGCCACGGCACCGGGGGGCACTGATCGCGTGGCGGCCATTGCTGCCGGCCCATGGCGCCGCCCGGGGGCCATGGGCCCTGCGACCCGCTCGCCGTGAACACCATGCCTGTCGAGGAGGTCGACCCGACCGACCAGGTGGCCGGGACCGAGGTCGAGAAGCAGGGCCCCGCTGACCGCGAGCGTCACGTGTCCGGCACAATTCCCGCCCTGCCAGCAGCGTTCGGGCAGTATGTCGGCGACAACCGCGCCGTCCCACCACGCTGCATTCGTCGAGGTACTCAGTAAGCGCCCAGTTTCCTTGCCGTCCCACCCTGGCATGGAGTCTGCCCGCCAGGCGGCGATGGCGGGACCCGACGCACGTCTCCGCCGATGACGACGACGACGGCGACTCCTGGAGGCCTCCGCGCCCGGGCGGGGCTCCCTCGACGGGCAGCCCAGTGCGGGCCCCCCGGAACGGGTCGCATCACCTACACCGTGCTGCCGCGGATCGACGAGGAGCTGACCACCCCGGCTCCTCGCTCGACTTCGCACGAGGCGTGCCATGGCGCGTTTGTTCGAGCTGACCACACCGCTGGGCAAGGACGTCCTGCTCTTCCGCGCCATGCGCGGGCGGGAAGAGCTGGCCCGGCTGTCCGAGTTCGAGGTCTCGGCCCTGTCGGTCCGCAGCGACATCACCGCGGGCGGCCTGCTGGCCCAGAGCGTGACGGTCAAGGTCGAGCTGCAGAACGGCGGGTACCGCTGCTTCAACGGCCTCGTCACCCGCTTCGCCCAGGGGGGCATGGTCGGGCGCTACTACCACTACCGGATGACGCTGTCGCCGTGGCTCTGGTTCCTCACCCGCACCGCCGACTGCCGGATCTTCCAGGAGATGACGATCCCCGAGATCGTCAAGCAGGTCTTCGCCGACCACCCGGTGGAGGTCCTCGACGACGGCCTCACCGGCCACTACGCTCGGCGCGACTACTGTGTCCAGTACCGGGAGACCGACTTCGACTTCGTCAGCCGGCTGATGGAAGAAGAGGGCATGTACTACTACTTCGTGCACCGCGACGGCCAGCACGCGCTCCGGCTGGTCGACGCGTACTCCGGCCACAAGGCCCTCGAGCACAAGGCGAGCATCGCCTACTACCCACCGGGCATGCAGGTCCGCGTCGACGAGGAGCTCATCCACGCCTGGACGTCGACCCTGAGTATCCAGCCCGGCGTGGTCGCGCTCGACGACTATGACTTCACCAGACCCAAGGTGGACCTGGCCGTCAAGGCCCGCCTCCTCCGGCGCCACGAGCGTGCGGACTACGAGTGGTTCGACTCCCCGGGCCGGTACCGGGACACGGATGACGGCGAGCGCTACGTCCGGGCGCGCATCGAGGAGTTCCACGCGCAGTTCGACCGGGCCGAGGCCCGGTGCAACGTGCGGGAGGTCGCCGTCGGTCACCTCTTCACCCTGACCGGCGCGCCGCGCCCCGACGACGCGCGCGAATATCTCATCGTCGCCGCCGACTACGATCTCCGGGACAATGCCTACGAGACGTCACCCGAGGAGCCAGCCAGCTACCACTGCACGTTCACGGCCCTCGACAGCCGCCAGCAGTTCCGCCCGGCCCGCATCACCCCCCGTCCGGTCATGCGGGGACCGCAGACGGCGGCAGTGGTCGGACCGGAGGGCGAAGAGATCTGGACCGACCGGTACGGCCGCGTCAAGGTCCAGTTCCATTGGGACCGCTACGGCCAGAGAGACGAGAACTCGAGCTGCTGGATCCGCGTGTCACATCCATGGGCGGGCCACGGGTGGGGGGCGGTCGCGATCCCCCGGATCGGTCAGGAGATGGATGCCGGAAAGATCGCCCTCAGCAGCGGATCCGGTCAGCTCGTGCTCGACGCCGCCGGGGCGACCCTCAAGGGTACGCTCGTGAAGATCAACTGATCCCCTGACGCGCGCGCCCGGCCCGGCCATGTCCCTCAAGTCGTTCTTCAGTGAGCAGTACCAGCAGCTCACGGCCTTCCTCATGTCGGCCACGGAGACGGTCCACTGTGTCCGCATCGACGACGAGCTGAAGCCGCTGTTCCTCAAGATGCTGGCAACGCTCGAGGAGGATCCGGAGATTCCGCACCTCTTCATGATGTGTTCCAGCCGCTTCGAGGACTCGCTGACCTACTTCCGGGACCTTCTCGCCAGGCTCTCCACGGCCCGCGAAGACCGCGCCCCGGCGCTGGCCCAGCACGGGATCACCCTCGCGGCCGCACCCCGCCGCGACCCCAGCCTCCCGGCGCCCGCTCAGTTCGTCACCGACGCTTCGGCGCTGAGCGACCGGCTTCCGGATCACATCGGCTCCCTGGTCCTGGTCGTGGATCCCGCGGAGGTGACCGAGCCGCCGACCTACCGCCGATCCATCACGTACCTGGCGGCCGGGATCACGTCGCCGTGGCTCAAGATCATCGTGCTCGACCCGCGCCAGCAGCCGCGCCTGGACCACATCGAGCAGGACCAGAAGCGCATCGGTGTTCAGACGTTTTACCTGTCTCCCGAGGAGACCGAGCGCAGAGTGGCCGAGGATCTCGAGGGCGGCGCCGCGCTCACGCCGGTCGAGCGCCGCCAGTACAAGGGACTCCTGGCGGGCTTCGCCTTCGCCAACAAGGACTACGCCAGGGCGACCCGGCTCCAGGGCGACTGGGTGCGGGAAGCCGAGGCCGCGGGCGACGTGTCCGAGGTTGCCAACGCCTACTACAGCCTGGGCAATACCTACCTGGCCCAGGGCGCCTTCGCGGAGGCGGCGAACGCGCTCTGCCGCGCCTGCGACCTCTGTGTGAACCGCAAGCTGCCCGCCCTGGCGCCCTTCGCCTACACCAACCTCGGCATCACGCTGCACCGCCAGGGGGATTCCGAGCACGCGCTGGAAAGCCTCAAGGTGGCCCGGGACATGTTCAGGGCCCAGAACCAGCGGCCGGGAGAAGCGTACGTCGTCGACACCCTGGCCCAGCTGTATGTGCGGGAGGGCCGCCGCGAGGAGGCCGAGAACGCCTGGCGCTACGCGCTGGCCATCTACGAGGGCATGTCGTCGACGCTGTACAAGGGCCTCCGTGAGAGCGGGCGTGAAGACATCATGAGCAAGCTGGACCGGCTCGGCGCCCCGCCCCGCCCCGCTGACCCACGAGCCGATGCGGCCGCCGGGTAGGCGGCCACGGAGGGCATGATGCCGCTCCTGCCGGATGTCGGTAGCGTCATCGCGCGCGGCGGGCAGAGCGCCCAGCAGATGCAGGGCGGGGCATCCTCTCCCCCGCCGGGCGCGTTCGATGTCTGGACCCACAGCTACGAGGGGATGGCCGCCCGGATGGATGCCGCCTCGCGCGATCCGGCCGCGTTTCTCGCCGGCGATCCCGCCCAGCAGGCTCGGGTCGACGCCGCCGCGATGCCCGGCGAGTGGGACCGCGTGACGGTCGATCAGGCCGTGGCCTCGATCGCGACCCAGGCCAGCACCCTCGGCAACCAGGTCGAGGCCATCCGGGACGCCGACGGAGTGCTGAAAACCGTCGGCGCGACGTTCGCACTCCTGACCGGCGTCGAGCAGATGATCTCGTCGGTGCTCTCCGTGATTCCGTTCCCCGCGTTCCCGGCCGTGCGCATCACCGACATGGACGTCGGTCTCCCGCATGCCCACGCCCACCCGCCCAACCTGATCCCGCCCGCCCCGCCCGTGCCGTGCCGAGCACCGGCCCCGTGATTCCCATACCCATCCTGTCCGGCGCCAGCCAGACGCTGATCAACGGCATGCCCGCCGCCCGCTGCGGCGACATGGGGCTCGCGATCTGGTGCGGCGGCTACTTTCCGATGTACGAGATCTTTCTCGGCTCCTCCAGCGTATGGATCGAGGGATCCCGGGCGGCGCGGGTGGCGGTGGACATCACCAAGCATTGCATCTTCACCACGCCGCGGCCTCAGGACCCCCCGCTCAGCCCGATGGTCGGGACGACCATCAGCTCCAGCCCCAACGTGGTGATCGGCGGGGTCCCCATGCCCTCCCTCCTCGCCCTGGGGATCGGCCGCGCGTTGAAGGGGCTCTCCGCCCTGGCCGGCAAGGGGGCAAGGGCATTCAGCAGAGTCACCGCACCCCTCCGGCGCCACCTCGCGGATGCCCTCGGCCTCCAGGCGGGATTCCTGAAGTGCTCGGTGCTCCGCGCCGAGCCCGTCAACCTGGTCACGGGGGAAGTCGTCGTCGCGCCGCAGGACTTCTCGGTCCCGGGGCCGATCCGGCTCCTCTGGACGAGACACTACGGCTCCGCCCGTCAACGGCTGGGGGTCTGCGGCCATGGCTGGGAGACACCCGCCGACGCGCGCCTGACGCTCCACGACGATGGCACGGTGGCCTTCCACGACGGGCAGGGCCGCTGCTCGATCTTTCCGCACCTCCCCCGGCCCGAGATGGCCGCCCGCGCGCTCGGCGACGGCGCCATCCTCCGTCGGCGCGACGACCTCCTGATCGTTCAACCCCGGCGTGGACCGCGCTACGAGTTCCCGCCCCCGACCCCCGCTCATTCCGAGACGCTCGTCGAACGAGTCGCCAACCTCTGCGGCAACGATCTGCGCTACGTCCGCGACGGCAACGGACTCCGGCAGATCGTCGAGAGCGCGGGGCGGACCCTCGAGGTCACATCGCGCCGCGGCCTGATCCACGAGATGCAGCTGCACCCTCCCGACGCGGCCGAACCGCGGCTGATGGTCCGCTACGAGTATTCATCTGACGGGGACCTGGTCAGCGTCATCGACGCGCTGGGACACCCGTATCGCTTCCAGTATCTCGATCACCGGCTGATCCGACACACGTCGCGGACCGGCCTCTCCTTCCACTACGAGTACGACGCGGCTGGCCCCACGGGCCGCTGCCATCATGCCTGGGGAGATGGCGGCCTGTACGACTACCGGTTCGCCCACGACCCCGTCCTCCGCCGCCTGACCGTGATCAACTCCCTCCACCAGGTGGCGACGATCCAGCTGAACGACTGGACCCTTCCCGCCTGGGAGCTCGACCCGACCGGGGGGCTGACGCGCTACGAATACGACGCGCTCGGCCGCGCCTGTGCGATCGTCGACCCCGGCGGTCTCCGCACCGACTATCACTACGACGACCGGGGCAATCTGCTGACCCTCGTGCGGCCAGATGGCGCCACCATCGAGACGATCTACAGTGATGACAACCGGCCCATGGCCACCAAGGACCCGAATGGCTCCTGGTGGCGGCAGGACTGGGACCACCGCGGCCTCCTCCGGCGTGAGACCGGTCCTACCGCAGCGGCGACCGCGTACTCCTACGACGACCGCGGGTGCGTGACGGCCGTCACGGATCCCCGCGGTCATGTCAGCCGGATCGACGTCAACCGGTTTGGTCAGGCCCAGGAGATCACCGCCCCGGACGGACGCAGCGTCCGCTGCACGTTCGACGCGCTCGGCAATCTGATCGACCAGACCGATCCCTCGGGACTCCGCTGGCTCTACGAGTACGACGCGAAGTCCCGCCTGATCCGAGCGACGACACCCGGGGGTGACAGCGCCACCTGCCAGTACGACGCCGACGATCACCCCGTCCTGTATCGCGACGTGGACGGTCACGTCACCCGGTTCGAGTACGCCGGACTCGGGCAACTCGTGCGCCGCACTCGGGCCGACGGTGCCACCATTCTCTACCGCTACGATACCGAAGAGCGCCTGGTCGCCATCGTGAATCCTCGGGGGGAGATCTACACCCTGAGACGGGACGCGCTCGGTCGGCCGGTTGAGGAGACCGACTACTGGGGACAGTCCGTCACATACACGTACGATCCGAGTGGCCGGCTCTGCCTCACGGAAGACGCGCTCGGCAACACGATGTCCATCACCACGGACGCCATCGGGCGGCTCGTCGAGCGGCGCCTCCCCAACGGGTGGCACGAGTCGTTTGCGTATGATCGCAACGGGAACGTGGTCGGCACGCGCACTCCCGAAACGACCATCGCACGGGAGTTTGGACTCACCGGCCGTCTCCTGAAGGAGGTGTGCGATGGCTTCGCGGTGGAATACTCCCACGACCCCGCAGGGAACCTGGCCGAGCGCCGCAGCAGCGCCGGGAATGTCGTGCGCTACGAGTACGATGCCCTGAACGCGCTCGTCCGGGTGGTCATCAATGATCAGGTTCAAGTGGACATATCCCGGGACCCGGCGGGGCGCATCGCGTCCGAGGTGTTCTCCACGGGCTGCCGGCGCCGCTATCACACGGATGGCCGCGGACGGCGGACTGGCCGCGACGTGGAGGGGGCCCGAGGGTCGCTCGTGCGCGTCGGGTACCGCTACGATCGAGGCGGGGAGCTTGTGGCGATCGATCACGGCCCGCTGGGGCCCGAGCGCTTCAGGTATGACGCGCTCGGGCGGATTCGCCAGTATCGCGGCCCCGAGGGGCAGGTCCAGGACTACGAGCACGATGCCGCTGACGATCTGATCCAGATGACGTGGCAAGGAGGCGCCAGCGCCGACACGTATCGCCGAACGGGGCGATACCAGGGCCGCGGCTACTCGTTCGATGCCAACGGCGAGCGGACCGAGGCGAATGAGACGCTGCGCCTGTCCTGGGGTGCGCACGGCCGGCTGCTGAACGCGGAGACCGCACGCGAGAGCGGATTGGTGTCAGTCTGTTCCTACGGATACGATGCCCAGGGACGGCGAGTGTTCAAGGATGTGGACGGCCGGCGCTCGGACTTCCGCTGGGATGGCGATGCGCTCCTGTGGGAGGGCTCGGCCGACGGGGTGGGGCGCGAGTACGTCTACTATCCCCGGATGTTCGAACCGCTGGCTCGTATCGAGCCCGACGGCACCGTCCTCGTCTTCCAGAATGACCCGAACGGACTGCCCCGGGAGGTCACCGACGGCGGCGGCACCGTGGTCTGGCAAGCTCGGTACGATCCCCATGCCGGACTCACGAGCGTGGTCCGCGCCGACATCGACCAGCCGCTGCGCCTGAAGGGACAGTACTGCGATGCGAAGACGGGATTGCACTACAACCGGAACCGCTACTACGATCCGGCTCTCGGGTCGTTCATCAGTTGCGATCCGCTGGGTCTCGCCGCGGGGCTGAATCTCTACCGGCTAGCTCCGAACGTGTGGCGGTGGGCGCTCCCGGGTCGTCGGTCGGCCGGACGACCCGGGGCCCCGCTACCGAGCGAGGCGGAGACCAGGCAGCCGCGCTCGGCCTTCTCCACTGGGGGTGCGCTGGGCGGCGAGCTGCTGGCCGGCGCCCGTTGCCATCGCACAACCCGCGGCACCGAGAGCTGGCCGCCAGACACGTGGCGCAAGGTGGCCGCGTGGTTCACGATCTTGTCGAGCGCCAGGCCCCGTCGCCACGCGCCCACCCAGCCCGCCCCGCCAGAGCGATGGGTCCGCCGGCGTTCTCGTGCAGTTCGCCGATTGCCGGATCGGGCAGGCGTGGCCGGCAGGTGAGGAGCGGCTGCCCCATCTGTGGCCCGGATGCCTCACCGACCCTCGGGCCCGCGTCCTTTCCAGCGACACCACCCGGCAGCGATCGCCACGACGACGAGCACGACGACCCCGACGCCCATCACTCACCGGTCACGAATCGCCTCCCCATGCGTTTCCCCCTTCCGCGGCTCCGGTCCAATCTCGGCGGCGGCCTGGCGCTCGAGGCGCAGGCGCTCACGCACATGCAAGGGCACACGTGATGATCGCGCCGACGTCGATCGCCCGCCACGCCGCGGCGCGCCTGGCATCCCTGGCACCGGTGTTGCTCCAGAGGTACGCCCACCATGGAGGGGACGGCCATGCACACTCAGCTCCAGGAGTACCTGCCGGCGGTCGTCCACGACGCGACCGTTCCTATGGAGTGCGTCCGGACGCCCCGGTCGGCGAGCCCTCGGCGGGCGCCTTCTTTCTCACGCTCTCGATCGCCGGGTCCTCGACGAAGGGCTCGACGCGGCGCATGCTGAGG
>DATKEI010000462.1:0-2335 GCA_035544455.1 Binatia bacterium | reverse complement strand
CGCGGGAGCGTCGCCGGCACTCAATGGGGCCACGAGATGGGTGGTGGGTGGCTTCGGCGATCCGCAGAAGATACGGTCCCGCGGAGAGGGCCCCCACCCCACCCGGCGCCGTGAGTCAACGAACTTTCGACTCAGGACACTAGAGCGAAGTGTCCCCCGGCTGTAGCAGGCATCTCGACCGGGGAACTTCGGGCTAGACAGGAGCGGGGGAGAAGGGCGGCAGCCTTCGGATGCAGGACACCGGCGCCGCCCGGGTCGTCCGGAGCGGCAGACGCCGGCCACGGAGGTGAGGCAATGGAGCTCGACAGGGCGCAGGTTGCCGGGATGCTGCACGCCATGATCCTCATCCGCGAGTTCGACGAGCGCGCCATCCAGCTTCGCGTCGCCGGCAAGATCTACGGCGCGGTCCATCCGTACGTGGGCCAGGAAGCGGTGGCGGTCGGGGTGTGCTCGGTGCTGGCGGTGACGGACCGGGTGACGAGCACCCATCGCGGCCACGGCCACTGCATCGCCAAGGGCGCCGACATCCGCCGGATGATGGCCGAGCTGTTCGGGCGCGTGGACGGCTACTGCAAGGGCAAGGGGGGCTCCATGCACATCGCCGACTTCGCCGTTGGCATGCTCGGGGCCAACGGGATCGTCGGGGGCGGCCTGCCCATCGCCTGCGGCGCTGCGCTCGCCGCCCAGCTCGAGGGCAAGGGCGGCGTGGCCGTGTGCTTCTTCGGCGACGGCGCCGCCGCCGAGGGCGAGTTCCACGAGGCGCTGAACATCGCCGGGGTGTGGCGATTGCCCATCGTGTTCATCTGCGAGAACAACCAGTACGCGGCCAACAACGCGGTTGGCGTGCAGCATCCCGGCCCCGACATCGCCGGCCACGCCGCCGCGTTCGGGATGCCCGGCGCCATCGTCGACGGCAACGACGTGCTGGCCGTGCGCGCGGCGACGGCCGAGGCGGTGGCCCGCGCCCGCCGCGGCGAGGGCTCGAGCCTTCTCGAGTGCAAGACCTATCGCTGGCACTTTCACGCCATGCGCGCCGCCATCCCGGCGGAGACGCGCCCGGCCGAGGAGATTGCCGCCTGGAAGGCCCGCGATCCCATCGCTCGTCTCGCCGGCTACGCTCTGGATCGCGGCCTGCTCACCGCGGACGAGATCGAGGCCCTCCGCGCGCGCGTCAAGAGCGAGATCGAGGACGCGATCGCCTTCGCCGACGCGAGCCCGTTTCCCGATCCCAAGGACCTCCTCGTCGACATGTTCGCGGACTGAGCGGAGGACGCGGGGATGCGCGAGATTACCTTCCAGCAGGCCCTCGACGAGGCGGTGGCGGAGGAGATGCGCCGCGACGCCCGGGTCATCACCATGGGGACGGATTTCACCGGCGATCCCGTCAAGGAGTTCGGGCCGGCGCGGGCGCGCTTCACGCCCATCTCCGAGGCGGTGCTGACGGGCATGGGGCTCGGGGTGGCCGGCAGCGGGTTCCGCCCCATCGTCAACTGGCGCATGGTGACGTTCTCGTTCGTGGCCATGGACCAGATCGTCAACCAGGCGAGCAAGATCCGGTACATGTTCGGTGGGCAAGCCGACTTTCCCGTGACCTACCGGTGCAGCACCGGCGGGGGCATCGGCCTCGCCGCCCAGCACTCGCAAAGCCCGTACTCGATGTGGATGCACCTGGCCGGCCTCAAGATCGTCCTGCCCGCCACGCCCGCCGACGCCAAGGGTCTGCTCAAGAGCGCGATCCGCGACAACAACCCCGTCGTCTCCTTCGAGTGCAGCCGGCTCAACACGTCGACCGGGCCCGTGCCGGACGGGGACCATCTGGTGCCCATCGGGGTGGCGGAGGTGAAGCGCGTCGGGCGCGACGTGACGGTGGTGGGGCTCGCCTACTACGTTCGGGAGGCGCTGGCGGTGGCCGAGGAGCTTGCCGGCGAGGGCATCTCGGTGGAGGTCATAGACCCCCGCACCCTCGTGCCGATGGACGTCGCGACGATCCGGGCGTCGGTGCGGAAGACGGGCCGGCTGGTCGTCGTCGACGAAGCGCCCGCCACGTGCTCGGCGGCCGCGGAGATCGCCGCGCTGATCGCCGAGGACCCGACGACGTTCCGCGCCCTCCGGGCGCCCGTGCAGCGCGTGTGTGCGGCCCCAGTGCCCGTGCCCTACAGCCCGCCGCTCGAGGGCGCGGCGCTGCCGAGCCGGGGCGACATCAAGGCGGCCATCTACCGGGCGATCGAGGACACGGGCCGGTCCGGCTCGCGCCGGCGGGCCGCGGTGAGCGCGGGAGCGAGCGCGGGGCGCCGCCGCCGGCCAGACCGCGCCGACGCCGCCGCGGAGTGACGGG
>DATKEI010000461.1:0-7562 GCA_035544455.1 Binatia bacterium | reverse complement strand
GGTGTCGCCGTGGCGCACGATGATGCGGTCGAAGTCCACGCCCAGGTGGTCGGCGATGATCTGGGCGAACGTCGTCTCGTGCCCCTGGCCGTGGGCCGACGTCCCGGTGTACGCGGTCACCGTGCCCGAGGGGTCGACGCGCACCACCGCGCTCTCGTAGGGGCCGAAGCCGCACATCTCCACGTAGCAGGCCAGGCCGATGCCGAGAAGCCGGGGGTCTTTCCGGGCGAGCCGCTCCCGCTGCTCGGCGCGGAGGGCGTCCACCCGGGCGATCTCGAGGGCGCGGGTCAGGGCGCGATCGTACTCGCCGCTGTCGTAGCGCTGTCCCGTCGGCGTCTGGTACGGGAAGGCTCCGGGCGGAATGAAGTTCTTCCGGCGGATCTCCTCGGGGGGCCTGCCGAGCTCGGCGGCGACGATGTCGACGAGCCGCTCGACGTAGTACGCCGCCTCCGGCCGCCCCGCCCCGCGGTACGCCGCGACGCTGGTCGTGTTGGTGAAGACGCAGGTGGATTCGAGATCCACGCTGGGGATCCTGTAGACCCCCACCCCCATGAACAGCGTGAGGTCCGGGATGAAGGTGAAGACGGGGTAGGCGCCGATGTCGGCCGTCACCTTCATGCGCAGGGCGGTGATGGTGCCGTCGTCCTCGACCGCGGCCTCCATGTCGGCGACCTGGGCGCGGCCGTGAGTGGTGGCCAGCATGTGCTCGACCCGCGTCTCGGTCCAGCGGAGGGGGAGGCGATGAGCCCGAGCGATGGCGGCCAGGACCACGTCCTCGGGGTAGCAGCCGAACTTCACGCCGAAGCCGCCGCCCATGTCGGGGTTGATGACGCGGATCAGGTTCACCGGCATACCGAGGACGCTGGCGAGATCGCCGCGCAGGTTGTGCGGGGCCTGATGGGTGGCCCAGACGGTGATGCCGCCGGTCAGGGGATCGGGGGCGGCCACGCAGGCGCGCGGCTCCATGGGCACGCCCGACAGCCGCTGGCTCACCATGCGCTGCTTCACGATGCGCCGCGCCTTGGCAAAGGCCGCGTCGGGATCGCCCGTCTTGATCTGGTTCTGGTGCTCGATGTTCTTCGCGGCGTCGTCGTGGAGCTTCGGAGCGCCCTCGGCCATGGCCGCCCACATGTCGGTGACGGCGGGGAGCGGCTCCCAGTCCACCGCGACCGCCTCGGCTCCGTCGTAGGCGGCGCTCTCGGACGCCGCCACCACGGCGGCCACCGGCTCGCCGACGTGGCGCACCCGGCCCACCGCCAGCGCGTAGTGCTGGCGCCCGGGCTCGGCGGCAGCGGCGCCGCCCTCGCCCACGGACCCCGCGGGGGGAATGGGGGCGGTGAGCTTGCGGATCTCCTCGCCCGTCACGACCATGCGGACCCCGGGCACGTGCCGGGCCGCGGCGGTGTCGATGCCGCGGATCCGGGCGTGGGCGTGGGGGCTCCGCACGAAGGCGACGTAGTGCATGCCGGGCAGGCTGATGTCCGTCACGTACGTGGAGGTGCCGGTGATCATGCGCGGGTCTTCCTTGCGCTTGACCTCGGCACCCATGAGCTTGCTGGGGGTCATGGCGGTCATCCGTCGAGTCCTCCGGCTGCGCGCGTCTGGTGCTCGTCAGGAGCTGCGGGTCGTCCTCGCCGCGACGTCCGCGATCGGAGGTGCCGGACCGCGGGCTTGTTACTGTACCACCACCGGGCATGGGCACCCGGCGCGGACCATGCCGTGCTCGTGCGCCAGCACCCGGATGGCACACGGCCTGTTCCGAGTGGAGCGGCCGCGCTGCGGCGGCCGCTGGGATCCCCGAGGACGGGCAGCGGCGCGGCTCGCCGCCTCGGGACCCCGAGGCGAGGGGCGGGAGGCGCCGGTCTCCGGCCGCTCGCGTAGAATCCGGACTCATGGACGCCTACGACGCCATCCTCCGCAAGCGCGACCAGCGCGCGTTCCTGCCCACCCCGATCCCCGAGGAGGGGCTGCGGCGCATCCTCCAGGCCGGCCGGATGACCGGCAGCTCGAAGAACCGCGAGCCGAACCGGTTCGTCGTCGTCCGGAGCCGCGAGGGGGTGGCCGCGCTGGGGGCCCTGAGCCCGTTCGGCCGCTGGATGGCGCGGGCGCCCGTGGCCATCGCCATCGTCCAGACCGAGGGGCACGCGTTCGACGCCGGGCGGTGCGCCCAGAACATGATGCTGGCGGCATGGAGCCAGGGCATCGGCTCGTGCCCTGCCCACCTGCCGGAGCCGGAGGTGGCACGCGTGCTGGGCATCCCCGAGGGCCTTGCCATCAACCGGGTGATCGGCTTTGGCTACGTCGATCCGGCGAGGGCGGCGCCGCCGGCGGCGGTGGCCCGGCCCCGGCGGCCGCTCGCCGAGCTGGTGCACGACGAGCGCTGGTGATGCCGCGGCGCGGGCGGACCCCGGTGCCCGTCAGCGCCGGAAGGCGACGCGGCGGGGCGACCAGTGGTGCGCGGTGTGGGCGGCCACGTACGCTGGGCGCGCGAGCAGCTTGACGAGGACCACGCCCGCCACGAATCCCCCGACATGGGCCCAGAAGGCGACGCCGCCGCTGACCTCGCTCGCAAACGCGGCGAGGCCGCTCACGAACTGGATGCCAAGCCAGTAGATCAGCATCACCCAGGCCGGAACGGCGATGGACGTCACGAAGAACCCGAGGAAGACGAGGCAGAACACCCGCACGCGCGGGTACAGCACGAGGTAGGCGCCCATGACGCCGCTGATCGCGCCCGACGCTCCGACCATGGGAATGACCGAGGCCGGGCTCGTGATCACCTGGGCGAGAGCCGCGGCCAGTCCCGTCACAAGGTAGAAGATCGCGAAGCGACCCGGTCCCATGGCGTCCTCGACGTTATTGCCGAAGAGGTACAGGAACCACATGTTGCCGAGCAGGTGCATCCACGACCCGTGCAGGAACATCGAGGTCACCAGGTGCGAGACCTGGCGGCCCGGGTCGGTCACGCACGCGAGGCCCTCGCCGATGGGGAATCTCGTGCCGGGCGGCACGAGCCCGGTGAGCTCGCCGGGAATGAGGCCCAGATCGCACACGGACCGGGCGAGCGGCAGCATCGCGCCCGCCCCTTGCACGGCGATCCAGACCAGCACATTGAGCGCGATGAAGCCATACGTGAGGAACGCCGTGCGCTGCGTCTCGTTCTCGTCTCGGTAAGGGAACACCGGAGGTCTCCCGTCGGATCGAGGGGTGCTCTGTCCGCGTCTTGTCAGGCGGCGCCGGCCGGCATCGGGCCCGTCGACGGGCTTGCGCGCGGCGGATCGCGGTCATGCTACCACGACGCCGCTGCCTGCTCCGGCGACTCCCGGAGCGCTGCCGGTCATCTGGCGCCGGCGACCGCCCGAGGCCCGCGGGCGCGACTCGGAGGAGGGGAAGATTCCCCCTGCCCAATTCGGAGGCCTCAAATGTATACTGGGCCGCCCGCTCCCCGGGCGCCTCGAGGGAAGACCCGGGGCTCCACTCCAGACCCGCTTCAGGAGAGGCTCACATGAACGCATGGCGCTGTACCGCGGGGCGGGCGCTCGCCCGGGCTCTCCCGCTCGTGATCGTACTTGCCGTCGCGACCCTGGCTCTGGCCCCCGCCGCGCTGGCCCAGACGCCATCGGGCCCTCCGCCCGCCGCCGCGGCCCCCCACGTGGGCGGAGAGGCCAACCTCCGCATCCCCGACCTCGGCCAGGCGCAGTTCGCCGGAGGCGTGGGCGGGCGGACCCTCCTGATCTGGGGCCTGGGCGTCTGCGTCCTGGGCCTCGTCTTCGGGCTCGTCATCTACGGGCAGCTCAAGAACCTGCCCGTGCACGAATCCATGCGGGAGATCTCGGAGCTGATCTACGAGACCTGCAAGACCTACCTCATCACCCAGGGCAAGTTCATCCTCATCCTGGAAGCATTCATCGGCGTCATTCTGGTGCTCTACTTCGGATTCCTCCTGCAGTTCGACGCGTACCGGGTCTTCGTCATCCTGTTCTTCAGCCTCGTCGGGATCGCCGGCAGCTACGGCGTGGCCTGGTTCGGCATCCGCATCAATACCTTTGCCAACTCGCGGACCGCCTTCGCGAGCCTGCGCGGCGAGCCGTACCCGGTGTACGCGATCCCCCTCAAGGCGGGCATGTCGATCGGGATGCTGTTGATTAGCGTCGAGCTGTTCCTGATGCTGTGCATTCTCCTGTTCATCCCCGGCGACTACGCCGGGCCGTGTTTCATTGGCTTCGCCATCGGCGAGTCGCTGGGAGCATCCGTCCTCCGCATCGCCGGCGGCATCTTCACCAAGATCGCCGACATCGGCTCCGACCTGATGAAGATCGTCTTCAACATCAAGGAGGACGACGCCCGCAACCCCGGCGTCATCGCCGACTGCACGGGGGACAACGCCGGCGACTCGGTGGGCCCGAGCGCCGACGGCTTCGAGACCTACGGCGTGACCGGGGTGGCCCTGATCGCGTTCATCATCCTCGCCGTGCGCGACCCGGTGGTGCAGGTCCAGCTGCTCATCTGGATCTTCATGATGCGCGTTCTCATGATCGTGGCCAGCGGGGCGTCCTACCTGATCAACGAGAGCGTGGCGCGCGCCAGGTACGCGGGGGCCAGCAAGATGAACTTCGAGGCCCCGCTGACCAGCCTGGTGTGGCTGACCTCCGGGGTCTCGGTGGCGATGACCTACGCCGCCTCGTGGGTGCTCGTCGGCGACCTCGGCGACGGCACGCTGTGGTGGAAGCTCTCCACCGTGATCACCTGCGGGACCCTGGCCGGGGCCATCATCCCCGAGCTGGTGAAGCTCTTCACCTCGACCGGATCGGCCCACGTCCGCGAGGTGGTGACGTCCTCGCGCGAGGGCGGGGCATCGCTCAACGTGCTGTCCGGCCTTGTCGCCGGCAACTTCAGCGCGTACTGGCTGGGTATCGTGATCGTCGGGCTCATGGCCATTGCCTACGGCGTGAGCACGGCCGGGTTGGAGGCGCTGATGGTCGCGCCCGCGGTATTCGCGTTCGGGCTGGTCGCCTTCGGCTTCCTCGGCATGGGGCCGGTGACAATCGCCGTCGACTCCTACGGCCCGGTCACCGACAACGCGCAGTCCGTCTACGAGCTCTCGCTGATCGAGGAGATCCCGAACGTCAAGTCCCAGATCAAGAAGGATTTCGGCTTCGACGTCAAGTTCGAGACGGCCAAGCACCTCCTGGAGGAGAACGACGGGGCGGGCAATACGTTCAAGGCCACCGCCAAGCCGGTCCTGATCGGCACCGCGGTGGTGGGGGCCACCACCATGATCTTCTCGATCATCGTGGTGCTGACGGCGGGGCTCACCCAGAACCTGGACAAGCTCTCCCTCCTCCACCCGCCGTTCCTCCTCGGCCTGATCACGGGAGGCGCCATCATCTACTGGTTCACCGGGGCCTCCACCCAGGCGGTGACCACGGGCGCCTACCGGGCGGTGGAGTTCATCAAGGCCAACATCCGGCTCGAGGGAGTCACCAAGGCGTCCGTCACCGATAGCAAGAAGGTCGTGGAGATCTGCACGCAGTACGCGCAGAAGGGGATGTTCAATATCTTCCTCACCGTGTTCTTCTCCACCCTGGCCTTCGCCTTCCTCGAGCCCTACTTCTTCATCGGCTACCTGATCTCGATCGCCGTGTTCGGGCTCTACCAGGCGGTGTTCATGGCCAACGCCGGCGGGGCGTGGGACAACGCGAAGAAGGTGGTGGAGGTGGAGCTCAAGGAGAAGGGGACGCCATTGCACGCGGCCACCGTGGTGGGCGACACCGTGGGCGACCCCTTCAAGGACACCTCTTCGGTGGCCCTGAACCCCGTGATCAAGTTCACCACGCTCTTCGGGCTCCTTGCCGTGGAGCTGGCAGTGACGCTCACCGCCGATCGCGGGCCTGTGCTGAGCCACGTGCTCGCCGCGGTGTTCTTCGCGGTCTCGCTGGTGTTCGTCTGGCGGTCCTTCTACGGCATGCGCATCCGCGTCGAGACGCCCTCCGCCGGGGCGGCCCAGCCCGCCCGCCGGGCCGCCCTCTAGTCCAAAGTCTGGTGTCCGAGTCAGGGATGCGTCGACAAGGCGCCGGGCGGGGTGGGGGCCCTCCCCGCGGGACACGCTGAGTTGCGGAAGCGCGCCGGCGCTCAATGGGGCCACGAGATGGGTGGTGGGTCGCTTCGGCGCTGCGCAGAAGATACGGTCCCGCGGGGAGGGCCCCCACCCCGCCCGGCGCTGTGAGTCGACGAACTTCCGGCTCAGGACGCCAGAGGGTGAGGCGCCGGCGGCGCTGAGTGGTGGCGCGAGTGGAGCGGCGAGCCGGTCAACGCGGGAGGCGGGGCCGCTGCCGGCAGGCGGCCTCGACGTCCTCGATGCTCTTGGGTGTGCCCGTGGTAAGCACCTCGTTGCCGTCGGCGGTGATGAGCACGTCGTCCTCGATGCGAATGCCGATCCCGCGGAACTCGGCGGGGATGGGATGGACCACCGAGCTGGCCCGGCCCTTCTCCTCGTCCTCGAGGCGCCGGGCCGCCGCGGGTCCGAGGCGGAGCCGCCGCTCGTTCTGCTCGGTCTCGCTGTACTCGCGGAGCCAGAACGTCGCGCTATCGCGGTCGGGGTCGATGTAGAGCCCGGGCTCCACCGTCAGCACCATGCCCGCCTCGAGCGGGCGCGAGGCTCCGCGGATCCGGTAGTCCCCGACATCGTGCACGTCCATGCCCAGCCAGTGGCTGGTGCCGTGCATGTAGAACTCCCGGTAGTGATGCATGGCGAGGGAGTCCGGGACGCTGCGGGGCAGGAGGCCGAGCGCGACGAGGCCCTCGGTGAGCACGCGCACCGCAGCGGCGTGGACGTCCTCGTGGAGGGCCCCGGGCCGGGCCGCGGCGATGGCGGCGAGCTGGGCGCGGAGGACGACCTCGTACACTGCCGCCTGGGGCGGGCGGAAGCGGCCGTTCACGGGGAAGGTGCGGGTGATGTCCGCGCTCTGGTAGCCGTACTCGCAGCCGGCGTCGATGAGGAGCAGGTCGCCGTCCTCCATCCGCCGGTTGTTCTCCTGGTAGTGCAGGATGCAGGCATTCGCGCCCGAGGCCACGATGGACGGGTAGGCGTTCCGGCGCGAGCCGCCGGCCCGGAAGACGAACTCGATGGCCGCCTGCACCTCGTACTCGTACTGCCCCGGCGCGGCGTAGCGCATGGCCTCGACGTGGGCGTCGCGGCTGAGGGCGGCGGCGCGCCGCTGCGAGACGATCTCGGCCGGGGAGCGCCGGAGGCGCATTTCGTGGACGATGGGCGTGGGATCCTCGATGCGGGTGGGGGCCGGGATCCCGCGCGCGCGCATGACGCGCGACTGGTCGAGCAGGCGCAGCACCTTCTGGTCGAAGGCCTCGTTGCCGGTCCGGTAGAAGATGGCCGGCCGGTCGGCCACGTGCTCGCGGAGCTTTCCGTCCAGCTCCTCGACCGGATAGGCCGTGTCCGCTCCGTAGACCGCGATCGCGCCCTCCACCCCGGCCCGGCGGCCGTTCCACGTCTCCATCTCCCGGTCGCGCGGGCGCACGAAGAGGACGTAGCGCTCCTTGGCGTG
>DATKEI010000460.1:0-10957 GCA_035544455.1 Binatia bacterium | reverse complement strand
GTGAGCCATCCGGTCCCCGGCGGCGAGCCGCTCGTCCAGCTCGGCCTGCGTCCACGGGATCACGTCCACCCCGACGGGGAAGCCGTGCGGCAGGTAATCGGGGATGCGGTCGCGCGGAGGACGTTGGTCATCGCGGACCACGACGAGAAGATCGACATCGCTCCCGGGGACGGCGTTGCCTCGGGCGAAGGAGCCGAACAGGTAGACGGCGGCGACGTTGGGATCCGGTCGGTAGCGCTGCTCGACCAGGTCCTCGAGCGCCCTACGGATTGCCGGTCGATCCAGCGAGAAGACCTTCACCGTACCGAATGATCGCTTCAGCATCCTCGATCGCCTTCGTCGAATCCTCCGCGGTGTAGTAGTCCATGGGCGCCCCCGACGGGAACCCGTTCGGATGGCGGGTCGGGATGTAGTGCTTGTCGAGCGCCTTCGCCCGCACCATGAGCGGGTCGGCGGGAGCGCGGCCCCGGAGGAGCGCGGTGAGAAGCTCGGACACGGTGTGACCCCATGCCTCCTCGCCGCGGGCCTGGAAGACGGCCTTCAGCGCCTTCTCGGCCCCTTGATGCGCGGCAAAGCACGCCCACTCGTGATCTCCTCCCACGTGCGCCCGCCGCGCGTGGTCAAGGTCGCGACGTCCTTGTCGCAGCCAATCCTCGCTTCGACTTGCCATGGAGCCAGCCTAGCATCGGGGGTTCACCAACCGCTTGTCTTCGGCCCCCGGGTGAACAGCGAGTGCGCCAGCCCCTTCGTGGCTCCAGCCAGAAGGCCGAATGGCGTCGCGCGAGGGTGCGGCGCCGCACGGCCGCCGGGACGGCGAGCACCAGGCGGGGCTGAGCGCTCCCCGCACGAGGCCCGCGGCCAGCGGTGGCGGACGAGCACACCCCTGGCGGGTCGGACTCGTCTTGGGGAAGAGGACAAACGTCTATACCATGACCGGGTGCGGTTCAAGTGGGACCCACGGAAGGCGGCGGCGAACCACGATGCCCATGGGATCCGCTTCGCAGAGGCAATCACGGTCCTGGAGGATGCGTTCGCTCTCACCCGGGAGGATCCCGACGCGGTTGGAGAGTGACGGTTCGTCACTCTCGGGCTCAGCGATCAGGCGAACCTCCTGGTGGTTGTCTACGCGTACCGGGAGCCGGACGTGATCCGGATGATCGCCGCGTGGAGAGCCAGCAAGCGCCAGAGGGGAGCCTATGAGAAAGGTCGGAGCTGAGAAGTATCGCGACATCGATTTCTCGCGTGCGAGGCGCGGGCCAGTTGTCACGCCCCCGCCCGGAAAGACGAAGATCTCGATTCGCCTCGACAACGCTGTGCTCGAGTACTTCCGGACCCTGGTGGACAGGGTGGGCGGCGGCAACTACCAGACGCTGATCAACGACGCGCTCCTCGAGCACGTCCACCGGCGGTCGACGGTGGACGTCGTACGGCGGGTGGTGCGCGAGGAGCTCGCGGTGTACGGCGCCGCGCGAGGGTCCAGCGCCGCACGGCCGCCGGGACGTCGAGCGCCCCGGCGCGGATGAGCGCTCACTGACCGAGGCGCGGTCCAGAGGTGGCGGAGGAAGGCCTCGGGGTCGTCGAGGACGCTGGAGGGCCGGGATCTCTTTCCGGATCCATCCCGGACCCGTCCGATGCGGCCATTCCGGGAGGCGGACGCAATCGCCCAGGCGCCATGCTTTGGCCATGATCTGGTCTCCTCGGGCGGGCCGTCGACCGGTCGCCGCCCAGGATCTCGCGTACGCTCGTCATCCTCGCCTTCTCACTCGTGACGTCTCCTTCTCGCCGTCCATGGACCAGTAGAACGTCTCACCGTACGGGGAGAAGAGAAACGTGAAGTGTCCGGGCAGGCGAAAATGGCTCAAGGATTATCAGAGGCGGCGCGCCCGAGCCGGCACACCCGAGCCGGCACACCCGAGCCGGCGGAGTGGCGCGAGAGGTGCTAGAGTCAGTGGCGCCATGGCGGTCGCGCCACCCCTGCCCGTGTGACGATCGGCCCGGCTCGGCGCGGCCTGAGTGGGGACTGCCCATATTGGTCGACGCCGGTCCGCCTGACCGTGCGACCGTCCTCCCTGTGTTTCGCTCGCTCTCCACGCCCGCCGGCCGCCGCTTCACATCCGCTGGTTTCCGGTGTCATACCCACCGTGGATGAGCGTGAACCCGCGCTGGACTGAGGGGCAGTCGCCGTATGGCTGGGTCGTGGTCGGCGTGTCCGCCACCGTCAACTCGCTCGCCTGGTCGGTGCGCTCGACGTTCGCCGCGTTCTACGTCGCGCTCCTCGGCGAGTTTTCCTGGAGACGCGGAGAGGCGGCGCTCGGCTACTCGTTGAGCTGGCTGTTGCTCCTCGTCTTCTCGCCCCTGGCCGGCTGGCTCTACGACCGTTGGGGCGCCAGGGTCGTGGTGCCGGTGGGAGGGCTGCTCCTCGGCGGGGCCCTCGTGCTGACCGGTCAGGTGACGACGATCTGGCAGTACTACCTCGCGTTCGGCATCCTCGGCGGCGCGGGCATCGCCAGCATTCAGGTTCCGGCCGCCGCCATCGTCAGCCGGTGGTTTGTTCGTTCGCGTGGCGTGGCGATGGGGGTCATCAGCGCGGGCGCCTCGGCCAGCGCCATCATCTTTTACCCGATGAACACGTACCTGATCGTCGTCTTCGGCTGGCGCGCGGCGCTGGCGATGTTCGGCATCCTCGTGGCGGTCGTGACCATTCCGCTCGCCGCCTTCCTGTATCGCGAGCCGCACGAGAACGTCGATGGCCGGCGCGAGACGACGGCCGGGCGGGCGCCGGGGACCGCCGGTGACTGGACGCTGGGCATGGCGCTCCGCAGCGTCCCGTTCTGGGCAGTGTTCGCGATGTGGGGGTTCGGCGTGATCGGATACCAGATCGTCACGACGCACCAGGTCGCTCACGCCCTCGATCGTGGCTTCAGCGCCGTCACGCTCGGGTGGGTGTTTGGGTTGGGCGGCGCGTGCACGGTCGCGGGGAACGTGATCGGCGGCGCCCTCTCTGATCGCTGGGGCAGGGAGTGGGTCTTCGCGCTCGGCTCGGCGATCGGGATCGCGGGCATCGGCTGCTTGGGCTGGCTCGACCGCCCCGAAGACCTCCTGCTCCTGCTCGGCTACGTGGTGTCGGGGGTGGGTTTCGGGATGCGCATCTCCCTGCTGGCGGCCATCCCGGCCGACCTCTTCGCGGGACGGCACCTGGGAGTCATTCTCGGGGCCGCCCAGGGCGGCGGCGGACTCGGCGGCTTCATCGGGCCGTTCCTCGGAGGCTGGCTCTTCGACGTCACCGGCAGCTATCAGATCGCGTTTGCCGTCGCCGCCCTCGCCATCGCCGCGTCCGCCGTGGCCGCGTGGGTCGCGGCTCCGCGCAGAGTTCGGGCGGCGAGGCCCGTCGCCAGCCGGATCGGCCCGTGATGCCAGCTGACTCCCTACACGTGCGACGTGGAGCGCCCCGACGAGTGACGGCTCACCGGGCGAACCCCGGTCAGAGGTGGCGGAGGAAGGCCTCGGGGTCGTTCAGGAAGGCGCGCGTGATCTGCACGTGCTCGGTCTCGCCGTAGGCCACCCGGCGGCAGCGGTCGTCCTCGAGCAGCAGGATGTCGGCCCCGGGCAGCGCCATGAGGATCGGCGAGTGGGTGGCGATCACGAACTGGCACTCCTGGGGCACGCGCTCGCGGATCAGGGCCATCAGGGCGAGGACGCGGACGGGCGAGAGCGGCGTCTCGGGCTCGTCGAGGAAGTAGAGCCCGCGCGGGGCCAGGCGGCTCCGCATGAGGGCGAGGAACGTCTCGCCGTGGGACCGGGCGCGGGGATCCTCGCCGTAGCGGGCGGCCAGCGCGACGCGCTGGCCGGTGACCGATCCCACCGCGCGCCCGCGGCCCGTCGCGTTCGCGGGCAGGCTCCGGTCGACCTCGTCGGCGATCTCGGCGAGCTCGGCCATCTGCCCGGCCACCCGGCGCGTGAAGCCGAACACGTCCTCGGCGCGCAGGAACATGCGCACCCGCGGGGTCTGGCGGCGCAGGAAGCGATAGCCGCGGGCCAGCTCGCGCGCCCCGGCGAGGGTCTCGTCGCGCGCGAGGTCGCGGCTGCCCATCGCCACCGCCCCCATGCCGACGGCGAGCCCCTCGAGGAGGGTGGACTTGCCCGACCCGTTCTCCCCCACGAGAAAGGTTACGGGCGACCGGAAGTCGAGCTCCTCGAGGGCGCGAAAGACCGGCACCGACCACGGAAAGCCGTCGCCGGGCGCGCGCCCGGCGATCCGGCGGATGCCGGACAGGAACAGCTCGGGCGCCGCCGGGCCTCGCGCGCGGGGGCCGGCCCCCGCCGGATCGACCGGGGCACGGCGGCGCCTCGTCACGCCGCCGCTCAGGCCGGAGGGTCGCGCTGGAGCGCCTCGCGCAGGCGGTCGGCGGCGACGGCGATCTCCACCCCCGCGCGCTCGAGCTGGAGCAGCATCGCGACGCGGGAGTCGCGGCCGGCCCAGCCCCGGTTGAGGGCCTCGGTGAGCTCGTCCAGGGCGAGGTTGGCCATGCGCATGGGGACCCCGAGCTCCCGCCCGAGCGCCGTGGCCAGCGTGACGTCCTTGTGGGCGAGCTTCAGGGCGAACGCGGGCGGGTCGTAGACGCCGGGCAGGAACTGGTCGGCCAGCCCATCGAAGGTGCGCCGCCGGCCGCCGGCGCCCTGGCGCACCGCTTCCCACAGCGCGAGCGGCTCCACCCCGGCCTTGACACCCATGCTGAAGACCTCGGCCAGGGCGCACTGGACGGCGTAGCCCGCGCAGTTGTGCACGAGCTTGGCCACCGACCCGGCGCCGATGGGCCCGACGTAGCGCGCGCGGTCGCCGATGGCGTCGAGCAGGGCCTTGTGCTTGCCGAAGACGTCTTCCTCTCCGCCCACCCAGAGGGCGAGCTTGCGCGTCTTCGCCCCGCGGGGCCCGCCGCTCACGGGCGCATCGAGCACGTGGATGCCCCGCTCCGCGAAGGCGGCGTGGATGCGCCGCATCAGGTTCGGGGAGTTGGTGGACAGGTCGAAGAACGCGCCGCCTCGCCGCATGGACGAGAGCAGGCCGTCCGCCCCGAGGGCCACGGCCTCGACCTCCGGCGGGCCGGGGAGCGAGGTGAACACGACGTCGGCGGCCTCGCCCACGCCGCGCGGCGAGTCGGCCCAGGCGGCCCCGGCGGCCAGGTGCGGGGCGGCCGCCTCCTTGCGCACGTCGTGGACCACCAGCGAGTGGCCGGCCTTCTGAAGGTTCGACGCCATGCTGGCGCCCATGGTGCCAAGTCCGATGAAGCCCACCGCCATGTGTGCCTCCTTGCGCGCAGGACCGACCGGCGCGGGGGACTACTTCTGGGTCTCGAACACGCCCTTGGCGATGCGGGCCGCGGTCATGGCCGTCGGCCAGCCGGAGTAGAGGGCGAGATGCGTGATGAGCTCGCCGATCTCCTCCCGGGTGACGCCGTTGGCGAGCGCGCGCTCGAGGTGCCCCTTGAGCTGATCGCTCCGGTAGAGGGCGACGAGGGCGGCCACGGTGATGAGGCTCCGGTCGCGCTTGGAGAGGCCGGGGCGCTCCCAGACGTCGCCGTAGAGGACCTTCTCGGTGAGCTCGATCAGCTTCGGCACCACGGGGCGAACCTCGTCGCGAGCGGATGTGGACGGCGTCGGTGTCGGCATGATTCCTCCCGGGTTCAGGATGGGCCGAGAAGCGGGTAGAATTCTCGCACACGAAAGGGGGGTTCGGCCATGTCTGTCGCGCCGTTTCGCATCCACGCCGTCCGCTACGCCCACCGCAAGACCTCGTCGAGCGAGGTCTTCTACAAGGACGCTCACGACACGCCGATGGCCATGGACTACTTCGTGTGGGCCCTTCGCAATGGGCGCGACACGGTGGTGGTCGACCTCGGCTTCACCAAGGAGGTGGGCACGCGGCGCGGCCGCCAGTTCCTGCGCTGTCCGGCCAACGGCCTCGCCGCGATCGACATCGACACGGAGCGGGTGGAGCACGTCGTCGTCAGCCACTTCCACTACGACCACGTGGGCAACCTGGCCCTCTTCCCGCGGGCCACGTTCTACGTGCAGGACGCGGAGATGGCCTTCTACACCGGGCGCCACGCCAGCCGCCCTGCCTTCCGCCACTCGATCGAGGTCGACGACATGTGCGCGCTGATCCGGCTCAACTACGAGGGGCGGCTGCAGTTCGTCGACGGCGAGCGCGAGATCGTGCCGGGCGTGCGCGTGCACAAGGTCGGCGGGCACACCGCCGGGATGCAGATCGTCACCGTGGCCACGGAGCGGGGCCAGGCGGTGGTGGCCTCGGACGCCTCCCACTACTACCGGAACGTCCAGGAGGACATCCCCTTCAACACGCTGCACGACCTGCCCGGCACCTACCACGCCTTCACCAGGGTCAAGGAGCTCGCCGGGGCCCCGGACCTCATCGTGCCCGGCCACGACCCGCTGGTGCTGGAGCGGCTCCGCCCGGTGAGCGACGGCATCGTGGAGCTGTGACGCCGGCGGCCCTCAGGACACGGGGCGGTCGTAGCGGTACTCGCGACTCTGGTTCGCGTCCCCGGCGAGAGTGCGCTCGCCCGTCCTCCGGAAGCCCATGCGTTCGTAGAGGCGATGCGCGCGGTCGAAGCGCGTGTCGGACCAGAGGACGAGATCGGAGATGCCCTCGCGCCGGCACCAGCTGAGAACCGTCTCCACGAGCGCGCGCCCGCTGCCGTGCCCCCGAAGATGCACGTCGAGGTAGAGGCGGTGCAACTCGGCCGCGTCGCCGTCCATCCGCTCCACGCCGACCGAGCCCACGACCCCCTCCTCCCGGCGCACGACGAAGAAGGCGCCGGCCGGCGGTGCGTAGTGGCGCGCGAAAGCTAGCAGGTCAGGCACCTCCACCGCCGGGTCGTAGACGAAGCCGTACTCGGCGAACACGCGCCCGATGAGCGCGATCACGGCGGGGACGTCGTCCGCCGAGGCAGGCGCGATCGGCAGGGCTCCGCGTAGCACGGGTGGACGGTACCATGGCGAACCGCTGACCGGCACCGCGGCGGAGCGGGCGAGACGGCGTCCCGTGAGTCGACGTGCTTTCAGACGCAGGAGACTGAGCGACCCGACCAACCAATATGTGTGCGGAGAGCCCCGCTTCATGATGAAACGCTTCGGCCGCACGCACGTCAGACAGGGTGAGCGCGGTCCTGCCATGGGACCTCGAACCTCTCGCCCGCGATGGACGCGGGGGGCACCCGGTGATCGTTGCTTCGCCCTTGGCCGGTCGGATGGCGGGGCGGACGGAGGCGAGATGCGGAGGCTGACGGCGGTTGTGACGCTCGTGTCGATGCTGGCGGTGATGCTGGCGGGGTCGGTGACCCCGGCCCCCGCGCAGCAATCGGCCCCGATCCCCGGCGCGGTGCCGCCGCCGCCAGGCGCCGGCGTGCCGCCTGACGTGGAGGCGGCCGAGCATGCGCAGGCTCCGGACGTCACGCCGGCCCGAGTCAGCTACGTCCATGGCGAGGTCTCGTTCTGGCGCCCGGGCGCGGAGGACTGGGCGCCCGTTCGCCTCAACACGCCGCTCGCGCCGGGCGATCGCCTCTATACCGGCGCCAGTGGCAACGTCGAGATCCAGATCGGGCCCAGGGCCTGGGTGCGCGCCGCCGAGGCGACGCAGGTCGGGCTTGATGCCCACGAGCCCGGCTATCTTCAAGTCAGGATCACCGAGGGGTATGCCGCGATCGACCTGCGGGAATTGCCGCCCGGCGAGACCGTGGAACTCGCCACGCCCCAGGGTGCCCTCACCGTCGAGCGCGCCGGATACTACCGCGTGGACGTCGAGGGTGGCGGCCGCACCACCTTCACGGCGCGCCGCGGAGGAACGGCCACGATCTCGCCCGTGGGTGGTCCGGTGATCCCGCTGACCGCCAACCAGCGCGCGGTCGTGACGGGCGAGGACGCGCCGGCCGTACAGATCGTCGCCGCGCCCGCGATGGAGCCGTGGGACACGTGGAACTATCAGCGCTCGGCGGCGCTCGTCGCCGCCCCCGCCCCGGCGAGTGTCTCCGCGTCGGTCTACGGGGCGGCGGACCTCCAGCACTACGGCACCTGGCGCACGGAGGAGACCTACGGCCCGGTGTGGGTGCCTGCCGGGGTGTCGGCCGATTGGTCGCCGTACAGCACGGGGCGCTGGATGTGGGATCCGCGCTTTGGCTGGACCTGGCTCGACGATGCGCCATGGGGCTGGGCCCCGTACCACTACGGGCGCTGGGTTCATGTGCGCGGCGCCTGGGGCTGGGCGCCCGGTCCCATCGTCGTGCGGCCCGCGTACGCTCCGGCTCTCGTCGTCTTCCTCGGCGGCCCCGTCGCGTTCGGACTGCGCCCGGTGTTCTGGGCGCCCCTCGCGTGGGGCGAGCCCTGCATTCCCTGGTGGGGCCGGGCCGGCTTCGTGGGCCGTCCGTGGTGGGGCGGCTGGGGCGGCCCGCGCGTCGTCAACAACGTCGTAGTCAGCAGGAACACGGTCGTGCAGGTCCAGAACATCAATGTCTATCGCAACGTCGGCGTGCGGAACGCCGTGGTCGGCATGTCTGAAGGCCGCTTCGGCCGCGCCCCGGTCGGGTCGGCGCGGATCGCCAGCGACGACGTGCGCGGCCTGCGACCGGTGCGCGGGCCGCTCGATGTGCGCCCCGTGGCGGCGAGCCTGTCTCCCGCCGAGGGCCGGGGGCAACGCCCCGGTCGCGAGGTGGTGGAGCGCCCGGTCGTGGCGACACGACCCCCGCGGGATCTCACGCCGCGGCTGCGTGCGGACGGACTGTCCGCTGCCCCCGCCGCCCCTTCCGCGGCGACGCGACTGGTGACGCCGCCCTCGGGACACGGAGCCGCGCGTGGCGCAAGCTCCGATTGGCGACCGGCCGGGGTGATGCCACGGGACCCGGGCCGCGCGCCGGGCGACGTCGCGGAGCCGTCGGCCCGGCCCGGCGCTCCGCGGCCCTCCGCTCCGCGGCCCTCCAATGACCAGCCGCTGCGCGAGGGGCGCGACGACCGCCGCCGCGACGAGTCCTTCTCGGATCAAGCGCCCGGGCGACAATCCCCCCGGGATGCGACGCGCTTGCCCGTGGCGCCCTCACCTCCCCGGCCGCTGGCGCCGGAGTCGCCGCGCTTTCAGGCGCCGTCTGCACTGGGGCCGCAGGAGCAGTTCACGCCAGCGGCGCGGCCACGACCTCCGGCCAGCTCGCGGCCGCTGCGCGAGCCTGCGCCGCGTCCGGAGCCCCGGCTACAAGCGCCCGCGGTGACCGCGCCGCCGCGGCCCGCGCCCCAGCAGCGCCCCGCGCCGACGCCGGCACCTTCCGTCGAGCGAGCCATCCCGCCGCGGAGTGATCAACGGACCCGCGACGAGCGGGACGTGCGCCCCGGGCAGCCCGAACGCCGGCAGCCCTATGCGCGCGCCCCGCGCAGCGCGCCGACAGCACCACAGATCTCCCCGCCGTCCGGGGTTCGCCTGCCGAGCGCGGCGCCGGCCGCGACGGCCCCGCCGTCCGGCGCCCGCCCGCCCCGGCCCGAGCCGGCCTCGGCCTCGCCGCCGTCCGGGGTCCGCTTGCCGCGCGCCGCACCGGCCCCGGTGGCCCCGCCGTCTGGCGCCGTGCGGACGGCGCCACGGGAACGCGCTCCGGCGGCTCGCGAGCAGCGTCCTCAGACGAGGTGGATGCCGGCCGCTCAGCCGGCGGCGGGCGAGGTGCGGATGCAGCAGCCGTCCCGTCCGTCCGCCCCGGCCGCCCGTCCGCCGGAGAGATCTCCAGGCGGCCGCGACGGCAATGCCAATCGCGGCGGGCGCAACTGACCGCGCTAGTGTGCTGAGTCAGAAATGTGCCGACAAAGCGCCGGGCGGGGTGGGGGTCCTCCCCGCGGGACACGCTGTGTCGCGGAGCGCTACCGGCACTCATCTTCGCGCGCTCATCGAGGCCGGGCTCCGTCACGTGCTCGCCAGCGAAGGCGACAAGAGAGCGCGCCCTACAGACTGCGCGATGCTCGAGTGAACGGGCACGGGGTGCAGCCCGGTATCCGAGAAGGCGACTGGGAACAGATGCGAACCTTCATCTATGAAGGACGAGGGGCGTGATTGCCGCCGACACCAACCTCCTCGTGTACTCCCATCGGATCGATTCGCCCTGGCACGAGGCCGCCCGCGAGTGCATTCGCTTGTTGGCCGAAGGATGGGAACCATGGGCCATCGCCTGGCCCTGTCTGCATGAGTTCTACGCGGTGGTCACCCATCCACGAATCTATGCCCCCCCGTCGACGCACGTCGAGGCCGTTGCACAGATCGAGGCCTGGATGACCTCGCCCCGGCTCGTCCTCCTCGCCGAGAACGACGGCTACTGGAACGAGCTTCGACGCCTTCTGGACCGTGCCCGCGTCGCCGGCCCGATCGTCCACGATGCCCGCGTTGCCGCTCTCTGTCTGGTGCACGGAGTTCGAGAACTGTGGTCGGCCGACAGGGACTTCGGCAGGTTCCCGGGCCTTCACGTGAGGAATCCGCTCCCCTGACCCCTACGACCCCGTGGTCCTTGTGTGACGCTGCCCCACCGACGGCGCCCGCGCACGCTGTTCGCTGGGTCTCCCGCTCGCGCCCCTGTTGGTGCGTTCGTGCGCCGGATTCGCCAGGAGCCGCGCCATGCCACCGAGGGGCAAACTCCAAGGGTGCGACGCCGAAGAGCCGTCGTTCGACGAGCGTTTCGCCTCGGAGCGCTAGAACGAGCCGCCGGCCGACCCGCCCGCGCTCCCGGCCTTGGGTACCTCCACCGCCGCCAGCCGCTCGATGATGGTCATGACCACGCTCGTGTCCTGGTCCGCGAGTCCGGCCGCCATGGCCGCCTGCTGGTATTGCTGGGCGACGTTGGCAAAGCTCACCGGCACGTGGAGCTCCTTGGCGATGGTGGTGAACGTGTCGAGGTCCTTGTTCATCAGCCGCACCTTGAAG
>DATKEI010000459.1:0-14097 GCA_035544455.1 Binatia bacterium | reverse complement strand
TCGCCCGGGGCTACCAGGCGGTGGCCGCGCTCTATCACGCGTACCTGACCGGGCTCATCCTCACCGTCGTCACGCGCCGGGGGGCGGCGGCCGCGGCGGAGCTCGTCTTCCGGGTGTTCCGCCGCCAGCAGCGCGAGAAGTGCCTCCCCGGCCTGGCCAAGCTCGGCCTTGACCGGTTGCCGCACGCCGTCGCCTGCGCGCAGTACCACTACCACCGCCTGTGCCGCGCCCCGCGCCGACCGGACATCCGACACGCCGTCCAGCGCGGACTGCACCCGGCTGAGCGGCCGCTGGGTCGACGACGGATTCCAGCGCGGCTGCGTGTACCGGTAGGCGCGCTCGCGAGAGGGTTTCGACCTGGAACTACCAGCCCAGCAGCGAGGACAGGCGCGCGCGGAGCTTGGCCCCCCGCAGGTACTTGCTGATGTTGTGGCGCCACAGACCAGAGCTGGGTTCCTCGATGTCCTCCACCGCCTCCTGGCCGGCCCGGCGAAAGTCGCCGGCCAAGGAAGGGTCCGGACCGGTCACGGGATCGAGGGGATCGTAGACGTTCACCCAGGCTCCGCGGACCCGCTCGTGCGGAAACCCGTCCTGGCGGGTCCACTCAGGGGTCAGGCCGCCCTGGACCTCATCGATGCCCAGCGGGCTGCCGATGGTCACCAGGGCGTCGACGGCGGGGCCGCGGCCGCGCTTGAGGCAGTCGTAGGCGATCACGGTGCCCATGCCGTGGCTCACCACGATGTGGGGCCCCCGCTTCCGCGAGCCCTCGAGCAGCTCAGCCTGCATCCGCTGGTGGACCTCGCTCCGAACGCGGTAGGTGCGGCCCGGCCGCGGGCTCGACGGGGAGTCGAACAGGTAGTGGTGGACGTCGCGCACCAGCGTCCTCATGAACCGGCGCTTGACCGGCCAGGGCAGCGGGATCCGCTCGAGCCTCTTCTCGATTGGCGACTGCATGATCTGCGCCCCCTCCTCCACCCCGATGGCCACGCCGAGCCTGGCCCCGAGCGCAGCGACCCAGCGCTTCTCCGGCAGGTCGAGCCCGCGCTCCCATGCCATCGACACCGGCTCCACCGGCTCGAGACCGGTGTCCTCACTGGTGCTCTCGTACTCGAGGGGGTTGGTGAGGGCCAGGTTGTACACGACGTCGGCCCAGTAGACCATGCTCGTCGTCACCCCCCGCCCGGCGAGATCGACGCCCTGCTCGGTGCGGAGCGCGCGCTGCCACATGTCGGGAAGGATCTCGACCGGAGGCTTGTTGCCCATGCTGTGCACGAAGGTGACGTGGCCCACGGGCCCCCTCCCGACGTCTGATGGCCAATCAGGTTATCGCGACCTCTGGCGGGAGACCAGGGACGTGCGCGCCTGGTGGCTTGAGTCGCACGTTCGTCGACTCGCGGCGGCGGGCGGGGCCCCTCCCCGCGGGACCGTATCTCCTGCGCATCGCCGGAGCCATCCACCATCCATCTCGTGGCCCCTTGAGCGCCGGCAGCGCTCCCGCGTTACAGGCGTGTCCCGCGGGGAGGGCCCCCACCCCGCCCGGCGCTTTGTCGGCACATCTCTGACTCAGGACACTGGACTAGGGGCGCCCGTCGCGCCGGTTCGGGTCGGGGGAAGCCGCGTCGCCCTGGCCCCGCCGCCGCCGCGCCAGGGCGATGCCGTGACGGAACGCCGCTGTCTCGGGGGCGATGCGCACCGCCTCGGCGTAGGAGGCCTCGGCCTCCGCCGGGCGCCCCTGGCGGAGAAGCACCGCGCCCAGGCGAGCGTGCCCCTCGGCGTGATCTGGCCGGAGGCGGATGGCGTCGCGGTACGCCTCCTCGAGCGCCGCGTGGTCGCCCGCCCGCTCCAGGACCGACCACAGGCCGAAGTGGCTGTGGGAGTCCAGGGGCTTGAGGCGCCGGGCCTCCCGGTAGGCGGCCTCGGCCTCGGGCAGGTGGCCGAGCGCGAGGAGCGCCCCGCCCAGGCTCCGGTGCGACGCCGCCCTCCCCGGCTTGACCCGGACGGCCTCGCGCAGGACCTCGGCGGCCGCTTCGTACCGCCCTTGCTCGCCCAGCAGCTCGCCGAGGTCACCCAGGGCCCGCGCGTAGGTCGGGCGCAGCCGGACCGCCTCGCGCAGGGCGCCCTCGGCCTCCGGGTAGTTCCCGAGGAAGTACAGCACCACCCCGAGACCGCGGTGGAGGGGGGCGCTGGCTGGCCTCAGCTGGAGCGCCTCCCGGTAGGCCTTGAGCGACTCGCCATGCCGACCCTGGCGCCCCAGACCGAGGGCCAGGTTGGCCCGGGCCACAACGTCCATGGGGTTCAGCGCCAGCGCCTGGCGGAACTCCGCCTCCGCCTCGGCGTGGCGGCCCTGACGCCCCAGCGAGATGCCGAGCTCGACGTGAAAGTCCGGGTTCGCGGGAGCAAGGCGCACCGCCTCCCGGAAGGCGCGCTCGGCCTCGGCATCGAGCCCCTGGGCCGATTGCGCCAGGCCGAGGTCGCAGTGCAGGGTGGCATCCCCGGGCCGCTCGCGGAGGGCATCGACGTAGCTCCGGGCCTCCTCTTCCCACCGTCCCTGCCGACGCAGCGCCCCGGCGAGAGCGAGGATGGTCGGCACGTGATCGGGGGCGAGCCGCAGCGACTCGCGCAGCACGGCCTCCGCCTCGCCGACGCGGCCCTGCCGCTCGAGGACCACGCCGAGCCGGCGCAGCCACGTCGCGCGGCCCGGAGCGAGCCGCGTCGCCTCGCGCAGGGCAGCCGCGGCCTCGCCGAGGCGGCGCAGCCGCCAGAGGACCACGCCCAGCTCGCCGTGCGGGGTGGCCTGCGTCGGGCTCAGCGCGATGACGGCTCGATACTGGTCGACCGCCTCCCACAGACGCCGCTGGCGGCGCAGCACGCGGGCCAGAAGCACGCGGGGCCGGGCCTGGTCGGGCCGCAGCCGGACGGCGGCGTCAAGCGCGGGCAGGGCCTCGTCATAGCGGCCGCGGGCGACGCGCAGGGCGCCGAGAGCGGCGTTCATCACCGCGCTGCCGGGGGCGCGGGCGGTCGCCTCCTCGAGCGCGGCCTCGGCCTCCGCGTAGAGACCGCTGCGAGCGAAGGCCAGCCCGAGGTTGTGGCGGATGTCCGCACTCCGGGGCTCGAGACGAGCCGCGGCCCGGAGGGCCTCGAGCTCTTCGTCGCGGCGGCCGAGCCGCCGCCACGCGATGCCGATCCGGAGATACGCCAGGGCATGATCGGGGCGCCGCCGCAGGACCTCGCCGAACGCGGCGGCCGCCTCTGCCCACCGGCGCTGGCGCTCCAGGGCGAGCCCCAGAGCGAACCAGCCCCCGCCAGGCGCAGGGCCGAGCCGCACGGCCTCGCGCAGCGCCAGCTCCGCCTCGGCCGGTTGCCCCATCTCGAGCAGGAGCTCGCCGAGATCGAGGTGCGCCTGGGCCGAATCCGGCGTGAGCTCCACCGCGCGGCCGAGCGCCGAGGTCGCCTCCTCGAGCCGCCGCTGCCGGCGCAGCACGGTGCCGAGACACCCGAGCGCACCCGAGTGATTCGGGCGCAGCCGCAGGGCGGCCCGGCACACAACCTCCGCCTCCAGCAGCCGGCGGGCACGGAGCAACCGATCGGCGTGCTTCATGAGTGCGGCGAAGTCGTTCATCCCCGGGTCACGGTAGGAATCACGACAACACCCTGTCAAGGGGCCGGGGACAAAGCCCGGGCCAACGCGGGCAACCCCTCCCCCGCGCCTTGCGCGAGCAACCGCCTTCCGCAATGATCGGAGGTGTGACGCCAGAGACCACGCGCATCTTCGAGGGCCTGAGCGTGTCAGACATGGTCGGTCGATCGGCGCACGATCTGCAGGAGCGCTTCGGGATCCATGGCGCCATCGAGTTCGAGGAGGGCGTGGGCGGCCTGATCCGCGCGGCCATCGTCGCGCCCGGCGCGGAGGCGCACGTGTACCTGCACGGCGCCCACGTCACCCACTTCCAGCGGCGCGGCGAGGCGCCCCTGCTCTTCCTGAGCCCGCGGAGCGCCTTCGCCCCGGGCCGGGCCATCCGTGGCGGAGTCCCCATCGTCTTCCCCTGGTTCGGCACCAGCCCGGACATGCCCGCCGCGCCCCAGCACGGCTTCGCGCGGGTCGCCGAATGGATGGTCGAATCCGCGGGTCGAGAGCCCGGCGGCGAGACCTTCATCGCCTTGGGGCTGGCGGCATCGCCCGCCACCCGGAGCTTCTGGCCCGGGCACTTCCGCCTTCGCTACCGGGTCCGCGTGGGCGACAGTCTCGATCTGGCGCTCGAAGTGACGAACGACGGCGCCGAGGCGTTTGCCTTCCAGGAGGCGCTCCACGGCTACCTGGCCGTCTCCGACGCCGCGAGCGCAAGGGTGACGGGGCTGGAGGACACCGCGTTCATCGACAAGACGGACGGCATGCGGCGCGCGCAGCACGGGCGCGAGGCCCTCCGGCTGACCGGCGAGACGGACCGCGTGTTCCTTGGCACATCGGCCGCGTGCACCGTGGAGGACCCCGGCGCGGGGCGGCGCCTCACCATCGTGAAGTCGGGCTCCCGCTCGACGATCGTCTGGAACCCCTGGGCGGAGAAGGCGGCGACCATGGCGGATCTCGGACCGGAGGCCTGGCGCGGAATGCTCTGCGTGGAGGCTGGCAACGTCGCCGACGACGTCCAGCGCCTCGCTCCCGGCGAGCGGCACGAGCTCCGCGCGACGATCACCGCCGGGCCCTACCCCGGAACCCCGTCGTCAGACGCGGACGTTCCGGCCGCGATCGCAAGATCGGACCCGCCGAGCGGTGCGGGCGCAGCTCCCGGGTGAGAAACGTCACTCTCCGCGCAGGGTCGGGTCGAGGATGTCGCGCAGCCAGTCCCCGGTGCGGCTCACCACCACGGAGGTCGCCATCAGCACGATCCCGGGGAACGTCGAGATCCACCACGCCGAGTCCAGGTACTCGCGGCCCTCCTGGACCATGCCCCCCCAGGACGGCGTCGGCGGCTGCACGCCCAGGCCCAGGAAGGACAGCGTCGCCTCCAGCACGACCGCGCGCGCCAGCTCCAGCGTGGCGATCACCACCAGCGACGCCATCACGTTGGGGAGCACATGCCGGACCAGGATGCGCGGCATCGAGCCGCCGAGCCCGCGGATGGCGTCCACGAACTCCCGGCCGCGCATGGTCAGCACCTGCGAGCGCAGGACGCGGGCGTAGGCCACCCAGCCCGAGAGCCCGATCACCACCACCAGCGTCGGAAAGCTCGGGCCGAGCACGGCGATGATCCCGATGGCGAGCAGGATGAACGGGAAGGCGAGCTGGGCGTCGGCAATCGTCATCACCACGCTGTCCAGCCACCCGCCCCGGAAGCCCGCCAGGATCCCGAGGGTCGCGCCGAGGAGCCCGCCGACGAGGACGGCGGCGAAGCCGACGGTGAGCGACACCCGGGCCCCGTAGATCAGCCGGGACAGCACATCCCGCCCGAGGTGGTCCGTGCCGAGCAGGTGCGCGCGCCCGTCCACGGCCTGGAGCGTGGGCGCGGACAGGCGCGCCCGGAGCGACTGCCGTTCCGGGTCCTGAGGCGCGATCCACGGCGCGGCCAGGGCCATCAGGGCCAGCACGGCGACGAACCCGCCGCCGCTCGCCACGTAGAGGCGCGTGCGGCGCCGCGCCGAACCCCGCGGCGCCACGGCGAGATCAGCCGGCGCGGGCGCGGGGATCGAGGAGGCCATAGAGCAGGTCGACGCAGAAGTTCACGGCAATGAAGAGCACCGCCGACAGGAAGACCACGCACTGCACCACCGGATAGTCGCGGTTGTAGATGGACTGGATGGCGAGCCGTCCGATGCCCGGCCAGGCAAACACCGTCTCGGTGACGACAGCGCCGCCCAGGAGCGTCCCGAACTGGAGGGCGGTGATGGTCAGGATTGGGATCGAGGCGTTCTTGAGCGTGTGCTTGAGAATGACGGGCGCCTCGTGGAGACCCTTGGCCCGGGCCGTGCGGATGTAGTCGGCGCGCAGCACCTCCAGCATGGCCGACCGGGTGATGCGGGCCACCGAGGCCATGGTGAACAGGGCCAGCGTCGCCGCCGGCAGCACGAGATGTGCCACCGTCTCCCGGCCCGAGGTCGGCAGCCACCCCGCCTTCAACGAGAACACGAGGATGAACAGGATACCGATGAAGAACGTCGGCGCCGACTGGCCGACGAGCGCCAACCCCATGGCGGCATGGTCCACGAGGGAGTTGCGGCGCACCGCGGACAGGAGCCCGATCGGGACGGCCACCGCGATCGCCAGTGCGAACGAGGCGAGCCCGAGCTCCAGGGTGGCCGGCAGCCGCTCGACCACGACGTCCGCTGCGGGCACGCGGAACTTGATCGAGCGCCCGAAGTCCCCGCGGGCGAGATTGGCCAGGAACACCGCGTACTGCACGGGCAGCGACCGATCCAGGCCCAGCTCGGCCCGCACCCGGAAGATCTCGCTCCGGGGCGCGTCAGGAGGGAGGAGCAGGGGGACGGGATCCCCGGACAGCCGCATCACGACGAAGACCACGGTCGAGACGAGCCAGAGGGCGATCAGGGCCCGGACGATCCGGGAGGCTGCGAAGCCGAGGAAGCCGCGCATCGAGGCGGTGCGGGCGGGCCGGGCCCCGACGGCGAGGGGCCGGCCCGCCCGCGGAGATCAGGCCCGGCGGAACTTGAAGTTGAAGCGTCGGATGTCGAGCTGCTGGAGGGGGTCGGGCGTCCACTCCACGTACTTCTGGATGCCGTAGTCCTCGTACGGCTGGATGATCGGAATCCACGGGAAGTGCTCGAGGGCGACCCGGGTCATCTCCTTGTAGGCCTCGCCCCGGAACTTCTCGTCCACCGAGAACCGCGCGGCGACCCCGAGCTCGTCGAACTTGGCGTTGCGCCAGTAGTCCTGCGGCCCGCCCGGCGCGAGGAGTCGCCACATCATCCCGTCGGGGTCGCGCAAGGTGGAGGTCGGGTCCGACCACCACAGCCCCTTGAACGTCTTGTCGCGATTCTTCTGCGCCCGCACGGAGTACTCGACGATCTCGACCTTGCCGTTGATGCCCGCGTCCTTCCACATGGCCTGCACGGCTTCCGCCATCGGCTTGTCGCCCGCCATGTAGCCCGAGGTGGTCTCGATGACGATCTCCTCGCCCTTGTAGCCCCCCTTCTTCAGGCGCTCGCGCGCTTCCTTCGGGTTGTAGGCGAGCGGGGGGAGCGAGGCGTCGAAGTGGTTGTCGCCCTTGGCGATGGGGCCGCTGGGGACGACACCGCGACCGCGCCACAGCTCTTTGACGATGGCGTCGCGATCGATGGCCAGGGACAGGGCCTGCTTGACAAGCGGGTTGTCGAGCGGGGGCATCTTGCTGTTCACGGCCAGGACATAGAGGCCCGCATACAGGGTCCCGACCATCTCGGTGGAGGCGTTGGCCTTCACGCGCTCCCCCTGATCGGGCGGGAGCTGGGTGACCAGGTCGACCTCGCCCTTGAGCAGGGCGGCCACGCGCTGGGACATCTCGGGCAGGGCGCGGATGGTCAGGCGGTCGAAGTCGGGCTTGCCGCCCCAGTAGTCGGCATTCGCGTCGAGCAGCACCTTGTCGTCCTTGGTCCAGGAGACGAACCGGACGGGACCGGTGCCGACGGGCTTCTGGTTGAACGTCTCGGCGCCGACCGCCTCCAGGTACTTCTTGGGCACGATCTGGCCGCCGTAGAAGGCGAGCCGCCCGGGCAGGAGCAGATCGGGCTTCTTCGTGTGAACGACGAGCGTCATCGGGTCCGGAGCCTCGATGCGATCGATGGTCAGGAAGACGGTGTTGACCCGGGTCTTGGCCGCGGGGTCATAGGTGCGCTCGATACTGAACTTGGCGTCGGCCGACGTGAAGGGGTCGCCGTTGTGGTACTTGACGCCGGAGCGGAGCTTGAAAACCCAGGTGGTCTCGCCCTGGAGCTTCCATTCCGTGGCCAGGCCGGGCGCCAGCTTGCCATCCGGGCGCCGGCTCGTCAGGTTGTCGAAGACGTTCAGCGAGACGCGGATCTCGTTGGACGAGGTGCTGATATGGGGGTCGAAGGCCGCCACGTCGCCCCCCTGACCAACGATCAGCTCCTTCTTCTGGGTCGTCTGGGCGTGGGCAGCCCGGCCCAGGGGGTGGGATGCGACCCCCGCCGCGCTCAGCACGGCCGCGCCTCGCAGGACGTCTCGTCTGGTGATCTGGCTCATGAAGCGCTCCTCCTCGAATATGTGGGTATGAACGCCTGCATAGGGGTCACTGCGCTGGAAAGCCGGCGCGCGCTGCCGGTGGGAACTGGCGCATTGTGAGGAGGTTCCAGAATCTTCTCGAAGATAGGAGGGTTCCGGCGCTCTGTCAAGCGGGCGCCGGAACCGTGGACACCCCGCCCGACTGCCGGTAGGATCGCCGCGACGCATCCGCATCCCATCCTGGCGAGGAGCCCATGAGCTACGAGACCGTGATCTCTCAGGTGGAGGACGGCGTGGCCGCAGTGACGCTGAACCGACCCGAGGTCCACAACGCCATGAACAATGCCATGCGGCGAGAGCTGACCGAGATCTTCGGCCAGATCCGCGCCGACGAGGCGATCCGCGTGGTGCTCGTGACCGGCGGCGGGGACAAGGCGTTCTCGGCGGGGGCGGACATCCGGGAGTTCGTCGAGGCGCAGGTGCCCACCCAGTTCCGCGAGTCGCGGCGGCGGCTCGACTTCCGGAGCGAGATGGACCGGTGCCCGCAGCCCATCGTCGCCGCCATCCGTGGCCACTGCTTCGGCGGCGGGCTCGAGCTGGCCCTGGCGTGCGACGTTCGCGTGGCGGCCGAGGACGCGCGACTCGGCCTGACCGAGATCGATCTCGCCATCATCCCGGGTGGCGGGGGGACGCAGCGCCTGCCCCGCCTAATCGGCCGGGGCAAGGCTCTCGAGATGATCCTGACCGGGGTGCGCATCTCCGCCGCGGAGGCCCTGCGCATCGGGCTCGTCGAACGGGTGGTGCCGACCGCCGAGGTTCTCGAACAGGCCCGGACCCTCGCCCGGACAATGGCCGACAAGGCGCCGATCGCCCTCCGCTACGCCAAGGAGGCGGTGGTAAGCGGGCTCGCCATGTCCTTGCCGGACGGACTCCGGCTGGAGAACGACCTGGCCACCTTCCTGCGCACGACCGACGACCGCGTGGAGGGCGCGCGGGCCTTCCTGGAGAAGCGCAGGCCACGCTGGTCGGGCCGCTGACCGCCCTCGCCGGGACCGGTCCGGGCGAGGGACTTCCTGGCGGCTACGCTCCGACGATGCGCAGACGGGGAGGTGCCGGCGGCCCGTCGGGCAGGTACGGCTTCCGCCCGAACGGGCTCGCCACGAACTCGCCGGTGTCGTCCCACAGCCGGACGCCGCCGATGAAGGCGTTGGCGTTGCTTCCCGGGCGCGTCAGGAGCGGGAGCTTGTCGAGCTTCTTGACGTTGCCCCCGCCGAGCACGACATAGTCCGGCAGCAGCGCCGCGGTGAGGCACTCCACCACGCGCTCGACGTGACGCTGCCATTTCCTCCTCCCGAGCTGCTTCAGCGCCGCGCGGCCGACATAGTCCTGAAATGTCCCCTTCTGGTAGGGGAGCGAGGCCAGCTCCATGGGCTCGACCACCCCCTCCGAGATCATCGCCGAGCCCAGGCCGGTGCCGAGGCCCAGGAAGAGCATGCGCCCCCCTTCGTAGCTGCCGAGGGCCTGCATGGCGGCGTCGTTGATGAGCTTGACGGGCACCCCGAACGCGGCCTCCAGGTCGAAGCCGACCCAGCCCGGCCCGAGGTGCCCCGGCTCCACCATGGCCTTGCCGCGGCGGACGAGGCCGGGATAGCCCACCGTCACGACCTGGTAGCTCCAGTCTGCCGTCGCGCGGCGCACGCCCTCGACCATTTCCGCAGCGCCGAGCGCCGGGCCAGACGGGAACCGGCGTGTCTCCGGGGAGCTCGAGACCTTCATCTTCACGCTATGGCCACCGACGTCGACGACGAGGATGTCCATCCTGACCCCCTGGGGCTCGCCTTCCCTGGCGAACCCCGTCTGCCGGCGAGCAGCAAGGGGCATGCCGTCGCCGGGAGGCCCAGTTCCGGCTTAGGCGGGGCGAACGCCACGTTCTGACATGCCCACCACGGCCCGTACGTGCTTTCGGGCGGGCAGGGGCAGGAGTTACCCGGAAGGAAGGTGGCGGTCGGTGCGGCAAGGTTTGTCCCGGCGCGGGTGCGCGCTATACTCCCGCGCAGCCAGAGCTTCCGGGGCGGGAACCTGCTGCGCGGGGTGGTGCTGTTCCCGTACATGATCCCCACCATCGTCGCCGTCATGCTCTGGAAGTGGCGGCTGAACGACTCGTACGGGCTGGTGAACCACCTCCTCGTCGCCCTCGGCCTCGTGCGGACGCCGGTGGCGTGGCTGGGCAAGGACTACATCATGTGGTCCCAACATGTGGTCCCAACATGTGGTCCCAACGCGACCATCGTGGACTGGGGGCTGATCATGGCGGCAGGGGTGGTGATCACGGTGCCGACGATCGCCTTCTTCGTCGCCGTCCGGCGCTACCTCGTGCAAGGGTGGGGGGCGGGCGGCGTGAAGGGGTGAGCGGCGCGCGGCCCTGGCGGCGGGGCATCCGGTGACGGCAGCGCCCGGATGGCGGCCGGGCGAGCGCGCCGCGCATCGCGAGGGCATCGCGCTGCTGGTCACGGTGGTCCTGGCGTGGGGCCTGATGTGGCCGGTGAACAAGGTCATCCTCGAGAGCCTCACGCCGCTCTGGGCGATGGCGCTCCGGTCGGGCATCGCGGCCGCCGCGGTCTTCGCCCTCTCGATCTGCCGCGGGCGGCTCGCCCTGCCCCCGCGCGGCGACGTGCCGGTCCTGGTCAGCATCACCCTGCTCCACATGGTGGGTTTCGGCGTGATGGCGAGCTGGGGACTACAGATCGTCCCCACCGGGCGCTCGGTGGTGCTCGCGTACACCACACCTCTGTGGGTGACACCCGGGGCCAGCCTCTTCCTGCGCGAGCGCCTCACGCCGCGGCGGATGCTCGGCGTGGCCATCGGCCTCGCGGGCCTGCTTGTCCTCTTCAATCCGCTCGCCTTCGACTGGGCCGACCGCCGCGCCGTGCTCGGCAACGCCGCCATCCTGGGCGGCGCTGTCCTCTGGGCCGCGAGCATCTTGCACATCCGCGGCCACCGGTGGCAGTCGACCCCCCTCGCCCTCGTTCCCTGGGAGCTCGCGCTCGCCAGCGTGATCCTGATGCCGCTGGCCATGCTCTCCTCGGGCGCCCCGGCGCCGGTGTGGAGCGCGGGGCTGATCGGCATGCTCATGTACGCGGCGATCCCGGGCACCGCCATCGCCTACTGGGCCATCGCCATGGCCAGCCGCAACCTGCCCGCCGTGACCACCGCCCTCGGATCTCTCGGGACGCCCGTGGTCAGCACCATCATCGCTACCCTGTGGCTGGGCGAGCCGCTCGGCTGGCCCCTGGTGGCAGCGATCGCCCTCATCCTCGGCGGCGTCGCCATCGGCACGACGGGCGAAGCCGCCCCACGGGCGGTCACGCCGGCGCCCTGACGGGCGAGCGCGCCGGACGTCGGTGCGCGGCCCGCATCACGGTGACGGGTCCGCTGGCCCTGGCGCCCGGTCGGAGGGCACCCGGTCCCGGGGGCGAATCTGCCGCAGGCCCAGGGGATCGAGCCCGACCACCGGCGCCTGGACCCAGAGCCAGGCGGCCGGACAAGGACGGGTGGGCCGGGGTCCCCGCGCCGGTCGTCGGGCGACAGTGCGGCCGGCGCGCCGCTCTTGGGTATGCTACCGGGCATGGCCGCAAGGCATCGGCGCCCATCCGCGGTCCGTCGCCCGGCCCCGGCGCCCGACGTCCCGACCTCGGGCCGCAGGCGGGCCACGGCCTCACGCCGCGGGCCAGCCCGGCGCGCGATCCTCGCCGCGCTCGGGGCGATCCTGATCGCAGCCCTTGCCGGCGCGGGCTGGATGTACTGGGGCGCGCCCGGGCCCCCGGAGCCGGGAACGGAAGCCCGGGCCTCCGGAGCCACGGCCGCCCCGGCGACCTTCGTCGGCGCGCAAGCGTGCCGGACCTGCCACGCCGCGGAGTTCGAACGCTGGCAGGGATCGCACCACGCCCTCGCCATGCAGGTGGCGAGCGAGGCCAGCGTGCGCGGAGACTTCGGCAATCGGCGCTTCACTCACGCCGGGATCACGTCCAGCTTCTTCCGCCGCGACGGGCGCTTCATGGTCCGCACCGACGGACCCGACGGCCAGCCCGCCGACTTCGAGATCAAGTACACCTTCGGGGTGACGCCGCTGCAGCAGTACCTGGTGGAGCTGCCCGGCGGCCGCATCCAGGCCCTGCTCACCGCGTGGGATGCCCGTCCGCGCGAGGCCGGCGGGCAGCGCTGGTTCTTCCTCTACCCGGACCAGCGCATCGACTTCCGCGACGAGCTGCACTGGACGGGGCGCCAGCAGAACTGGAACCACGCGTGCGCGGACTGCCACTCGACGCGGGTCCGCAAGAACTACGACGCGGCGTCCGGCCAGTACGCCACCACCTGGGCCGAGATCAACGTGGCGTGTGAGGCGTGCCACGGTCCGGGGTCGCGCCACGTGGCGTGGGCTCAGGGCGCGGCAGGCCGGGTCCGCAGCGCTGGCCCCCCGGTCGACATCGGCCTGATGGTCGATCTCTCAGAGCGCCGGGGCGTGCACTGGTCCGTCGACCCGGCCACGGGCGATCCGCGCCGGAGCGCGCCGCGCACCTCGGCGACCGAGATCGGCGTGTGCGCCCAGTGCCACGCGCGGCGCACCCAGATCTCGGGCGACTACCTGCCGGGCCAGCCCTTCCTCGACAGCTACCTCCCCTCCCTGCTCACGGCGCCGCTCTACTGGGCCGACGGACAGCAGCGGGAGGAGGTCTACACGTGGGGCTCGTTCCTGCAGAGCCGCATGTACCACGCCGGCGTCACGTGCAGCGACTGCCACGATCCCCACGGCCAGGGCCTGCGCGCCCCGGGAAACCAGGTGTGCACCCAGTGCCACGCCGCGGCCCGGTACGAGGCCGAGGCCCACCATCGCCACCCGCCGGACACGCCGGGCGCGGCGTGCGTGGGCTGCCACATGCCGCCGACCCGCTACATGGTCATCGACCCGAGGCGCGACCACGGCTTCCGGATCCCGCGGCCCGACCTGACCGTCGCCATCGGCGTGCCCAACGCGTGCACGCACTGCCATGGGGACCGCTCGCACGAGTGGGCGGATGAGCGCGTGCGCGCCTGGTACGGGCCGGTGCGCGGCGGTCATCAGCGCCTTGCCGAGGCACTCACCGCCGCCGAGCGCCGGACGCCGGGCGCGGCGGCGGGGCTGGTCGCGGTGGCGCGCGATCCCGGACAGCCCGGGATCGTGCGGGCCACGGCGCTGGCCGCGCTCGCGCCCTACATGGCAGGCTCGAGTGCAGGACTGGCCGCGGCCCGGCAAGGCGCGGGCGACGCCGACCCCCTGGTGCGCCGCGCCGCGCTGAGCGCCCTGGAGGGGCTTCCCCCGATGGATCGGATCGCGCCGGCCGTTCCCCTCCTCGGCGACCCCGTGCTCATCGTCCGGATCGAGGCCGCGCGGGTCCTCGCCCCGGTCCGGTCGGACGCGCTCGACGAGCAGAGCCGAGCCGCCTACACGCGCGCCGCCGCCGCTTACGTCGCCGCCCAGCGCACGAACGCTGACCGGCCGGAGTCCCGAACCAATCTCGGCAGCTTCCTGGCCATGCGGGGACGCCTGGGCGAGGCCGAGGCCGAATTCCGGGCCGCGATCGCCCTGGACCGGCACTTCGTGCCCGCGTACGTGAACCTGGCAGATGCCTACCGCGCCGAGCAGCGCGAGCCCGAGGTGCGCCGGGTACTGGAGGAGGGGCTCGCTGCCGTCCCGGGCAGTGCGCCGCTCCACCACGCCCTCGGGCTCGCCCTCGTGCGCGCGCGCCGCTCCGCGGACGCCGTCGCCCAGCTGGCCCGGGCCGCTGCGCTCGCGCCCGCCGACGCGCGCATCGCCTACACATACGCGGTGAGCCTGCACTCCACGGGCAAGCCGCGCGAGGCCATCGCTACCCTCGAGAAGATCGCCGCCC
>DATKEI010000458.1:0-3546 GCA_035544455.1 Binatia bacterium | reverse complement strand
CTTCTCCGGCGCGTGCGCGAGGAGCTGCCGGCGACGCCGGTGGTCCTCCTCACCGGACATGCCACCGTCGAGACCGCGGTGGCGGCGATGAAGGACGGGGCCTACGACTACATCACCAAGCCCCTCGACGTACGGCGCGTGCGGGCGGTGATCGAAAAAGCGCTGGAGCAAGGCACCGTCCTGCGCGAGGTGACGCTCCTGCGGCGGCAGCTGAAGCAGCGGGCCGCGGTCGGGCCGCTCGTGGGCCCGAGCGCCCCCATGCAGGAGGTGTTCAACCAGATCGAGCTCGCGGCCCCGACGGTGGCGCCGGTGCTCATCCTGGGCGAGAGCGGAGTCGGCAAGGAGCTGGTGGCGCGAACCATCCACGAGCTGTCGCCGCGCCGCGGGGAGGCCTTCGTGGCCGTGAACTGCTCGGCGGTGCCCGAGGGGTTGCTGGAGAGCGAGCTGCTCGGGCACGAGAAGGGCGCCTTCACGGGAGCGGTGGAGCGCCGGGCCGGGTACTTCGAGCTCGCCGATCGGGGCACGATCTTCCTGGACGAGATCGCCGAGGTCCCCCCGGCCCTCCAGGCCAAGTACCTGCGGATCCTCCAGGACGGGATGGTCCGGCGGGTCGGCGGACGCAGCGACATCCGCGTCGACGTGCGCATCCTGTCCGCCACGAACAAGGAGCCGATCCGCGCCATCCGCGACGGGTCCTTTCGCGACGACCTGTATTACCGGCTGAACGTCTTCACGATCCATGTGCCGCCCCTCCGCCAGCGGAAGGAGGACATCCCGGCGCTGGCGGAGGCGTTCATCCGCGAGTTCAACGTGAAGTACGGCAAGGACGTGCGCGGGATCGACGACGCCGGGCTCGACAAGATGGCCGGCCACCGCTGGCCGGGCAACGTCCGCGAGCTGCGGAACTGTCTCGAGCGGGCCGTCATCGCCGCGACGGGCGACGTGATCGCGGCCGGCGACCTTGGCTGCGAGGCCAGCAGCGCCCAGCCGGGGGCCCAGCCCGATCTGCTCAGGCTGTCCGTCGGTACGACGATCGACGAGGGCGAGCGGCAGCTGATCCTCCGGACGCTGGCCGCCGTGAACAACAACAAGACACGCGCGGCCCAGGTGCTCAAGATCAGCCTCAAGACGTTGCACAACAAGCTTCACCGGTACGCGAGCGAGGGCCTGGGGATGGATGCGGGGGCGCCGGTCCCGTAGCGGTGGAGGAACCCTGCACCGGGCGGCGGAGCGCGCGCTCGGAGGTGGCAGGGCTGCGGACATGACCGGCGTGTCGGCGCAGAGACGGCCGGGACACCAACGAAGGGAGACGACGATGATCAGGTTCCTGCTGGGGGCGATCGCAGGGGGAGTGGCGGTGTGGCTGTGGGGCGAGCGGATGCGCGACATGGCGGAGTCGACCACGTACGACGCCCGCGCGAAGGTGGCGGACACGCTGGGGAGCGTGCAGGAGACCACCGAGGACGCCATCGACGGCGCCAAGGATCGGATCCGGACGGGGCTGCAGGCAGGTCAGGACTACATCCGGCCGGCGGGCGAGCGCGCGCATTGATGGTGGTGGCAAGGGGGGCTCGCCCGGCGAGCCCCCGCCGCGCGGGGGAGGACGGGACGGTGCCCACCGACACGCTGGGGCCCGACGGCCAGGCAGCGGCTTCCCACGAGAGGGCAGGGGCGAAGAAGCGCGTGCTGGTGGTCGATGACGAGGAGGTGTCGCGGCGCGGCCTGGCCACGCTCGCCGCGGCGTGGGGCTACGTGGTTGCCGAGGCCGCGGACGGCAAGGAGGCGCTCGATCTGGCGCGTGTCGACCGCCCGGCCATCGTGGTGACCGATCTTCTCATGCCCGGCTTCGACGGTCTCGAGCTGCTGCGGGCGCTGCACGAGGAAGTGCCGACAGCCGCGGTGATCGTGCTCACCGGGCACGCCACGGTCGAAACCGCGGTGGCGGCCATGAAGGAAGGCGCGTACGACTACATGACCAAGCCGGTGGACGTGGCGCGCCTGCGCATCTTGCTCGCGAAGGCCGGCGAGCAGGCCGACGCCGTCCGCGAGGTCGCCCTGCTCCGCCGCCAGGTCGCGGGATCATCCCGGGGCTTCGGGGGGCTGGTGGGGGCGACTCCCGCCATCCGGGAGGTGCTCTCACTCATCGACCTCGCCGCCCCCATCAACGTACCGGTGCTCATCCTGGGGGAGAGCGGGACGGGCAAGGAGCTCGTGGCCCGCACCATCCACGCGCGCTCGCCACGCGCCCAAGAGCCCTTCGTCGCCGTCAACTGCTCGGCCGTTCCGGAGACGCTGCTGGAGAGCGAGCTGTTCGGTCACGAGCGGGGAGCCTTCACGGGCGCGGTGGAGCGCCGCGCCGGCTACTTCGAGCTGGCCCACGGGGGCACCATCCTGCTGGACGAGATCGCCGAGATGAGCCCCGCGCTGCAGGTCAAGTACCTGCGGGTCCTGCAGGACGGCGCCTTCCGCCGCGTGGGCGGAACGGCGGAGATCAAGGTCGACGTCCGCGTCCTCGCGGCCACGAACAAGGATCCATTCCGGGCCATTCAGGAGGGCAAGTTCCGGGAGGATCTGTTTTACCGGCTCAACGTCTTCACCATCGCGATGCCCCCGCTCCGGCAACGCAAGGACGACGTCCCCCGGCTCGTGGACGCGTTCGTCGCCGAGTTCAATGCCAAGTACGGGCGGGCCGTCCAGCGGGTGGATCCGGCCGCGCTCCGACTGCTCATGCGCCACACGTGGCCGGGCAATGTCCGGGAGCTCCGGAACAGCATCGAGCGGGCGGTCGTGGCGTGCCCGGGCGAGGCCATCGCGCCCACCCACCTCCCGTTCGGGGCGCCGGAGGCCGACGGCGCCGAGGGGCCGGACGCCGTGACGCTGGCCCTCGGCACAACGGTGGAGCAGGTGGAGCGCGAGCTCATCTTCCGGACCCTGGCCTTCACCGGCAACAACAAGACGCGCGCCGCCAGCATCCTCGGCATCAGCCTCAAGACGCTCCACAACAAGCTCAACCGGTACGGGTTGACCCCGTACGGGGCGGGCTGAACGGGGCGCGACCCCGATCCGTGCCTGGACGCGGCCGGACCATGCGGTCGCGGACGTCGGCGCGCTCGCGCGTGCAGGAGGAGAGCGACATGCTTCGCCGGGAGACCTACGAGGCAGTGAAAACCCGGGACGCCCGCTCCCGGTCCAGGGTCCTCCTGGAGGGGATCGCGGTGGGCATGGTGGGCGCTGCGGTGGTCGCGCTGTGGTTCTTGATCCTCGATGCCATGGCGGGAACGCCCTTCCGGACGCCCGCGCTGCTGGGGGCCGCGCTGTTCGACGGAGCCCGCGATCCGGCCGCGGTCGCCATCACCCCGCGGCTCGTCCTCGGATACACGGCGGTCCACCTGGCCCTGTTCGCGACCTTTGGCGTGGCCATCGCCGGACTCTTTGCCATGGCCGAGGTACAGCCGAAGGTCCTGTTCGCCATCTTCATGCTGCTCTGCTGCCTGGTGGTGGTCTCCGTCGCCGCCGCCGCGCTGCTCGCCCAGTGGCTCTTCGAAG
>DATKEI010000457.1:0-2818 GCA_035544455.1 Binatia bacterium | reverse complement strand
GGACGTGGTCACCACCGGCACGCCCTCCGGGATCGGGCCCATGGCGGTGGGGGCGACCTTCGAGGTCCGCATCTCCGGCATCGGCAGCCTGCACAACTCGATCGTCGCCGAGGCCTAGCCCGACCTCTTCATGAACGCGCTTTCCGCGTCCTGCGCGCCCCCTCACCCTGCCCCTCTCCCCCGGAGGGGGCGAGGGAACCGCGCCGACTCCCTCGCCCCGGAGAGCCCGGAGAGGGAGAGGGTTGGGGTGAGGGTGGATCCTCCGGGCCCATCCAGACCGACCTGATGGGGCCCGTCACCGAGGAGTGGCTGCGCGAGAAGACCCAGAACTTCGCGCTGCGGCGCATCGGGCAGCCCGAGGAGGTCGCCCCCACCGCGGTGTTTCTCGCTTCCGATCGACCTCCTCGTGAACGTGGGACCCACCGGCGCGGAACGGTGGACGACCTGCGCGATGCGGACCTCGACGCCCACCTGTGCACCAAGGTCTTCGGGTTCACCCCGCTCACGGCGGACATGCCGATGCACGGCGAGGTCTTTGTCGGGCGGAGCCTCGAGCAGCAGGAGTCGGGCTGGGGGCGGCAGGTGCCGCTCGGCCGGTGGGGCGCCGCGGCGGACATCGCCAGCGCCGTCGCGTTCCTGGCGTCGGCGCGCGCCAGCTTTGTCACCGGCACTCGCGTGGACGTGGACGGCGGCTACCAGCGGTCGATCTTCTGAACGAGCGGGCCTGCGCCGGGGACCCGCCGGACGCGCGGGCGGCCCCGCCGCCCCGGACGAGGAGGCAGCGTGAGTCAAGCGATCGGCATCAACGAGATCGGGTACCTGGACTGCCCGGGCGGGGGCCAGGTGGTCGTGGACGGCGACACCGCCTACATCGCGCACATGGACGCGCCGAACGGCACGAGCCTGGTCGACGTGAGCGACCCCCGTCACCCGCGCCTGCTCTCGCAGGTGTCGGTGCCGTCGGGTACTCACTCCCACAAGGTGCGGGCGCACGGCGACATCATGCTCGTGAACCGCGAGGCCCAGCCCGCCAACCAGCCAGGGCCGGGGTTCCAGGGCGGCCTGGGCGTCTACGACGTCAGCGACCCCACCGCGCCGAAGGAGATCGCCTTCTGGCGCTGTGGGGGGGCCGGCGTCCACCGGTTCACCTTCGACGGCCGCTATGCCTACATCTCCCCGGAGGTCGAGGGCTACGTCGGCAACATCGTGATGATCCTCGACCTCGCCGACCCCGCGAAGCCCCAGGAGGTCGGCCGCTGGTGGATGCCGGGCCAGTGGACGGCCGGCGGCGAGACTCCGGCCTGGCGCGGGCGCGCCCACCGGTGTCACCATCCCATCCGGCGCGGCAACCGGCTCTACGTGAGCTACTGGATGGGTGGGTTCGTGATCCTGGACATCGCCGACATGGGCCGGCCGACCTTCGTCTCGGGCCTGGACTGGAGCCCGCCCTTTCCCTGGCCGACGCACAGCGCGGTGCCCGTGCCGTTTGCCGTGCGCGGGCGGCACCTGCTCGTCGTGGCCGACGAGGACGTGATGCGCCCGGCCACGGAGACGTCGTCGTTCCTGTGGATCGTGGACATCACGGAGGAGGCGCACCCCGTGCCCTTCGCCTCGTTCCAGGTGGCCGAGGTCAGCGGCCCCCAGCCGGCCTTCACCGGGTGCCACCAGCCCGTCGAGGACATCACGGGGACGGACATCCCGGTGGCCTGGTTCGCCCACGGGCTGCGCGTCGTCGACATCGCCAACCCCCACGCCCCGCGGGAGGTGGCGTCGTTCCTGCCCGCGGTGCCCTCCGGCGGGCGGCGCGTGTGCAGCAACGACGTGTTCGTCGACCGGCGCGGCCTCATCTACCTGATCGACCGCCACCGCGGCCTGCACATCCTCGAGCGAGTCTGACGGGGACGGACGAGGCGGACATGGATCTCGGGATCGCGGGCCGGGCGGCGATCGTGACGGGCGGCAGCCGGGGCATCGGCCGGGAGACCGCCCGCGTCCTGCTGGAGGCGGGCGCGCGGGTGATGATCTGCGCCCGCACGGCCGAGCCCCTCGAGGAGGCGCGGCAGGCGCTGGCCCGGGACACCGGCGGCGAGGTGATGGCGGTGGCCGCCGACACCGCGGTGGGCGCCGACGCCGAGCGACTCGTGCGGGCGGCGACCGCTGGCCTGGGGGCGGTCGACATCCTGGTGAACAACGCCGGCACCATGGCGTCCGGGCGCTTCGACGTCCTGACCGAGCCGGCGCTCCAGAAGCAGCTCGACACCAAGCTCTTCGGCTTCCTGCGCATGATCCGGCTGGTCGCGCCCGGCATGAAGGCGCGCGGCTGGGGCTGGGTGGTCAACATCATCGGCGGGGCCGGCAAGGAGCCCGACCCCTACATGTTCGCGAGCGGCATGACCAACAGCGCCCTGCTCAACCTGACCAAGTCGCTCTCCACCGAGCTCGGCGAGCACGGGATTCTCGTCAACGCCGTCTGCCCGGGATGGGTCGACACCGCCCTCTGGCGGCGCAACGCCCCCGGGCTGGCCTCCGAGCTGGGGGCGACATCGGAGGAGGATGCGCGCCGGCTCGCCGCCCGCAAGAACGCCCTCAACCGCTTCGGCACGCCCGACGAGGTGGCGAGCGCCATCGCCTTCCTGTGCTCGGAGCGGGCGAGCTACATCACGGGCGTGTCGCTCACCCTCGACGGAGGCCGCCTCAAGAGCCTGTGGTGACGGGCAGCATGCGCAGCAGAGGCTCGAGGTGCTTGACGTCGGGCCGGAGGGTGCCGACGGGGAAGCTGTTCATCAGGTCCACGATGGCGTCGTTGAAGGGTGTCTTC
>DATKEI010000456.1:0-11896 GCA_035544455.1 Binatia bacterium | reverse complement strand
GGTGGCCGGCTGCCCGCAAGGCCTCGACCAGCCGGGCCTCGGCCGCGGTGCGGAACGTCCGGCTGTGCACCTCCCCGATCGCGACCAGATCGCCCGGCCGCTCGGACCGGACGATCACAGCGGAGTCGCCGCCACCCCTGTTGACCCTCATTCCCGCGCCGGTCCGGGCGCCACGTGCGCCTCGGCACCGCATGAGCGTGGGGCGCCCGCGCGGCCCACACATGCCGGCCACCATACGTGTGCTTCGCGGCCGCCCGCAACCGCCTCGGGCCCGGCCGAACCCCGGTCGGCGCGCGGGACGTGGCCGCCGGCGCCGTCGGCGGCGCCCCAGGGCAAAGCCCGGTTGCGGAACTCGGGCCCTCACCGGGATCAGGACGCTCACACTCCGCGCAGGCGCGGGTCGAGGACGTCGCGCAGGCCGTCGCCCAGGAGGTTCAGGCTGAGCCCGGCCACCGTCAGGGTCACGCCCGGGAAGAAGCTCACCCAGAAGGCCTCGCGGATCACGTTCTTGCCGCTGGCGATGACGTTGCCCCAGGAGGGCACGTAGGGAGGGACGCCCACGCCGAGAAACCCGAGGATCGCCTCGGCCAGGATGGCGTAGGCGAAGATGAACGTGCCCTGCACCAGCACCGGGGCCAGGCAGTTCGGCAGGATGTGGCGGAAGGCGATGGCCAGGTCGCGGCGGCCCAGGGCGCGGGCGGCCTGCACGTAGTCTAGCTCGCGCAGGCTGAGCGCGGTGCTGCGGATGATCATGGCCGTACGCGGCGTGTAGACGACCGACAGGGCGATGATGACGTTCCACACGCCGGGGCCGCGGGCCGCCATGAGGGCAATGGCCAGCAGGATGGCGGGAAAGGCCATCAGACCGTCCATGACGCGCATGATCGGAAGGTCGAGCCGCCGGTAGTAGCCCGCGACCAGCCCGATGGCGATGCCCCCCAGCGAGGTGAACAGCATGGTGACACCACCCACGAGCAGGGAGACGCGGCCGCCGTGCAGCACCAGGCTGAAGACGTCGCGGCCGAACTCGTCGGTCCCGAGGTAGTGCTGCGCGCTCGGCGGCCTCAGGCGATCGGACGGGTACAGGCGCGTCGGGTTGTAGGGGGCCAGCAGGCCGGCGAAGATCGCGGCCAGGGCGAGCAGGAGGAAGATGACCGCGCCGACCTGGACGCTCCGGTTCGCGAAGATCCGGCGAGCCCATCCGGGCCCCGCGGCCGCCGGGGCCGCCCGCCGGCTCGGCGCCTCCGGGGCCGCCGGATCCACCGCCACCGCCGGGGCCGGAGAGTCAGTCATAGCGGATGCGCGGGTCGATGAAGGCGTAGATCATGTCGACCATCAGGTTGATGAGGACGTAGGCCGTCGCCGTGACCAGCACCACGCCCTGCACCACGGGGTAGTCGCGCCGCAGGATCGCCGAGATCACGAGGCGCCCCAGGCCGGGGATGTTGAAGACGATCTCCGTCACCACCGCGCCCCCGATGAGGATGGCCATGGTGATGCCGATCACGGTGACGACGGGCACCAGGGCGTTCCGGAGGGCGTGCCCGTAGATCACGGCGGCCTGCGAGAGGCCCTTGGCGCGCGCGGTGCGGATGTAGTCCTGGGCGAGCACGTCCACCATGCAGGACCGCGCGATGCGGGCGATGAGGGCCGACTGGCTGAAGCCGAGCGAGACCGCGGGCAGCACCATGTACCGGAGCCCGGCCAGGGGGTCGACAAGGATCGACTCGTAGCCGGCCGCGGGCAGCCAGCGCAGGCGCACGGCGAACAGGTAGATGAAGTTCAGGCTCAGCCAGAAGCCGGGAATGCAGACGCCGAGAAGGGCGGTGGTCATGAGCACCCGGTCCCAGATCGATCCCGGGTAGGCGCCGGCGACGATGCCGGAGGGGACGCCGATGGCGACGGCCACCAGGAGCGCGGAGAGGGTCAGCACCATGGTCGGCTCGGCGCGCTCCCACAGCGCCTGCGTCACCGGACGATCGAGGAAGTACGACTGCCCGAGATCCCCGCGCAGGACGCGCCCGTAGAAGGTCAAGAGCTGGTCCCAGATGGGCCGGTCGAGCCCGAGCGCCTGGCGCGTGGCCTCGATCTGCGTCGTCGTGGCGTCCGGCCCGAGCATGACGCTGACGGGGTCGCCCGGGATCAGATGGATCAGCAGGAAGACGATGGTCACGACCACCGCCAGAACGGGGATCAGGGCCAGGATGCGACGCGCGAGGTACGCGGTCATGGCGGGATCCCCGGGGGCAGGGCCGGCGCGCCGCCCCCGGGGCCGTCCTCAGAGGCGCGCTACTTGTCGAGCCAGACGTTGTAGAAGCGGATCCGCTCCGTCTTCTCGTTGAAGTCCCGCATCTTCTTCGAGGCCGCGCGCAGCCCGAACAGGTCGCCGTACCGGATGACGGGCACCTTCTCGTAGAACGTGCGCGTCTGCTGCACCCACAGCTCCATGCGCTTCTTGGGGTCGGTCTCGCGGGCCAGGGCGGCCTGCCGGGCCAGGATCTCCTCGTCCGAGGTCCATCCCGGCCAGCTCGCGGTCAGGTAGATGTGATGGGTGGGATCGTAGAACACCCCCATCCCCGTGGTGAACGCGTCGTACTCCTTGGGGTTGTTCCGCCGCTTGACCAGGGTGGCCCAGTCGAGCACCTGGAGGTCGATCTTGAAGCCGACGTCCTCGAGCTGCTGTTTGGTGAGCAGCGCGAAGTCGTACATCCACTTGTACTCCTGGGTGGTGATGAAGCGGATGGGCTCGCCCTTGTACCCCGCCTCCTGCAGGAGCTTCCTGGCCTTGTCCTTGTTCCGCTCGTTCCAGGGGAGCCCGGGAATGTTCGTGTGCCAGGCCGCGATCTCGACCGGGGCCAGGCTGGAGTCCATCCGGTAGAACTCGCTCTTGCCCCCCGCCACGTTCTTCATGATGGGCTCGATGTCGATGGCCGCCTGCCAGGCCTGGCGAAGCTTCTGATTCGTCATCAGGCCTTCCTTCTTGTTGAAGACCGCGACGAGCCAGTAGTAGGGCCGGGAGACGATCGGTCGCGCGGTGGCGCTGCTCTTGAGCCGGTCAAAGGCGTCCAGGTTCAGGTCGTCGGCGAAGTCGAGCTCGGCCGTCTCCACCTGGGCCACCCGCGTGGCCACTTCCGGCACCGGGATCCAGCGGATCTCGTCCGCCCACGCCGTCTTGCCCCCGCCGTAGCCGCTCGGCTTCTCGGCCCGGCTCTTGTAGTCGTCGAAGCGCACCATGCGGATGTACTGGTCGGGCTTCCACTCCGCCAGCTTGTAGGGCCCGGTGCCGATGTACTCCGTCGCCTTCTCCTGGGGCGGGAACTTGTCCGCGATCTCCTTCGGGTAGATCGCGCCGAAGTTGTTCGGGACGGCCAGCGAGATGACCACGATGGCCGACTTCTCCTTGAGCTTCATCTCCACCGTGTACGTGTCGACAACCTTGAACTCGCTCACCTGCGCGAAGAGCGCCTTGCCGTAGACGGACTGCTTGCCCCACCGGGAGAGAGACGCGAGCACGTCGTCCGCGGTCATCTCCTTGCCGTTGTGGAACTTCACGCCCTGGCGGAGCTTGAAGGTGTAGACGAGCCCGTCCTTGGACACGGCGGGCAGGCTCTCGGCCAGCATGGGGATCGGCTTGTACCCGTCGCCCAGGCTGTAGAGCCCCTCGTAGATGTGATTGGTCAGCGTCTCCGTGATGGACGCCGTGGTCCAGTGCGCGTCCAGCGCGGGCGGCTCCCCGAGGTTGCCCACCCGGATGATGCCGCCCTTCTTCTGAGCCTCCCCCGGAAGCGGGGTGCCGGCCACCACCGCCAGGGCCACGAGCGTGACGACGAGCTGCCGGAGCGTGCACCAGTGCGTCATGCGAGACCTCCCTCGTGCGTGATGCGCCTCGACGGTGGGGCGCGCTATGACCAGCCTCCCGGCCGGCCGCGAGCCGGCTCTCGGACGCCCGGTGCGCCCGGACGCGCGTGCCACATCCTCGGCCAACGGGCCCACGCCGTCAAGCGCCTCCCCTCTCCGGCCGCTCCGGGTGCCTCCGGGCCCGCCCCGACGACAGTACCCCCGCCGGCCGCCTGGCCAGCCTCGTGAAGGTCCTGCGCGGTCCGTGTCCCCCGGGCGCCATCAAATGAGATAAAGTCGTGAGTATACTTCCGAATATACTCAGGAGGGCTGTCCGATGGGAAAGCCGCTCATGCTCCAGGAGCCGGATGTGCTCCGTATCGAGATGCTCAAGAAGCGTCTCGGCGTCCGCACGAAGATCGACGTCGTCCGCTCGGCCCTCGATCTGCTCGAGCGGGACGCGGAGAGGACAGCGCGGGTGGCGCGCTGGCGGAAGGCGGTCCGGCTGGTGGCCGCCGAGAGCCGAAGGGTCTCCCGCGAGCTCCAGCGTCACAGTCGTCTGGGGCGCCTCGACTGATGTCGGTGACGCCGCGGCGCTGGCACGTCTACATCGTCGATCTGGAGCCGAGGGTGGGGACGAAGCCCGGGAAGCAGCGTCCCTGTCTCGCCATCCAGCCGACCGAGTTCGGCGAGGCCGGATTGCGCAGCACGGTGGTGCTGCCCCTGACGACGCGCATCGTCCAGCGGGACACCTTCCCTCTTCGCGTGCGCCTCCGCGCCGGCGTCTGTCGCCTCGCCAAGGACAGCGACGTGCTCGTGGACCAGATCCTCGCCTGGGACAACGACCTGTTCCGGACCGACCTGGGTCCGCTCCCCGAGGCCCTCCAGGACGAGGTGCGGCGGGCTCTCCTGGAGTTCCTGGACCTGGCGTGACGCTCGGAGCAGCGGCATGGCGGTTCAGCGGTGAGCCCGCGCGATGTGGGGATCCAACCCACGAGGACGCAGGTACGTCGCCGCGATGCATGGCGACGGCCGCGTCGCGTCCGCCGGGTGTCCCCGGGGTGACTTCCGCCCTGACGCCGGAACGCGAATCGGCTGGATCGAGCTTCCGGACGATCTCCTGGGCCCGGAGCTAGGCTAGCCCGAGGCGCCAAGCTCCCGGCGCCACGCCCCGGGAGCGGGGCGCGGCAGGCCGAGGTTCTCCCGCAACGTGGTGCCCGCGTACTCCCGGTGGTAGAGCTCCCGGCGCTGGAGCTCCGGCACCACGAGGCGCACGAAGTCCTCGTAGGCGCCGGGCATGTGGGTGGCGGCCAGCACGAAGCCGTCGCACGCCTCGCCCGTGAACCACTCCTCGAGCCCATCCGCCACCTCGCGGGCGCTGCCCACGAAGAGCGGCATCTCCCGCACCGTGCCCCGGCCGCTGTGCTGGATGAAGTCCCGCGTCGTCGGGTTCGGCGTGCCGGAGAGCCGCACGACGCGGTCCCGGATCGCCTGGAGCCCGCTGATAGAGCGGAGCTCCTCGTCGGACAGGGGTTCGTCGAGGCGGCGGGAGGCGAAGTCGAAGTTGAGCACCTCGGATAACAGCACCAGCGCGTCGAGGGGGTGGGCCAGCGACTCGATGTAGGCCGCCTTGTCCTCGGCCATGGCCTTGGTCTCCCCCACGACGCAGTAGGCCGCGGGCGTCAGGAACACGCGCTCGGGGTCCCGCCCGGCCCGGGCCACCTCGTCCTTGAACTCCCGGTACGTCCGCCGGGCCAGCTCGCGGGTCGGCGAGATCACGAAGATCAGCTCCCCCCAGCGCGCGGCGAAGCGCCGGCCCCGCCCGCTCTGGCCGGCCTGGATCAGGACGGGGTGGCCCTGCGGCGTGCGCGGCACCGTGAACGGGCCCCGCGTCCGGAAGGAGGCGCCGCGATGGTCGAGGCGATGCACCTTGGCGGGGTCGGCGAAGACGCCGCTGGCGCGGTCGAGGACGATGGCGTCGTCCTCCCAGGTGTCCCAGTGCCCGAGCACGGCCTCCACGAACTCGTCCGCCCGGTCGTAGCGGGCGTCGTGTTCGGGATGGCTCACCTGGCCGAAGTTGGCGGCCTCCGAGTCGTTCAGCGAGGTCACCACGTTCCACGCCGCCCGCCCGCCCACCATGTGGTCGAGGGTGGCGAACACGCGCGCCACGTGAAAGGGCTCGTAGTAGGTGGTCGAGTACGTCCCGCCGATCCCGAGGTGGCGCGTGGCCAGGCCCATGGCGGTCATGAGGGGGATCAGGTCGAGCTTCACCACCCGAATGCCGTGCCGCACGGCTTCGGCGTGGTCGTCGCCATAGCGATCGGGCATGGCCAGCCGATCGTCGAAGAACGCCAGGTGGAAAAGCCCGGCCTCGAGCGTGCGGGCGATGCGCTGGTAGTACTCGGCGGTGAGAAAGTCCGGCGTGGTGGCGGCGTGGCGCCACGAGGCCGGGTAGTTCGAGCAGTTCTGGGCCTGCAGGAAGGCGACGAGCGTCATCTGTCGCCGGGCCGCGGTGGTTCCCATGGACATCTCCCTGGACTCGGAGGTTCCGGGCGGCGGGCCGGCCGGGCGGCGAGCCGACCGCGCCCCTTACCCTACCGCACGCCCGGGGCGCGTGGCGAAACCTCGGCCAGGCGCCGTTCAAGACCGGCGCCGGCCGCGGCCCGATACGCCTGATCAGCGGGCCATCGCACCCGTCGATGGCACGGCGAGGACAGGCGGGCAAGACTGCGCAGGTCGGGGTGGGGGCAGGCGCAGCGCGGACGACAGGGTGGAGGCGAACGGAGCGGCGCGGGGCGGCGCCGGGGCGCCGCCCCGCAAGCCGGGGGAAGCGCGCGCTCCCCCCGGCCCGCCCTCAGCTCTTCTGGTAGACGGCGGTGCGCCACTCCGGGTGGCGCGTGTCGACGCCGCGCACGATGTTCATGTACGCGCCGAGGAGCTTCTGGGTGATCGGGCCGACGTGGCCGTCGCCCACCGGGAACCGGTCGATCGACGTGATGGGCGTGATCTCGTAGCCGCTCCCGCAGAAGAAGGCCTCCTCGGCCACGTAGAGCTCGGTGCGGGCGACGTCCCGCTCGACCACCTCGAGCCCCATCATCTCCGGACAGATGGCCTCGACCAGCGTCGTCCGCGTGATGCTCTCCAGGATGTCGCTCGTGATCGGGGGCGTGACCAGCTTGCCCTTGCGCACCATGAAGAACGTGGCGCCCGTCCCCTCGGCCACCGTGCCCTGCTGGTTCAGGAAGATGGGCGCGTCGTAGCCATCGGCCTTGGCCTGGAGCAGGGCGAGCCGGCCGTTCTGGTAGTTCGCCCCGCACTTGAGGCGGATGGGAATGGCGTTGTCGCTGGTGCGCGCCCAGGAGCTGACGCAGCAGCGGAGCCCGTTGCCCTCGGCGAGGCGCCCGCGGCGGCGGGGGTTGATGTAGAGCCCGGTCGGCGAGGTCGCCTCCATGCCCGCCCCCGCCACGTAGGCCACGAGGTGCATGTGCACGTCCTCACGCACCTGGTTGTCGGCCAGCACCTTGCGGACGGCGGCGTGGAGCTGCCCGTCGTCGTAGGGCACGGTGAAGCGCATCATCTTCATCGACTCGCGAAATCGGGCGAAGTGCTCGTCGAGGCGGAACGCGTACAGCTCCTGGTCCGCCTCGTTCCAGTAGGCCCGCAGCCCCTCGAACACGTTGGTCGCGTAGAACACCGCGGCGCTGTTCACCGGCAGCACCGCCTGGGCCTGGGGAACCAGGGCGCCGTTCATCCAGATCTTCAGCTCGGTCATGGGATTTGCCTCCTTGGGCTGGTCGGCGGGCCGCGGTCCGGCCCGCGCGCCCGGTTGTCGGGCCAGACCGATTGTAGGCCAGATCGCGGGCCGACGACCAGGGGACGTCACCGCCCCGCGTGCGCTAGACCGAAGTGGGGAACTTCGGGCTAGACTGGCGCCATGTCGAAGAATGGACCCGAGTTCGACGTGGTGGTGGTGGGTGGTGGGCCGGCCGGTTCGGCCACGGCCTGCACGCTCGCGCGGGCGGGGCGGCGCGTCGTCCTGTTCGAGCGCGACCGCTTCCCGCGCTTTCACATCGGCGAGTCGCTGCTGGCCTCGGTGAACGACGCCCTGGAGGCCATCGGCGCCGACGACCTGGTGCGGGCCCAGGGGTTTCCCGCCAAGTGGGGAGCGACCTTCATGGCCGCCGACGGCTCCCTGGAGCGCTACGCCGATTTCGCGATCTCCACGGAGGTGCGCCGTCCCCAGACCTGGCAGGTGCCGCGGGCCGAGTTCGACGAGCTCCTGCTGCGGCACGCCGCGGCCTGCGGCGTGGACGTGCGCGAGGGGCAGCGCGTCCTCGATGCCGCCCTGGACGGCGCCGGGGTGACCGTCACCACCTCCGACGAGGCCGGCGTCACCCGGGCGACTCGCGCCGCCGCCGTCGTCGACGCGTCGGGGCGCTTCGGCCTCCTCGCCCGCAAGCTCGGCCTCCGCGTGGACGAGCCTCGCCTCGCGAACATCGCGGTGTTCGCACACTACTCCGGCGTTCCCCGGGCCGAGGGCCGGCGGAGCGGCGACATCCGGATCATCGCGCGGAACGACCTCGGCTGGTTCTGGCTCATCCCCGTGTCCGGCGAGATCATGAGCGTCGGCGTGGTCCTGCCGCGGTCGGCATTCGACGCGCTGCCCCGGATGGCCTCGGACGCGCTCCTCGATCACGCCATCCGAGAGACGCCGGCCGTGGCCGGCCTGATGCGAGGTGCCCGCCGGGAATGGCCGGTGCGGGTCGAGAAGGACTTTTCCTTCGGCGCCCGCAGTTACGCGGGTGACCGCTGGCTGCTGGTGGGCGACGCCGGCTCGTTCCTCGATCCCGTGTTCTCGACAGGAGTCGCCATCGCCCTGGAGTCCGGGGTCGAGGCCGGGCGGGCCCTCGACCGCGCCCTCGCCTCCGGCGACCTGTCGGCCCGGGCGTTCGCCACGTTCAACCTGCGCCAGCGGCAGCGCTACCTGTCCTTCCGCCGGTTCGTGCTGGGCTTCTACCGCCGGGGATTCCGCGACCTGTTCTTCCAGCCCGTCTCGCCCGTGTTCCAGGCGATCGTCACGTCGCTGGCCGGTTACTGGCGGCCCTCCCGGCGGGCCCGCGCGCTCCAGGCGTACTTCTTCCTGGCCATGCGGCTCCAGGAGTGGGTTCCCATGTCGCCCCGCCTCCCCGGCGTGGGCACGGGCCGCACCCCCGAGCCCTCCGGCCCGCTCGCCGGATCGACCCGCCTCTCCCCCCACTAGCGCCCTGAGTCGAACGTTCGTCACCTCGCGCCGCCGGGTGGGGTGGGGCCCTCCCCGCGGGACCGTATTTGCTGCGGATGGCCGAAGCCACCCACCATCCATCTCGTGGTCCCATTGAATGCCGGCGACGCTCCCGCCACTCAGCGTGTCTCGCGGGGAGGGCCCCCACCCCGCCCGGCGTTCTGTCGGCCCATCTCTGACTCAGGACACGAGGTGACAGAGGGGGCCTGTCCCCCGCGGGCGACGTCGATCACGAGGCAGCCGTGGTCCTCGACCCTCAGCACGTCCCCCGGCTCGATGATGGTCGTCGTCCCGGCTTCCTCGATCGCGGCCGGGCCCTCCACCGCGTCTCCGGCCCGCAGCTCCTCGCGCGCGACCACGCGGTACTCGACCGAGTCCTGCGCCACCGTCGAGTGGATCTTGCGCGTCGAGAACGGCGGGCCCCCGCCGCCGGCGCGCCGCTCGGCCGCGGCCAGGCGCGGGCGCGCGAGGGGATACACCACGGCCAGGCGCAGGTTCAAGAGCTGCACCTCGACCTCGGTCGCCGCGTAGCCGTAGGCGCGGCGGTGAGCGTCGTCGAAGCGGCCGCGCAGCTCCGCCCAGCCGTCGAGGTCGCCGAGCTCCACGGTGACCGTGTGCTCCTGGCCAAGATAGCGCATGTCGACGGTGCGGTGCATCACCGGCGTCCCCACCCCCGGCAGGATCGTCTCGATCTCCCGCTGCATCTCGCCGAAGCGGGTCGCGGCCCACGCCGCGTCCGTGTCTGCGAGCGGCTCGAGCACGGTGCGCACGAGATCGTGCCGGAGGTCGGTGGCCAGCATGCCCCACGCCGAGAACGTCGACGGCGAGGGCGGGACGAGGACGCGGGGGATGCCCAGCTCGCGCGCGATGGCCACCGCGTGGAGCGGCCCCCCGCCGCCGTAGGCGACCAGCGTGTACTCGCGGGGATCGAGCCCGCGCTCGGTGGTGATGCTGCGCACGGCCAGCGCCATCTTGACGTCGGCGAGGCGGACGATGCCCGCGGCGGCGGTCGCCCGCGCCAGGCCGAGCGGCAGGGCCACGCGGTCGTCGAGGGCTCGCGCCGCCGCGGCGCCGTCGAGCGGCATCGTCCCGCCGAGAAAGCGGCCGGCGTCGATGCGCCCGAGGACGACGTTGGCGTCGGTGACGGTGGGCTCCTGCCCGCCGCGCCCGTAGCACACGGGGCCGGGGTCCGCGCCCGCGCTCTGGGGCCCGAGGCACAGGGCGCCGCCGGCGTCGATCCACGCCACCGTGCCCCCACCCGCGCTCACTTCCTTGATGTCGATGACGGGGATACGGAGCGGCCGGCCGTCCACGTGGTACTCGTCCATCGTCTGCACGAGCCCGCGCTCGACGACGGCGCACTTGGCGGTGGTGCCGCCCATGTCGAAGGAGATGAGGCGGTCGGCGCCGAGCACCCGGGCCAGGCTCGCGCACCCCGTGGCCCCCGCCGCCGGGCCGGACTCGATGGTGTGCACCGGCTTGGTCCGGGCCGCTTCCAGCGAGAAGGCGCCTCCGTTGGACTGGGTGATCAGAAGCTGGCCGCCGAAACCCCGACCGGCCAGGGCCCGGTCGAACGCGCCGAGGTAGCGCTCCAGGATGGGCTGGATATAGGCGTTGACCACGGTCGTGCTTGTCCGCTCGTACTCGCGCCATTCCTGGGTGATCCGGTGCGAGGCGGACACGGCGGCGCCAGGCAGCTCCTCGGCCACGATCTCGGCCGCGCGCCGCTCGTGGGCGGGGTTCCGGTAGGAGAAGAGAAAGACGATCGCCACGGACTCGACGCCATCGGCGCCCAGGCGCCGCGCGGCGGCTCGCACCGCCGCCTCGTCCAGCGGCGCGATGACCTCCCCGCGCGCCGTCAGCCGCTCCGTGACCTCGAGGCACTGGCCGCGCGGCACGAGGCGCGCCGGCCGCTGGTAGAGGACGTCGTACATCCGCAGGAAGTTGCCGCGCCCGATCTCGAGGACGTCGCGAAAGCCCTCGGTGGTGATCAGCCCGGTGCGGGCGCCCCGGCGCTCGAGGAGCGCGTTGATGCCGACGGTGGTCCCGTGGATGATCAGCCGGCAGTCGCCGAGGCGGATTCCGGTCTGGTCCACGCAGCGGAGGATGCCCTCCAGGAGGTCGCGCGGGGTGCTGAGGGCCTTGGTGTTGGCCATCGCTCCGGTGACCTCGTCCAGCGCCACCAGGTCGGTGAACGTCCCGCCGATGTCGATGCCAATCCTGAGTCCCACGCCCCTCGCCTCCCGGGGCGGGCGCTCGTCGGGGAGCGCCGCCCGCGGTTCTCGCCGGAGTATATGCGAGAGGCCTTCACCCCCGCAACGCGGACTCGGATTGCCGCATGCGCTCCTGTTCCTGAGCCTGGCGACCTGGCGCGGCATCCCTTTGCGTTCGTCGTGACGAAGACCGGGGATGACCAGGGCCCCGGCTCCCTCAACACGGGACATGAACAAGCCCGTCGTGCCTTCGAGGAGGTCACGTCGAGTTTCACCTTGCTGCGGCTGCGGCGGCGGCGGCTTGCCGACGGCTCGTACCTCGAGTTGTTCAAGAGGGATGGCCGGCGCTCGACCGGATCGAAGGCAGTCCTCCGGCGGGCTGGATCCGGCCGCCAGCGCGGCGCGGGCGGCGGAGGGCACGAGAGGGGGCCTCGATCCGTTGGTGTCACGAGCCGGGCGGGCGCATGGGCGCCCGCGAGACGTCGTCGAGCGTGGCTCGACCGAGCGCGACGTCGCAGGCCAGCGCGAGGCCTCGCTCCGTCATCGCGCGCAACAGCGCGTTCGA
>DATKEI010000455.1:0-6523 GCA_035544455.1 Binatia bacterium | reverse complement strand
TGTTCGAGGGCATTCTCGACCGTCGCCGGGGCGAAGGCCCTCTTCGGCAACGATCTGCACGGACGGGGCGGCCTGGACCCCCGCCCCGCTTGCCCGCGCGCCGGCGAGGTGGCGAGGGCCCGAGGAGCAGACCATGCATCGCCGGCATGACCTGGAGCGGGGCGACCGGGCGCCCCGGGGAGTCCGCCGCGATCGGCGCAATATCGCTCGTCGTGACGGTGGGCTGCGGCGAGGCGGTGGCGATGACGGCGGTCACCCCCGATGACTGCTCCCCACCCCTCGCCCCCGGTGGTCCCCGCGGAGGGAGAGGGAAGATCCGCGCGTTCGGCCCTTTCACGCCGGCACCGGACCGGTGTTCTCTCCGACATGAGGGAACCGACGAAGCTCGCTGGCCGCCCGGGGCCATCGATCGCCGGGTTCGCCTGATGTCCCGGCAGTTCGGGGCCCCGCCGATCCCGGCGGCCGGCGCTGCCGGGCGTCCGGCGGATCTCGTTGCCCGGATCGAGTCCATGTCGACGCGCCTGTCGACCCGGTGGGACGGTGGCGCGCTGACCTGGCGCGTCTTTGACCAGCACCGGGGACAGGGCCGGCCGCTGGTGCTGCTCCACGGAGCGAGCGGCTCGTGGACACACTGGATTCGCAACATCGCGCCGCTCGCCGCGCGCCGCCGGGTGCTCGTGCCCGACATGCCGGGGTTCGGCGACTCGGACGCCCCGCCCGAGCCCCACACCGCCGACGCCCTGGCCAACCTCCTGGCCACCGGGCTCGAAGGTCTCGTGCCTCCGCCGGCAGCGTTCGACATGGCCGGGTTCTCGTTCGGGGGAATCGTCGGAGGGCTGGTCGCGGCGCGGCTCGGTCATCGGGTCGGCGCTCTGGTGCTCCTGGGTGCGGCTGGTCTCGGCCTGCCGATCCCGACTCATCACCTGCTGCGCACGGACTCGACGATGACGGCGGAGGAGGTGCGGAGCGTCCACCGGCAGAACCTCGGCATCCTGATGTTCGGGCACGCGGATCGGGTGGACGACCTCGCCGTGTTCGTGCACATTGAGAACGTCAGGCGGACCCGCTTCAAGTCGGGCGGCATCCCGGCCTCCGATGTCCTGCTACGGGCACTTCCCTCGATCGAGGCCCGCATCGGGGGCGTCTGGGGCAGCCGTGATGCGTTCGTGGGGGCGGGCCTGCACGATCGGCGGCGGATCCTGGCCTCGTTCCAGCGCGACCTCGACTTCCGGGTGGTCGAGGGGGCCGGCCACTGGGTGCCCTACGAAGCGGCCGAGGCGGTCAACGCCGCGCTGCTCGACATGCTGCCATGCTGACCGTGGCCGGTTCCGCCGCGAGGCGCTGAGGCCGGGGAGGGCCCGACATGCGACACACGCGCAAGGAGATCGTCGCGCGCGCCCGGCGCGAGTTCCAGGAGCTCGAGCGCCTGGTGGCCCGGCTGCGTCCGGCCGACTGGAAGCGCCCGGTGCCGCGGCCACCCGGGCGGGATCCGTGGACGGTCAAGGACGCGCTCGCCCACATCGTGTACTGGAAGTCCCACACGGCGCGTGTGATCAGGGGCGAGCGCCGCCCACCGGAACTGCGCGGCCTCGACGTGAACGAGGTCAACCGCGTGGTCTACGAGCGCTGGCGCCGCCGCTCGCCGAGCGAGGTGGTGGCGTGGCATCGCCGCGTCCATGACGAGGTGATGCAGACGCTGGCCAGCACGCCCGACGAGTGGTTCGGCCGCCGGGAGCGATCCCCGGAGTGGCCGAGCGATCTCGACGGCCACGCTGCGGCGCACCGGCGGAGGGACATCGAGGCCGCCCTGTAGGCCCCCCGCGGAGTTCCGGGTCGTTCCGTACGCAGCGCGCGCCCCCCGCCCGGGCCAGGCGCGCGTCGCTTGATCCGTCGCGGGATCCTGACGACCATCCGGCGCGATGACGGCCGGGTCGCCGGCCGATCTGGTGGATGATCCGCGCGTGATGTCATGATGCAGGATCGCCAGACGGTGGCACCCCTGGCCGGGGGCGCCATCTGCGGGGCGGCGACGCCTGAGGGGAGACTCCATGCGTGTTCGGTTCGGCATCAACTACATGCCCACGGCATCGCCGCCAGAGGTCGTCCGGTGGGCGCGGCTCGTCGAGGACCTGGGTTACGAGATCCTCGGCATCTCGGACTCGCAGGCCATCTGCCGCGACGTGTACATGACGCTGGCCCTGTGCGCCGTGAACACCGAGCGCATCCGCCTGGGCCCGCGGGTGATCACGCCCGTCACCCGGCATCCGGCGGTGGCGGCGTGCGCCGCGGCCACGCTCGCGGAACTGGCGCCGGGGCGGACGCTGGTGGGCATCGGCAGCGGCGACAGCGCCGCGTTCAACGTTGGGCTGCGTCCGGCGTCGCTGGCCGGCCTCCGCGAGTACGCGGAGGCGATCCGGAACCTGCTCGGGACGGGGAGCACGACCTACCGCGGCGCCCGGGCGACCCTCACGTGGGCGCGGGCCTCGGTCCCCCTCTACCTGGCCGCCTCCGGACCGAAGACCCTGCGCCTGGCCGGCCAGATCGCCGACGGCGTCGTGATCCGGACGGGGATCACCCCGGCGATCGTGCGGGACTCGATCGCTCACGTGCAGGCTGGAGCGCAGGAGGCGGGCCGCGACGGGCGCGCCATCGATCTGTGGTGGTGGCCCGACGTCAACGTGGCGGCGAGCTACGCCGAGGGCGTCGAGGAGATCAAGATGTCGCTGGCGGCGGCCGGCAACCACCTGAGCCGCTTCACCACCGAGGGCAAGCACGTCCCGGCCCACCTCCTGGACAAGGTGCGGATCCTCGGTGAGCGGTACGCGTTCAGCAGTCACACCCTGCCCGGCAGCGCCAACAACCGCCTGATCGAGGAGCTGGGCCTGGTCGACTACCTGGCTGACCGGTTCGCCGTTGTGGGCACCCCCGGTGACTGCATCAGGAAGCTCACGGCGGCGGTGGAGGCGGGCGCCCGCCAGTTCTGGATGAGCGTGCATTTCGACGACAAGGAGCGGTTCCTGCGGGACTGGGCGGGGACGGTCGCGCCCGCGTTCCGCTGAGCGGACCCCAGGGGGGGAGCCATCATGCCGAGGATCGCGGGCGTTCAGTTCTCGGGACACGTGGACAGGGCCGTCAACGTCGACAAGGCCATCCGGCTGGTGCGGCAGGCCGCCGCTCGGGGCGCCCGCATCATCTGCCTGCCCGAGCTCTTCAGCACCATGTACTTCTGCGTGGAGCGGCGGCGAGAGTACTTCGAGTGGGCCGAGCCCATCCCGGGGCCCACCGTCGAGCGCATGGCCGAGGTGGCGCGCGACACGGGCACCGTCATCATCTGCCCGATCTTCGAACGGACGCCGGACGGCGCCTTCTACAATGCGGCGGCGGTGATCGGCCCCGACGGGCGGGTGCTTGGCACGTACCGCAAGGCGAGCATTCCGTTCATGGACCGGGCGCGCAGCGCGGAGCCCCGCGGCGACGAGAAGTTCTTCTTCGCGCCGGGCGATCTGGGCTTCCCGACGTTCGACACGCCGTTCGCCCGCATTGGCATCCTCATCTGCTACGACCGCCACTTCCCGGAAGCGGCGCGCGTCCTGGGGCTGGGCGGTGCCCAGATCGTCTTCGTGCCGACGAACACAACGCGGATGGCGCGATACCTCTGGGATGTCGAGCTGCGGGCCCATGCCATCGCCAACGTCTACTACGTCTGCGGCGTGAACAAGGTGGGCGTGGACGTCGGCGGCTCCGCGCGGGACCATCACGGCGACAGCCTGATCTGCAACCCCCGCGGCGAGATCCTGGCTCAGGCGAGCGCCACCCAGGATGACATCGTCATGGCCGACGTGGACCTGTCGGTCATCCCCGAGCTGGCCGGCCTGTGGGGCTACTACCGCGACCGGCGTCCCGACCTGTACGGGCCAGTCGCCGAGATGCCGGATGCCGCGGTGGCGCCCGGCGCTCCGGCGCCTGGCGCCGGGCGCGCGCCCCGCCAGCGGCCTTGACCGTCCCACCCCCGGCCCGTAAGCTCTGGCTGCCGGCGCCCGGCGCCGGTCGCTCGATGCCCGCGATCCTCGAGGAGGGAGATCCATGATCCGTTTCGGCGCCCTCGTTGCCATGCTGCTGTTCGGTGCTGTCGCCGGGGCTGGCGCTCAGTCGGGCCCGGTGCGCCCGTTCACCTTCATCCTGGACTTCCTGCCCTACGGGGAATACACGCCCTACTTCACCGCGCTCGACAAGGGCTGGTACCGGGACGAGGGCCTTGACGTGAAGATCCTCCGCGGGGCGGGGAGCGTGGACACGATCAAGCGCATCGCGGTGGGGCAGGGGGATGCGGGCAGCGCGGACTTCAGCGGACTCGTGGCGGCCCGCGCCAACGAGGACGTGAAGGTGCGCGCCATCGGCGCCTACTTCCGCCGGCCGCCCCACTCGATCTTCGTCCGCGAGGGGACTGGCATCAATACCGCGAAGGATCTGGAGGGAAAGACCCTGGCCATCACGCCGGGCAACAGCCATCAGATCCTGTTCCCCCTGCTCGCTAAGCTCGCCGGCTTCCGGGCCGACTCCGTGAAGTGGGTCACCATGGATGGGGCGGCCATGGGCCCTGCCCTCATCACGGGGCGCGTGGACGGAGCGCCCTTCTTCGCGAACCACGAGGCCCGGCTCCAGAAGCAGGCGAAGACGCAGGGCATCACCCTGAGGCGCATCTCGTACGCGGATGCGGGGTTCGACATGTACTCGCTGGTGATCTTCGCCCGCGAGGATGCGATCGCCAAGGACCCCGAGCCCCTGCGCCGCTTTCTGCGCGCCAGCGTGAAGGGAGTCCGGTACGCGTTCGCGAGGGAGAATCTCGAGGAAGGCGCGCGGATCCTCCTCAAGTACAACCCCGAGGTGGATTTCGACGCGGCCCTCGGCGCGGCCACGGTGGCGAGCCGCTATGCCATGACGGAGGAGGTCGTGAGCGGAGCCGTGGCCATCGGGCAGCTCGAACCGGCCCGGGTGGACACGTCGCGCGACGTCTACACCGAGTACATGCAGCTCAAGCGCCGCGTGCCCGGAGACGAGCTCTACACCAACGACCTCCTCCCCGAGCGGAAGTAGCGTGGCGCTGCTGCTGCGCGGCGGTCAGCTCCTGCGCGGCCGGCCACCGGCGCTGGCGGCCGGCGACGTGCTCGTCGAGGGCGAGCGGATCGTCGCGGTGGGACTCCACCTGCCGGCTCCGTCGGACGCGGAGGCGATCGACGCCAGCGGGTGCATCGTGCTCCCCGGACTCGTCAACGCGCACACCCACGGGCACAACAACCTGCTGCGCGGGCTCGCCGGGCGCTGGACCCTCGAGGACCTCCTGAACCATGGCCCCGCGCTGAACGCCGGCCGCACCCCTGACGATCACTACCTGTCGGCCGCCATCGGCGCCGTCGAGATGCTGAAGACGGGGTGCACGACCGCCTACGACCTCTTCATGAGCCTGCCGTACCCGGCCGCCGAGGACATGGAGGCGGTGGTCCGCGCGTACCGCGACGTCGGCCTCCGGGTGGTCCTGGCCCCGGCCGTCGCGGATCTCCGATTCTGGGACACGGTGCCCGGCCTTCTCGGCCTGCTCCCGCCCGAGCTAGCGCGACGGCTGGAGGACATGCGGCCGCCGGGCACCGACGCCCTGCTGCGCCTGGGCGAGGACGCGATCCGGCGCTTCCACGGGGCGGCGGGAGGCCGGGTGCGCCTCGCCCTGGCCCCGACGATTCCGACCCAGTGCACCGACGAGTTCCTGGCCGGGTGCGCGCGGCAGGCGCGGGAGCACGGCGTGGGCATCCACACGCATCTCGCCGAGTCCAAGGTGCAGGTGGTCGCCGCCCAGCGCCGCTGGGGGAAGACGCCGGTGGCCAGGCTCGCCGACCTTGGAATGCTCGGCCCCGGCTTCGTCGGCGCGCACGGGGTATGGCTCACCGACGACGACATCGGGCGTCTCGGCGATGCGGGGGCCGCCATCTCCCACAACCCGGGGAGCAATCTCCGCCTCGGCAGCGGCATCGCCGCCGTGCGCGAGATGCTCGACCGCGGGGTCACCGTCGCGCTGGGCTGCGACGGCTCGATGTCCTCCGACAACCAGAATCTCTTCGAGGCCATGCGGCTGGCCGGGCTGGTGGGGAACGTGCGGTTCCCTCACCACACCGCCCGGTGGCTCGAGAAGGCCGACGTCTGGCACATGGCCACCGTGAACGGGGCTCGCGCCCTCGGACTCGACGGCGAGGTGGGTGCCATCGAGCCGGGACGCCAGGCCGATCTGGCCCTGCTCCGGGCGAACTCCACCCATCTGGCTCCGCGCACTGACGTCCTGGGGTCGCTCGTCTACGTGGAGACCGGAGCCAGCGTGGACACGGTGCTGGTCGGCGGCCGGGTGGTCGTCCGCGGGGGCAGCGTGCTGACGGTGGACGAGAACGCCCTGCGCGACCGGGCCCAAGCCGCCGCGGACCGGCTCCGGGCGCGGACCGGCCCCGGGTTTGCGCTCGCCGCCTCGCTGGCGCCGTACCTG
>DATKEI010000454.1:0-6174 GCA_035544455.1 Binatia bacterium | reverse complement strand
GCGGGTGCGATACAGTAGGCGGGCGCCGGGCCGCCCCCGCGGGACGCCGGGGACGGCAGGCCCGACTCAACGCCGAGGCGGAAGGGAGAGACGTCGATGACGCATCGGATCGCGGTGATTCCCGGGGACGGGATCGGCAAGGAAGTCCTGCCCGAAGGCATGCGGGTGCTCGAGGCGGCGGGGCGCCGCTTCGGCTTCGAGCTCGACTGGACGGTCTTCGACTGGAGCTGTGAGCGCTACGCCGAGACCGGGCGCATGATGCCCGAGGACGGCCTGGACCAGCTGCGCGCCTTCGAGGCGATCTACCTCGGGGCGGTCGGGTTCCCCGGCGTCCCCGACCACGTCTCGCTGTGGGGGCTCCTCATCCCCATCCGCCGGGGATTTCACCAGTACATCAACGTGCGGCCGGTGCGACTCCTGAAGGGAGTGCGGTCGCCCCTGGCTGGCCGAGGACCCGCCGACATCGACATGCTGGTGGTGCGCGAGAACAACGAGGGCGAGTACTCGGAGATCGGCGGCCGCCTCTACCGCGGCAGCGACGACGAGATGGCCCTGCAGCAGGCGGTGTTCACGCGCAAGGGCTGCGACCGGGTGATGCGATACGCCTTCGAGCGCGCCATGGCCCGCCCCCGGCGCCACGTGACCTCGGCCACCAAGTCGAACGGGATCATCCACAGCATGCCCTTCTGGGACGAGCGCTTCGCGGCGATCGCCCGCGACTACCCGGACGTCAAGACCGCGCAGTACCACATCGACATCCTCACCGCCCACTTCGTCCAGCACCCCGACTGGTTCGACGTGGTGGTGGCGTCCAATCTGTTCGGGGACATCCTGTCCGACCTCGGCCCCGCCATCGCCGGCTCCATCGGGATCGCCCCCGGCGGCAACATCAATCCGGAGAAGGAATATCCTTCCATGTTCGAGCCCGTGCACGGCTCGGCCCCCGACATCGCCGGCAAGGGCATCGCCAACCCCGTGGCCCAGATCTGGACAGGCGCGATGCTGCTCGAGCACCTGGGCCACGACAAGGCGGCCGCGGCGGTCGTCACCGCGGTCGAGCGCATCGTCGAGGAGGGCAAGGCCGTCACCCGGGATCTCGGCGGCAAGGCGACGACGCGGGAAGCCGGGAGGGCGATCGCCGCCCTCATCTGACCCCGCGCCGGCGGGCCCGTCCCGCACGCGGCCCCGGGTCGGCGGCGGGGCGGGAGGCGCCCACCGTCTCCCCTGCGCCCGCCCGGCCGGCCGTCGCGGCCCGCCCGCTTCCGTGCGACCATGAAGCGCATCCCACCGACGAAAGGAAGCCCGCCATGCGAATCCCTGTTCGACGATGGCTCGCCGCCGCGCTGGTCGGCGTCGCGCTCGGCGGCGCGGCGCTCGCCGCCGCCCAGGCCCCACCCAAGGGTCCCGACCTCAAGACGGAGGAACAGAAGACGCTGTACGCCCTCGGCCTCGCCGTGAGCCGGAGCCTGGCGCCGTTCAACCTGACCCCGGCCGACCTCGAGCTCGTGACCGCGGGGCTGACCGACGGCGTGCTCCAGCGCGAGGCCAAGGTCGACATCCAGACCTACGGGCCGAGGCTTCAGGCGCTTCAGACCTCGCGGGCGCAGGTGGTCGCCGCGCAGGAGAAGAAGGCCGCACAGGCCTTCGTCGACAAGGCGGCGGGCGAGAAGGGCGCGGAGAAGACGGCCTCCGGCCTCATCATGACGACCCTCAAGGAAGGGGCGGGCGCCAGCCCCAACGCGACCGACACCGTGAAGGTGCACTACCACGGCACGCTGACGGACGGCTCGGTGTTCGACAGCTCCGTCCAGCGCAAGGAACCCGCCAGCTTCGCGCTGAACCAGGTCATTCCGTGCTGGACGGAAGGCGTGCAGAAGATGAAGGTCGGCGGCAAGGCCCGGCTCGTGTGTCCGGCCAGCCTCGCTTACGGGGATCGCGGTTCGCCGCCGAGGATCAAGCCGGGCGCGACGCTGGTGTTCGAGGTGGAGCTGCTCGATGTCGTGAAGCAGCCGTAGGCGCCCGGGGCCGCGCACCGGCGCGGCGGCGGGCCGAGACCCGGCGCTTTGTCGGCACATTTCTGACTCAGCACACTAGTAGCCCTCGTGCAGGAGGGGGAAGGCGCTGGTGACGTGCGGGAGCCCCACCGGGCTCGCGGCGTGCAGGTACGACCCGTCGAGCTCGCTCGGTCGCGTGACGCCGAGGAGCCCGAGGCAGATCCGGACCTCTTCCTCGAGGAGCTCGAGCGCCCGGACCAGACCGGCCGCCCCGGCCGCGGCCAGGCCGAAGCAGGCGAGTCGCCCCAGGCCCACGCAGTGCGCTCCCGCGGCGAGGGCCTTCACCACGTCCGTGCCGCGCAGGAACCCTCCGTCGACGAAGATCGTCGCCCGCCCGCCCACGGCCTTGACCACCTCCGGAAGCACCTCCAGCGTGCCCCGCCCGTGGTCGAGCTGGCGCCCGCCGTGGTTTGACACGTAGACGCCCTCCACGCCGTGGTCGCAGGCGATGGCCGCGTCCTCCGACGTGGCGATGCCCTTGAGGATCAGGGCCACATCGTGCCGGTCCTTGAAGCGCTTGACCTGGTCCCAGGACAGGGCGGCCTGATACTCCATCCCGGTCGCGCCCTGGCGCCAGGGCTTCACGAAGCGCCGGGCCAGATCCCGCTCGCGCCGGCTGTACCAGGCGCTGTCCACCGTGAGGCAGAACGCGGCGTAGCCGTGCTCGCGCGCGCGCGTGACGTGACTGTCGACGAAGGTGTCGTCGCCGCGCACGTAGAGCTGGAAGATGCGGAAGTTGTCGGCCGCAGCGGCGGTCGCCTCCAGGCCGGGGTTGCATGCGGACGAGAGCATCTGGGGCACGCCGAACTCGGCCGAGCCCTTGGCCGCGGTGGCCGCGCCCCCCGGGGTGAAGCTCTCGATGGATCCGATGGGCGCGAGCATGACGGGCAGTCGCACGGGGCGGCCGAAGAGCGTGGACGAGGGATCCACCTTGGACACGTCGCGGAGCACGCGGGGCCGGAAGGCGACGGCCTCGATGGCCTGCCGGTTGCGCTTCACCGACGTCTCCGTCTCGGTGCCGCCGACCAGGTAGTCCCAGGGCCCCGCGGCCAGATTGGCCCGCGCCGCCTTGGCGATCTCGTGCAGCGTCTGGAATCGTTCCTCGAGGCTCATCGCCATCTCCTTGGTCGCGTCCGATGCGCTGGCCAGCTCGTCAGCGGGGCTTGACCCAGGTCTCGGACCACGCGAGCGTCGCGCTCGAGCCCTGCCGGTCGCCGCGCATCTCCGCCCACGGGCTGCCGGCGGCAAAGCGGCCGTTTATCTCGACCTGAGCGGAGCGGGCGGGGAAGAACGTGCTGAAGACCCCGATGGGGCGGTTGTTGAAGCCGGGGGGCGCGTTGAGCACGAAGGGCTCGATGCAGTCATACCACGTCATCCGGATGCGGTCGCTGTCCGAGACGATGGTCTCGACGGCGGTGGACCGCGGATCGCCGGCGCGCTCGAAGTGAGCTCCGATCACGGGCACCGCGGTATCGGCGAAGGCCGGGAAGAGCAGGGTCTCGATCGTCCGCTGGAGCCAGCGCGCCACCGCCGCGCTGTCGCTGTAGATGCGCACCGTGTTGTCGGTGAGGGTGCTCTGGACGAACAGGGCGTGACCGGCGCCGCTCGGGCACCAGAGGACGCGCCAGTGGCTCAGGCGGTCGGTGAGCGTCTTGCCCCCGTCCTGGCTCAGCCGGATGAAGGAGTTCTCGCCTGTCATGAGGACCTCGTTCGGGTCCACCGGTGGGGTCATTGTGATCTCCTGTCGGTCGGGGTGGTTGGCATCGCGGTGATGCACGTCACCAGGAGGTCCAGCGCGGCCTGCGCGAACACCCACATGTTGCCCTCGCGGTCGGGCTGCCCGGTCTCCACGGTGATGGCGCGCTCGATGGGTCCGGACACGGCGATGCAGGCGTGGCCGGCGGCGTCGCCGTAGCGGTTGCCGGTGGGGCCGCTCGCCCCCGTCTCGGCCAGGCCCCAGGTCGTCCCGAGCCTCTCGCGCACGGCGCGGGCCTTCACGAGGGCGTAGGCCTCGGTGCTCGACCGCGTGCCGGCGACGGCCTCGTCGCCCACGGCGAGAATGGCCCGCCGGGCCGTGGCCGTGTACACGACGGCCCCTCCCAGGAAGTAGGCGGAGGCCCCGGGCACGGCGAGCAGGCAGGCCGAGATCAGGCCGCCCGCCGAGGACTCGGCCACCGCCACCGTCTGGCCCCCTGCCTTCAGCCGATCCGCGGCGGACTGCGCCATCGCCGCGAGCGTCCTCTCCGCGCCGTTCGTCATCGGGTCACGCCCCCTCCTTCTCGAGCCAGTCGGCGAGACCGGTCAGGTCGCGGAACTCGCGGTCCGCCTGGCTGCCGCCGGCGGGGCGCTCGCCCTTGCGGTTGATCCACGCGTTGGCGATCCCGAGCGCTCGCGCTGGCCGGATGTCGTGGAAATCGCTCTGGGCGGCGTGGAGCCACCTGTCGCTGCCGATGTGCCGCCGCGCCGCCCTGAAGTGCCCGGGCGCGGGCTTGTAGGAACCGGCCTCCTCGGCGGTGACGATCAGGGAGAAGGGCACGGTGAAGCGCTGGCGGGTGCCGGCGAGGAGATCGTCGTCCACGTTCGAGAGGATGCCGAGCCGGTACCCGGCCGTGGCAAGGCGCTCGAGCGCCGGATTGGTGTCCGGAAACGCCGGCCAGTCCGCCACGCTGTCGGCCAGGAACCGGGCCTGGTCCGCGGCCAGCCGCCAGTCGAGCCGCGCCGCGACCCGGCGCGCCGTCTCGGCGAGGACGTCGCGGTACGAGCGGTACGTCTCGGCCTGGACGGCGGGCTCGATCTCGTGGTACGCGGCCAGGAGCCGGGCGGGGTCGAGAGCGGCGCCGCGGGCCCTCGCGGCGCCCGCGAACGCCCCGGCGATGCCGCCCTCCCAGTCGATGAGCGTCCCGTAGCAATCGAACGTGACGATGTCGTAGGGGCGGGTCATGGCCGGGGGATTGTACCGCGATCGGGGCCCGGACGGATCCGCCCGCCGAGCGCCTCGCCAGGACCGCCGGTCCCGCCGTCGGGTCGGCCGCCCCAGCGGGGCGACTACTTCGGGGCGGCGCCCTCGGGCGCCTGGGCCGGGGGATTCACGTTGATCGTGATGCCTCGCCGAGCGAGCTGATCGACGATGACGGCGGCGCCCTGATTGCCCTTGTGCGCCAGCTCGAGGGTGCTCCGGGCGATCGAGTCGAGCTGGCCCCTCACGCGCTGCGCCTGCTGGAGCAAGCTCTCCTGATTCTCGCGGAGCGAGCGCAGGTGGGCGCGCTCGCGGACCAGCTGGAAGGTCTGGAGGCCGAACCAGCCGACCATGGTGAGGGCCAGGATCACGACGGCCAGCCAGCGCCCGCTCATGGGCTCGCCCGGGCTGGGACCGCACGTCTCATCCCGGCTGCCGTCGCCCATGACGGGTTCCGTCGTCACTTGCCCGCCGGTCTGGGCGCTGGGGGCGCCGCGGGTGTACCCGCCCCGGGCGGCGGGTTGATGGTGATCCCGTGCTGGGCCAGCACGGCGCGGAGGGCCTCGTCGTTGTTCCGGCTGGCCAGGTTGGCGATGGCGCTGACGATCTCGCGGTTGAGAGCCTCGAGCTGGACCGTCTGCTGGATGTACTGGGCCCGGCTGGTCACCTGTGTCTGCAGGCTGCGGTTGATCTCGAAGAGGACCGCATTCACGAGGACCAGCACCGCGCCCAGGACTGCCACCAGCAGCAACCCGCCCTGCCAGCCGCGGGACGAGCTCCAGCGCCTCATGCGACGATCCTCCTTGCGCGCCTGTGTGCGATTCGCAGCGTAGCGCGGGGCCGCCTCGGCGTGCAATTCCCGGGAGGGGCCCCCGTCAGGCGAGGCGCCCGCGCGGCCCGCGCCGAGGAGCCGCTCGAGCGCGGCCGTCGCCTCTCGTGCGCCCGGGGTCGTCCGATGGCGGCTGGACGCGCGGCATGACGGGCGTTGCCCGGCGAGGCGCCGCGACGTCGCTACCGGAGGACGGCGACATAGGGCAGGTTGCGGTGGCGCTCGTCGTGGTCGAGACCGTAGCCGACCACGAACACGTCGGAGATCTCGCGCCCGACATAGTCCACGGCGATGGCGACGGAGCGCGGGCGCTGCTTGACGAGGAAGGCGCACGT
>DATKEI010000453.1:0-8935 GCA_035544455.1 Binatia bacterium | reverse complement strand
GCCGGGCGGGGAGCCATGCGCAGGTAGGCGATGAGGCGGTCGAGGCGCGGAGGCGTCGGCGACACGAGATCCACCTGCGCGCCGCTGGCGGGATGAACGAAGCTGAGGCCAGCGGCGTGCAGGGCGACGCCGTCGAGGTTCGCGACGAGCCGGGCGAGCGCGGGATCGCCGGGGCGGACCCCGCGGCCGCCGTAGGTCGAGTCGCCGAGGAGCGGATGGCCGATGAAGGCCAGGTGCACCCGGATCTGGTGCGTGCGGCCGGTTTCCAGCCGGCACTGGACCAGCGCGATGTCGCTCGCGCCGGCGCGGAACCGCTCGAGCACGCGATAGCGCGTCATCGCGCGCTTGCCCTTGCCCGCCAGCACCACGGCCATCCGCACCCGGGAGCGGGGATCTCGGCCAATGGGAGCGTCCACGGCGCCCTCCGCGCGCGCCGGGCGCCCGTGTGCCAGGCAGAGGTACCGGCGCGAGACCGTCCGCCGCGCGAGCTGGTCCGTCAGCGAGGCGTACGCCGCCGGCGTCTTGGCCAGGACGATGAGGCCGGAGGTGCCCTTGTCCAGCCGGTGGACGATGCCCGGGCGGCGCGGCCCGCCGACCCCCGCCATGCCCGGGGCATGCGCGAGGGCCGCCGCCGCCAGCGTGCCTCCGCTCTGGCCCGCCCCGGGATGCGTCACCATGCCCGCGGGCTTGTCCACCACGAGGACGTGCTCGTCCTCGAGCACGATGCGCAGCGCGATGGCCTCCGGCTCGAGCGTCTCGGGGGGCGGCGGCGGGATGTCGACCTCCACCCATTCGCCCCCGCGCAGGCGGTGGGAGCCCTTCGTCTGCCGGCCATCCACGCGGACCACGCCGCTGTCGATGAGAGCCCGGACGCGCATGCGAGAGAGATCGGACAGGCTTCCGGCCAGCCAGCGGTCGAGGCGCGCTCCCGCCGCGTCGGTCCCGGGCCGCGCGGCCCAGCGCCGGGCGGCGGGCTCGGGACAGCTCACGTGCGGGGCGCGACCATCATGTTGAAGGCCAGGAGCGCCACCCCCACCGTGATGGCCGAATCCGCCACGTTGAACGCCGGCCAGTGGTACCCCCGCCAGTAGAAGTCGAGGAAGTCGATCACGGCGCCGAACCGGCCACGGTCGATGAGGTTGCCCACCGCGCCGCCGAAGATGAGGCCAATCCCGGTCCGCGTGGACCACCGGCCATCGGGAAGGAGCTTGCTCGCCAGGACACCGAGGACGCCGAGGGCCAGCACGGACAGCGCCGCGATCACCCAGCGCCAGCCCGCCGGCGTGCTCGCGAGCATGCCGAAGGCCAGGCCGGGATTCATCACGAGCGTCAGCGAGAAGAACCCGTCGACAACCGGGATGGACAGACCCGGCGCCAGGCGCTCGAGCGCGATCAGCTTGGTCAGCTGGTCGAGGACGAGGATCACCGCGCCGATCGCCACCGACGTCTTCATGCCGTGCTCCTCGGCCAGCACACGGTGCGCCCCGCGGGCTGGCCAGCGCCGGCGGAGGATCCCGGCGGACCCGCCGCCCGCGCGTCGCGACCCGCGGACGTCACGCAAGCGCCCGGACGATGGGCGCGCAGCGGTCGCACAGGGTCGGGTGGTCCGGATCGACGCCCACACGCTCGCTCCAGGTCCAGCACCGCTCGCACTTGCGCCACCCGAGGTCGGCCGCGGGGATCACCTCGACCGTCAGCCCGGGAATGTCCTGGCTCTCGTAGACGATCGGCCGCTCCACGGGCGCCATCGACCGGATGCGGACGGCCGAGACGTTGAAGAGGGTGGCGAGCAGCATCTCGCGCTTGTCGGTGAGCAGCGGCATCCACTGCTCTTCGGGCGCACTCGCGATGTGGACGACGGCGTCGACGGCCTTGCCGATCCGCCCCTGCTGGCGGGCCGACTCGAGGGCCCGCGAGACCTCGGCCCGCAGGTCGAGCAGCCGGTCCCACTCCTGGGCGAGCCCCTCGTCGATCCACTCCGCGCGCTCCGGGGGAAAGGTCACCAGGTGGATACTGTCGGGACGTCCCGAGCCGGGCACGTGCCCCCACGCCTCCTCGGCGGTGAACGTCAGGATGGGCGCCATCAGCCGCAGGAGCGCACTCAGCACCTCGAAGCAGACGGTCTGGGCGGCGCGCCGCCGCGGGTCGGCCGGAGCCGAGGCATAGAGGCGGTCCTTGATGAGGTCGAGGTAGAGCGCGGAGAGGTCCACCGCGCAGAAGTTGTGGACGGAGTGGAACACGGTGTGGAACTGGTAGTCCTCGTACCCCTTGCGGACGCGGCCGATGAGCTGGGCCAGCCGCAGGAGCGCCCAGCGGTCGAGCTCCTCCATCGCCGTGTACGAGACGCGGTCCCGGTCGGGATCGAAGTCGGCCAGCGCGCCCAGGAGAAATCGCCAGGTGTTGCGGATGCGCCGGTAGGCGTCGGCGAGCCGGTTCAGGATCTCGTCGGAGAGCCGGATGTCGAGGGTGTAGTCCTCCGCCGCCACCCAAAGGCGCAGCACCTCCGCGCCGTACTTCGGGAGCAGGTCCTCGGGCGTCACGTTGTTGTTCTGGGACTTGGACATCTTGCGCCCGTCACCGTCCACCACGAACCCGTGGGTGAGCACCGAGCGATAGGGCGGGGCCTGGCGCGTGCCCACCGCCTCCAGCAGCGAGGAATGGAACCAGCCACGGTGCTGGTCCGAGCCCTCGAGGTACATCTCGGCCGGCCAGCGCAGCTCGGGCCGGACCTCCAGCACGGCGGCGTGGCTGCAGCCCGAGTCGAACCACACGTCGAGGATGTCCGTCTCCTTGCGGAACTCGCCGGCGCCGCAGCGCGGGCACGCCGTACCCGGGGGCAGGAGGTCCTTGGCATTGCGGGCGTACCACTCGTCGGCGCCCTCTCCCGCCCGCATCACCTCGGCCACGTGGTCGACCAGCCGCTCCTCCACGAGCAGGGCCTCGCACGCCGTGCAGTAGAAGGCCACGATCGGCACGCCCCAGACGCGCTGCCGGGAGATCGTCCAGTCCGGCCGGTGCGCCACCATGCTGGCGATGCGCTCCTCGCCCCAGGCCGGGATCCACCGCACCTGCCGCCGGATGGCATCGAGCGCCTTGTTCCGGAGACCATCCTGGTCGAGCGAGATGAACCACTGCTCGGTGGCGCGAAAGAGCGTGGGGTTCTTGCACCGCCAGCAATGGGGGTACGTGTGGGTGACCGGGACCCTGGCCACCAGCATCCCCGCCTCGCGCAGCTGGTCGATGATCCGGGGGTTCGCCTCCCACACGGTGAGACCCGCGACATGGGCCACCTCCGGCACGAAGCGCCCATCGTCGTCCACCGGGTTGTAGATGCGCAGGCCGATCTTGCGCCCGAGCTCGTAGTCCTCCTCGCCGTGGCCGGGGGCGATGTGTACGAGCCCGGTGCCCTGGTCCATGGCCACGAAGTCGGCGGCGGCAACCACGGCCTCCCGGTCGATCCACGGATGCCGCGCCACGGTGCCCGCGACATCCCGCCCGGCCAGCGCGACGCCGGTTGGCCGGATGTGCCCCTTCACGCCGGGCAGGGCCGAGAACGCGTCCACCAGGGGCGCCGCCACCACCACGAGATCGCCGTCGAGCTCGAGCGCCTGGTACTGCTGATCCGGATGGACGGCGATGGCGAGGTTCGCGGGCAAGGTCCAGGGCGTCGTGGTCCAGATGACGAGGGCGACGGACCGGCCGGCGGTCGCCGCGGCGAGCGCGGGACTCGCCATCTTGACCGGGAACCTCACGTACACCGACGGGACCGTCTCCTCCTCGTACTCGACCTCGGCCTGGGCCAGGGCGGTCTTGCAGTACATGCACCAGTGGACGGGCTTGAGGCCCTTGTAGACGATGCCGCGTCCGACGAAGCGCCCGAACTCGCGCGCGATGGTGGCCTGATACGCGGGCGCCATGGTCTGGTAGGGGTTGCCCCAGTCGCCGAACACCCCGAGCCGCCGGAACTCGTCCCGCTGGATGTCGATGAAGCGCGTCGCGTACTCGCGGCAGCGCCGGCGCTTCTCCACGGGATCCATGGCGCGCCGGACATCGACCGAGGCCTGGTCGAGCCCGAGCTCCTTGTCGACCTGATGCTCGATGGGCAGCCCGTGGCAGTCCCAGCCGGGCACATATACCGAGTCGTGGCCCAGCATCGAGCGGGACTTGACGATGAAGTCCTTCAGGACCTTGTTCAGGACGTGGCCCATGTGGATGTGCCCATTGGCGTAGGGCGGGCCGTCGTGGAGAATCCAGAGGGGGCGCCCGGTCGAGGCCTTGCGGATGCGGCTGTAGATGTCCTCCGCCGCCCAGCGCGCGAGCATGTCCGGCTCGAGCCGGGACAGGTTGGCCTTCATGGGGAAGCTCGTCCGGGGCAGGTTCAGCGTGACCTTGTAGTCCATAGGGGCTGAAGCGTAACATTGGTCAACGTTTACGGGCAAGGAGACCCCTGCCCGGAGGGTGGCTCGCTCGCGGCGGAAGACATCGCCGGAGACGATTCGCCGCACGTCTGACCATCCCCGGCGGCCCGAAGGGCGGCGGGCCCAGCGCCCTTGGGGCCGCGGCCGCGCCGGCGGTGAACCCAGCTCAGGGCGACGGGAAGGTCAGCCGTCCCTGATCGCCGGCGGTCATGTCACCGGGGTCTGGAGCTCCGGCCCGGCGCCGGCCCTCACGCCGGGGCGAGAACTCCGTCCGCGCGAGGACCCGGCGCACTCTCGGAGACGGCCGGCTCGGGCGGGGCCCCCGCGAACGCGGGGTCGCGCTGGAGCACGGGCATGACCCGGTCGGCGAAGAGCCGCATGTTGATCTCGGCTTCCTCGTGCGGCATGCCGCCGAAGGAGAACTCCGTCACCAGGTGGTCGAGACCGGTCAGGCGGCGCAGCTCGGCGAGCTGTTGCAGGCAGTCGTCGGGCGTGCCGACGACCTGGATCTTGACGTAGAACTCCGTCGCCTTCTGCCGGTAGGTCTCGTCCTTCATCTTGGCGTAGGTCCTGGCGACCTTGCCATAGGCCTCGTAGCCCTTGACGGCGGCGAGGTGTCCGTCCGAGAAGTGGTAGTGGGCGTCGATCGAGTCCCACTTGCGGCTCAGGTACCGCACCGCGCGCTCTCTCGCCTCGTCGCGGCTGTCCGCCACCGAGACGTTGGTGAGAATGATCGGTGGCCGCGGCGTGTGCCCCACGCTCGCCGCGATCTCCCGGTAGCGCACGATGTCGGCGGCGGCCACCGGCCACTCGTTCTGCATGATGACGAGCACGCCGAAGCCGAGCCTGGCCATGATCTCGGCCGACTCGGGACTGACCGAGGACGCGTAGATGCGCCGCTCTGGATGGGAGATCGGCCTTGGACGGATCGAGGTCGGCGGGATCTTGAAGAACTCTCCGTCCCAGTCGAAGACGTCGTGGGTCAGCGCCTTGACCACGATCTGGGCGGCCTCGACGAACCGCGGCCGCGCCTCCTCCATGGGAATGCGGAAGCCCGCGTACTCGACGCTTGCGGCACCCCGGCCAAACCCGAAGAGGCACCGCCCCCCGGACAGGACATCGAGCAGCGCGATCTCCTCGGCGACGCGGACCGGATCGTGCCAGGGCAGCACGATGACCGCGGTGCCCAGGGTGACGCGCCGGGTGCGGCCGGCGAAGTAGCTCAGGAGCTGGGTCGGAGACGGCGACATGGCGTAACCGGTGAAGTGGTGCTCCAGGGCAAAGAGCGAATCGAACCCGAGGGGCTCGGCCAGGTCCCCCAGGGCGAGGTGCTCCGCGAGCACCGCGGCGTCCGACAGCCCGGCCTTCGTCAGCATGTTGAGGGCAATTCCGACCTTCACGGTGGCGCCTCCTTGCGTGGCTCGCCGTCGAGCGCCCGGCCCGAGGCCGGCCACGTCTGTCCATCTCCTGTTCCCAGCCATCCTGGGCCCGCTCCGGGCGCGCGGTCAAGGGCCACCGGCCGCGCCCATGCGGGAGCTCCGCCGCCCCTGTGTACACTTTCAGAGCAGCGAGTGCCGCCGGGGCGGCCCGGCCGAAGGGCAAGGAGACGAGTCACCGTGGGAACCGAGCGCGGATACGAACTGATCGAGGGCGAGCGCGTGCCGATCAAGGCCTGGGTGCGCGGGGTGCCCCTCGAGGAGGGCGCCCTCCAGCAGCTTCGCAACGTGGCCCAGCTGCCCTTCATCCACCGGTGGGTGGCGGCGATGCCCGACGCCCACTGGGGGATCGGGGCCACCGTGGGCAGCGTCATCGCCACCGTGAGGGCCATCATCCCGGCGGCGGTGGGCGTGGACATCGGCTGCGGCATGATGGCGGTGCCCACGACCCTCGGCGCCCGGGACCTGCCGGACAGCCTCCGCGGCCTGCGCGGGGCGATCGAGGCCGCGGTGCCTCATGGCCGTAACCCCGGGCGTCGCGACCGGGGGGCGTGGAGCGACCCGCCGCCGGCCGCCCTCGAGGCCTGGGCCGCCCTGGCGCCGGGCTTCGCGAGCATTGCGGCCAGGCACCCGGCGGTGCGTCGCGCGAATCACCTGCCGCACCTCGGGACCCTCGGGACGGGAAATCACTTCATCGAGGCCTGCCTCGACGAGGCGGATCGGCTGTGGATCATGCTCCACAGCGGGTCGCGCGGCGTGGGCAACCGGATTGGCCGCCACTTCATCGAGCTGGCCAAGAAGGACATGCGCCGGTCGATCAAGAACCTGCCCGACGAGGACCTCGCGTACCTCTCCGAGGGCACGGAGCACTTCGCCGACTACGTCGAGGCGGTCGAGTGGGCGCAGGCCTTCGCCTCGGTGAACCGGCGCCTGATGATGGGCGCGATCCTCGCCGCCCTCCACGCCCTGCCCGGCCTGCGCCCGTTCGAGGCGGGAGGGGTCGCGGTCAACTGTCACCACAACTACGTGGCGCGGGAGCGCCACTACGGCGCCGATGTCTTCGTGACTCGCAAGGGCGCGGTCCGGGCGGGGGCGGGCGATCTCGGGATCATCCCCGGGAGCATGGGGGCCCGCTCCTACATCGTGCGGGGCCGGGGCAACCCCGAGAGCTTCGAGAGCTGCAGCCACGGCGCGGGGCGAGCGATGTCCCGGGGCGAGGCCCGCCGCCGGTTCTCCGTCGCCGACCACGCCCGGGCGACCGAGGGCGTCGAGTGCCGCAAGGACGCCGGCGTGATCGATGAGACGCCCGGAGCGTACAAGCCGATCGAGGCGGTGATGGCGGCGCAGCGCGACCTGGTGGAGGTCGTGCACACCCTGCGCCAGGTGGTCTGCGTCAAGGGGTGAGCGCCCCCTCGGTGCGCCACCCCGAGGGGCGAGGGCTCCGAGGCGGGGCATCGGCCCGGGCCGACCGGGAGCGGGGCCCGACCGGGCCGGGCCGCGCGGCCCGGCCATTTCACATATAGCCGGCCCTGGTGTCTCATGATCAGAGTGATGGCCGAAGGGGCATTCGAGGTGCTGGTGGCCGCCCACCACGCGGAGATACACCGGTATCTCGTGCGGGTGACCGGCCGATCGGCCGAGGCCGACGACCTGTCGCAGGAGACGTTTCTGCGCGCGTACCGGGCGCATGCCGGGCTTCCGCCCGGCTCGAACGTCCGGGCCTGGCTGTTCGCCATCGCCACGAACCTCTGCCGGAATCACTTCCGGGGGGAAAAGCGGCGGCGCCTGGCCATGGCCGCGGCGGGAGCGGAGCCGCCGGCCGAGGAACGAGGCACGCCAGAAGGCGAGGTGCTGTTTGCCGAGGCCAGGGCGCGGGCCGACGAGGTCGTCGCCGGGCTCCCCCTCAAGCAGCGGATGGCATTCACCATGAGAAAGATCCACGACCTCGAGTACGACGCGATCGGCGCGAGCCTCGGATGCTCGGCGGAGAGCGCCCGCGCGAACGTGTTCCAGGCCCTGAAGAAGATTCGCCACGCCCTCGAGGCAGCCGGCCCCGCCGCCGGGGCGCGTCCGACGGAGCCCAGCCGATGAGCCCTCGACGCTCTCCCTGCCGGCAGATCGAGACGGACCTGATGGCCACCGCCGCCGGCGAGGCGTCGGCTGCGGCCGTGCAGCGGGTCGACGTCCACACGCGCGAGTGCTCCGGGTGCCGCCGCGAGCTCGAGCGCTACCGCGAGGTCGAGGGAGTGGTCGGCAGCCTGCGCCGCGCCCCGCTCGGGGCCGCCGACCCGACGCTGGCGCGGGCCGAGCTCGATTCGAAGCTCGGCGATCTGCGCACCCGCGTGGTGAGGTTCGGGCGGTTCCCGTCGCCCCTCGGACCCATCCTGATCGGCCGGACGGAGCTTGGCGTGGCCCTCGTCGAGTACCTGGCTCCCGGAGAAGACGTGTCGGCAGGCCACCTGGCCCGGCTGAGCGCCGGCCATGCCATCGAGGATCGCGCCGAGGTGGAAGCGCCGTACCGCGAGATCCTGGAGTACCTGGAGGGCCGGCGGGGCCAGCTGGATTGGGCCATCGACCTGCGGGGGACGCGGGGGGAGTTCCAGCGCCGCGTGCTCGACGCCACGGCCCGGGTTCCGTACGGGGCGGTGGCATCGTACGCCGGGATCGCGCGCGAGATCGGCGCCCCCCGGGCGGTCCGCGCGGTGGCGCAGGCGCTGCGACACAACCCGGTGCCCATCGCCATCCCGTGCCATCGGGTGATCGGCAGCTCCGGGGCGCTCACCGGGTACTCGGGCAACAAGGTCGGGCTGAAGCAGCGGCTGCTCGCCGTCGAAGGGGTGCGCTCGGGCGGGCCCGAGCGGGAGCCGCACATCCACCGGCTCGGCATGTACCACCTGTTCCGGGGCGAGACCGAGTACTGCCTTCCGACCTGCGGATCGCTGGCCACCACGCCGCTCGCCGACGTCACGCTGTTCTCGTCCCGCCGGCGGGCCGAGGCGGTGGGCCTGCGCCCCTGCTCGAGCTGCCGGCCGGACCTGCATCCCCTCCCCGCCTCCGCATAGACTCGCGTCCCGAGTCCAG
>DATKEI010000452.1:0-18048 GCA_035544455.1 Binatia bacterium | reverse complement strand
GCTCGACCTGGTGCACCGGGCCGAGCGGAAGTTCGGGCTGCCCGTCGTCCACGTCGTGGCCAACGTCCCCGCGCCCGCGCGCTCCTGACGGCGAGCGCGCCCGGGGCAGGCATCGACCGAGTGGTCTCCTTCCCGGTCGAGCGCGGCGTGGAGCGCTTCCAGTAGTGGGCCACCACCACCTCGATCGGCGGGCGAATGCGCTGGGCGTGGGGCACCGCCCGCTGCGCGAACTCTCGCTGGGACTTGAGCACTTTCGCGAAGAACGGGTGCCCGCCCAGTATCCGGGCCAGGTATGGCCGGCGTCGATGAGACCACGGTTGACGGCGTCCAGCACCTCGAACGCGCCGACGACCGGCTTTCACTACGGGTTGCGGGTCGCCTCGCTCGAGGGTTGACCGCCGCCGCCCGGCTCAGGCGCAGAGCCGCTGGGTGGCATGGGCGACGGCCCGGGCGGCGATGACCAGGTCGTCCAGCCGGACGCGTTCGTCCGGCGTGGGCCATTCCTTGTAGGTGCGGATGTCGCCCGCGCCGTACTGCACGGACGGGATGCCGGCGGCTTGGATGATGTTGCCGTCGCCGACGTTGCCCAGCCGGCCCCAGGCGCCGACCACCGCCTCGGCGCCCGACGCCAGCGCATGGCCCGCCGCCAGCGCGCGGACCAGCGGGTGGTCGCGCGGGGTCTCCATCGGGTCCTGGCACCAGCCCTCCTCGGAGCCGGGGGCGGGGATGGTCACCTCGTAGTCGAGCGCGGGGTGCTCCTTGCGGAGCGCCTCCAGCATCCGGTGCAGATCGGCCCGGACACTGGCCACCGTCTGCCCGGGGACCGTGCGGATCTGGAAGATCATCTCGCACTCGCGGCTGGACAGGCCGGTGTGGTTGGGCTGGTAGTAGTGCTCCTTGTGGATCGTGTCGAAGGTGTGGGTGGGGAAGCCGGGCAGGTCCGGATGCGGCGTGAAGGTGAGCCAGCCGCCGGGCGGGATGGGATCGAGGCTGGGCCCGATCCGCTCGAGGATGCGGCACTGCTGCTCGATGGGGTTCATGTAGGCCGCCCGGGCTTCGGGGCTGTAGCGGAAGAACAGCTCCGGGCTGCGGGTGCGGATGCGGACCATCACGATGCCCACGCACACGTTGGCGATGGTCAGCGCCGAGTGTTCCATGTTGATGGCCAGGTCCGCCCGCACGCCGTGGGCCAGCAGCGCCCGGGTGCCGGCGCCGCCCAGCTTGTGGGCCACCACCGGGCACACCAGCACGTCGCCGCCCAGCCGCACGCCGGCCCTGACGATGGCCTCCACGCCGCAGATGGCGGCCACCACGCCGCCCTTGTCGTCGTGGGCGCCCATCCCCCACACCCAGCCGTCGTCGAACTTGGCCCCGTAGGGATCGACCGTCCAGCCGCTCATCTCCACGCCCGGGTCCATGTGGCCGTTGAGCATCAGGCTGGGCCCGCCGCCGGTGCCCCGCAGGCGGCCGATGGGCTGGCGCGTGCGCATGCCGGGCTTGGCGGGGTGGGTGACGTCCATCATCTCGACGTCCAGGCCGGCGTCGGCCATGTAGTTCGCGAGGTGGTCGGCCAGCGGCCCCTCCTCGAAGGTGGTGCTCGGGATGCGGATGGCCGCCTGCTCGAGGGCCAGGACCTGGCGGTCGGTGATGCGCTCGGCGATCTTGCCCCAGTCGCTGTCGATGCTCATGCCTCTCATCCTCCCAGGAAGACCTTGCGGATCTCGGGGGAGCGGAGCAGCTCGGCCGAGCGTCCCTCCAGGACGGTGCGCCCCGATTCCAGGACGAAGCCCCGGTGGGCGATGCCGAGCGCGCGCTCCACGTGCTGCTCGATGAACAGGATGGCCACTCCCTCGCCGTTGATGCGCGTCATGGTCCCCGCGATCTGGTCCACGAGGCGGGGCGCCAGCCCCAGGAAGGGCTCGTCGATCATCAGCAGGCGCGGGCGGGCCATGAGGCCGCGGGCGATGGCCACCATCTGCTGCTCGCCGCCGGAGAGCGTGTGGGCGAGCTGGCCCGCCCGCGCCTCGATCAGGGGGAACAGCTCGGTGACGCGCCGGAGCTGCTCGTCGCGGCCGGCCCGGGCCGCGGGGTTGTAGGCGCCGAGCAGGACGTTCTGGCGGACCGTCAGGTAGGGGAACAGACGGCGCCGCTCCAGCACGTGGCTCACGCCCTCGCGCACGATGCGGTGGGCGGGCTGGCCGCCGATGGGGCGGCCGGCGAACACGACCTGGCCGGCCCGGGGGTGCAGCAGCCCGGAGATCGTGTTCATCAGGGTGGACTTGCCGGCGCCGTTCGGGCCCAGGAGCGCGACGATCTCGCCCTCGCCGACGCTCAGGTGGGCGTTCCACAGCACCTGGTAGTCGCCGAGCAGGACGTCGAGCCCGCGCGCCTCGAGCATCAGGGCGATCCCGCGGCGCGTGCCAGCGCCGGCCGGGCGAGGGGCGATCCCGTGCCCACGGGGCTCACACCCGCCACGCCTCGCCCAGGTACGCGTCGATCACGCGCCGGTCGCGCATGATGTCGGCCGGCAGGCCGTCGGCGATGACCTCGCCGAGCTGCAGCGCCAGCACTCGCTGGGCCAGGTCCATGATGACGCGCATGTTGTGCTCGATAACCACCAGGGCCAGCCCGCGCCCGTGCAGCTCGCGCACGAGGTTGACCAGCCCGGGGATGGCGCCGGGGTCGACACCGCCGGTGACCTCGTCGAGCAGGAGCAGCCGGGGCCCCGTGGCCAGCGCGCGGGCCAGCTCCAGGCGCTTGCGCTGGCCCGTGGACAGGCCGCGCGCGTGAGCGGAGGCCCGGTCGCCCAGACCCACGCGGTCCAGCGCCGCCGCCGCGGTCTCGCGGGCGTGGGCGACGTCGGCGGTGCCCAGGAAGGCGCCGATCATCACGTTCTCGAGCGCGGTCATCTCGTGGAAGGGGCGGAGCTTCTGGAACGTGCGGCCGACGCCGAGCCGGCAGCGCTGGTCGGGCCGCAGCCCGGTGACGTCGCGGCCGTCCAGGTGGACGGTGCCAGCGTCGGCACGGGTGAAGCCGGTGACGAGGTCGAACAGCGTCGATTTGCCGGCGCCGTTGGGGCCGATCACGCCCACCAGCTCGCCCGGCCGCACCGCGAAGGAGACGTCGCGGGTGGCCACCACGCCGCCGAAGCGCTTGGTGAGGCCGCGCACCTCGAGCAGGGGCGCGCTCACGCCGCCGACTCCCGCCGGGCGCCGGTCGCCGCGGCGGCGGCCCGGCGCCCGATCCGCCGCACCAGGCCGATCAGCCCCGCCGGCTGGAACACCGCGATGATCATGATGAGCGCCCCGTAGATGACGAGGTCGAGCGCCTTGCCGGTGCCTCCCAGCATCACGCGGGTGCCCTCGGACAGCGGCACCAGCACGGCCGCGCCCAGCAGTGGCCCCCAGAGGCTGCCCACGCCGCCCAGCACCGCCACCAGGCAGATCAGGATCGACAAGGCCAGGGGAAAGACCGACTCCGGGTCGATGAAGAGCACGTACTGCGCCCAGAACGTGCCCCCCAGCGCGGTGAGGGCCGCCGACACGGCGATGGCCGCGTGCTTCTCGCGCGCGACGCGCACCCCGAGGCTGGCCGCCGCGTCCTGGTCCTCCTTGATGGCGCGGAAGTAGTAGCCCCGGCGCGCCCGCTCGATCCAGCGCGTGGTGCCCAGGGCCAGGGCCAGCAGCCCCAGCGCGATGTAGTAGTAGACGGCCTTGGACTCGTGGAACTGCAGGTTCAGCAGGCTGTCCGGGCGCACGATCGGCACGAAGAGGCCGCGGGCGCCGCCGACCCAGTCCCAGTTGAGGACGAGGGTCTGCACGATCTCGCCGAAGCCGATGGTGGCGATGGCGAAGTAGTGGCCGCGCAGCCGGAAGACCGGGTAACCGATGGCCTGGGAGACAGCGACGGCGAGGGCCGCGCCGGCCACCATGCCGAGCCAGGGCGTGAGCGCGGCCTCCCGCACGAGCATGGTGGACGTGTAGGCGCCGATGCCGAAGTACACCGCGTGGCCGAGCGAGATCTGCCCGCAGTAGCCGGCCAGGATGTTCCACGCCGTGGCCAGAGCGCCGTACAGGAAGATCATGATCATGATGTGGCGCGGGAAGGGCTGGGTGAAGACCAGGGGGAAGGCCAGGACGGCCAGGAGCAGCAGGGCCGCCAGCGCCCGCTTCAAAACCGCCCGAACAGGCCCTGGGGCCGCCACAGGACCACCGCCAGATAGAGCCCGAAGACGACCGAGTACTTGAATGCAGGCGGGATCAGCAACCCGGCCAGCGCCTCCACCAGCCCGACCACGATTCCGGCCAGCAGGGTGGCGGGGACGTTGCCGAAGCCGCCCAGGGCCACGGTGACGTAGGCCAGCAGCGCGAAGGGGCCGCCCACGTCCGGGTAGATGTAGAAGAACATCGCCAGCAGCGCGCCGGCCACTCCCACGCAGGCGCCGCCGATCACCCACCCCAGCGCGAACATGCGCTGGGTGTCGATGCCCATGAGCGAGGCCGCCTGGCGGTCCTGGGCGGTGGCCGTGAGCGCCAGGCCCGTCTCCGAGCGCGACAGGAAGAGGTAGAGGCCCAGGAACGCCCCCATCGCGGCCACGGCCGCGCCCACCTGGGGCAGCCCGATGAAGAGCCCTCCGACCGACACCCGGCCGGCCAGCCAGGGGTCCTGGATCGTGAGGAAATCCACGCCGAAGGCGAAGTGGGCGCTGTTGCGGAGGAAGACGCCCAGGCCGAACGTCGCGAAGATCTGGGCCAGCATGGGCGCGCCCAGGACGCGGCGGATCAGGCCGTGGTAGGCCAGCCAGCCCAGTCCCCCCAGCGCGGCGGCGCACACCGGCAGGGCCACCACGGGGTCCAACCCGGCCAGCGCCCAGGCGAAGAAGGCCACGTACATGGCGAGCATCAGGAACTCGCCGTGGGCGAAGTTGACGAGCTCCATCAGCCCGAAGATCAGGGAGAGACCGGCGGCGACGAGGGCGTACACGAACCCCATGAGCACGCCCCCGATCGCCGCCTGGAGGAAGATCTCGGCGGTCAGGCTACTTGCGGTCCTTCCAGGCCGGGATCGGGTACAGCACGTCCTTGGTGGCCACGTCGAACGGGTAGACGGTGTGCCACCTGAGGCCCTGGAGCTGGATGATGATGCCCTTGACGTGGACGTTCTGGCCCGTCTCGTCGAACTTGATGCCGTCCCAGGTCATGACGAGCTGGTCGCCGGGGATGCTGGTGGCGACCAGCGCCTTGCGGATGGCCTCGGGGTCGGTCGAGCCGGCCCGGTTGATGGCGTCGAGCAGCGTCATCATGCCCGTGAAGGAGCGGGCGGGGTTGTCGTAGAACTCCTTGCCGTGGCGCTGCTTGTAGAGGGCGGCGATGGCCTGGGCCGCCGGCCGCTTGTCGATCAGGTCGACGTTGAAGGGCGCCCGCGACATGGTGCCCTCGGCGTCCTTGCCCACCGCGTTGACGAAGTCGGGCGCCAGGTGCCCGGCGTTCTGCGCCATGATCATCTTGGGGTTGAAGTCCAGCTCCTTGCTGTGGCGCACGAACAGGATGGCGTCGGAGTGGTAGGACGTCGGCATCCAGACGTCGGGGTTGGCGGCCTTCAGCCGCTGCACCTCGGCCTGCAGCGACGTGGCCCGGGCGCGGTACTGCATGTCCACCGCCACCTCGTAGCCGTACTTCTTGGCCAGCTCCCGCATGACCTTGCCGCTGTCGGAGCCGAACAGCGTGTCCTCGTAGGTGATCCCCAGCGTCTTGAGCGCCACCCCGCGCTTCTTCTGGAAGTCGCGGAAGAAGTCGAACATCGTCTGGGTGAAGTGCTCGTCGTGGGGCGAGGTGCGGAAGAACCACTTGAAGCCCCGCTTGGTGAGGCCGGGCGACGAGGACTGGCCGTTGACGTGGGGGACGCCGTAGCGCTCGGCCACCTGGCTCACGGTGGCGGTGACCGACGAGTGCCATGACCCGTACAGCGCGTGGACCTTCTCCTGGGTCACCAGCCGCTCGGCCTCGGCCTGGCCGACCTCGGGCTTGCCCTGATGGTCCGCGAAGATCATGCGGACCTTGGCGCCCTTGAGGCCGGGCATGCCCTTGAGCGTCTGGAAGAAGGGCAGGGGCACGTCGACGTCGCCGTTGGCGATGTCGCGGGCGATCTCGTTGACCGCCTTGTTCTCGAGCCCGGTCAGGGCCGCCGGCCCCGACAGGGGGTAGATCACGCCAATGACGATCTCCTTGGGCTGGGCCGCGGCCGGAGAGGCGCCGAGCGCGAGCAGGACGGCGAGGGGGCAGAGGACGGCGAGGCTTCGCATTGCGGGTCCCTCCTGTGCGAGCGGATGGATCGTGCCGGATTCTATTGGCGCGCCGCGACAGGTGTCAAGCCGGTGGCGCGCTGTCCCGCCGACTGCCCACGGCGCGGGCAGGAGCCCGGGGGCTTCGGCCTTGCCGAGCCCAGCGACGGTGCCGTACAATCCTCGCCACACCGCTGGCCCTTGAACTCCGGGACGTCTGGAGGCAGCTCATGATCAATCGCCGCTCCTGGCTCGTTGTCGTTCTCGCCCTCGTGCTCCTGGCCGCCCTGCCGTCGGCGCCCACCGCGCAGACGCGGTTCGTGTTCGCCAACGAGAGCCCCTACGACACCATGGACCCCCACGCCGCCTTCGACGTCGGCCGGGTGGCGGTGCGCCTCAACCTCTACGACGGGCTCTACCGCTGGCTCGACAACCCGCCCAAGCTGGAGCCGTGGCTGGCCGAGAGCCACACGGTCTCGCCCGACGGCCTCACCTACACCTTCAAGCTGCGCAAGGGGGCCAAGTTCCACGACGGCGCCGAGATCACCGCCGAGGACGTGCGCTACAGCGCCGAGCGAATCCTGGCGATGAAGAAGGGCGCGGCCGCGCTGCTCTCCACCATGATCGCGCCCGGCGCCACCAAGGCGCTCGACCCTCACACCGTGCAGTTCACGCTCCCCAAGCCGGCGGCGATCTTCCTGGCCGTCATACCCGAGGTGCACGTGGTGAACTCCGCCCTCCTCAAGAAGCACGAGAAGGACGGCGACTGGGGCGCGGCGTGGCTGATCAGCAACGACGCGGGCTCCGGCTCGTACCAGCTCACCCGCTACGACCCCGCCGTCGGCTTCATCGCCAAGCGCTTCGCCGGCCACTTCATGCCGTGGGGCCCGAAGTGGATCGACGAGATCGAGTTCCGCACCGTCAAGGAAGACAACACGCGCGTGCTCGGCATGATCCGGGGGGACTACCAGGGCACCGGCGGCTACCTGCCCTACGACCAGGTCAAGCGCCTGCGCGAGGCGCCGAACGTGAAGCTCGTCGAGCAGGAGTCGATGCGGATCAAGATGTTCCAGATCAACAACCAGCGGGCGCCGCTCACCGACGTGCACGTGCGGCGGGCCATCAGCTACGCCTTCGACTACGACGGCTTCAACAAGGAGATCCTGGGCGGCTCGGTCGAGCGCAACCCGGTGCCGATCCCCAACAACATGTGGGGCGTGCCGAAGGACGTGAAGGGCTACAGCTACGACCTCGACAAGGCCAAGGCCGAGCTGGCCAAGGCCAAGCTCAAGATCGACCGCCCGCTCGTCATCGGCTACCTGCAGGGCTTCAGCCAGACCGAGCAGGCCGCCACCGTCATGGCCAACGGCCTGCGCAAGATCGGGGTGGACACCAGGCTCACCAGCGAGGTGTGGCCGACCATGGTCGAGCGCATGAAGAAGCCGGAGACATCGCCCGACCTGGTCGTCTACTGGATCAGCACCTACTACGCCGACCCCAACAACTGGATCGGCGAGATGTTCCACTCCGGCCAGTGGGGCACCTTCAAGGCCTCCAGCTTCTACAAGAACCCCAAGGTGGACGAGCTGCTCGACCTCGCGCTCAAGTCCACGGACCGCACGGTGCGCGAGAAGGCCTACCAGGACGCCGCCCGCATCGTCGTGGACGAGGCCGCCGGCGTGTGGATCTACAACACCAAGTACTTCGGGCCGTGGGCCAAGGACCTCGAGGGCATCCGCTTCAGCCCCATCGGCAACGGGCAGGAGATCCGCTGGGTTCACTACGCGAAGTGACCCGGAGGGGGGCTTCGCCGGCACCCGGAGGAGGGCTTCGCCCCCCTTCCGCCCGTCGTCGCGCGCCTCACGGCGCGCTCCTCCCTGCCTCTCCCTAGAATAGCTGCGAGGATTGCGCCGGCTTTGCTGGCGCTCGAGCATCGGAGGGGGCCGTCGAGGCCCCCTCCGAGCCCCCCCCGGAGCAGGGTTGCGCCGGCAAAGCCGGCGCTCGAATCCCGCGTAGAGTGGGTCGGCGATGAGATTGGTGGCGCTCGCGCTGCATCGGCTGATGTGGTTCGTGCCGACGGTGCTCGGATTGCTGGTGGTGACGTTCGTCATCTCGCGGATCATTCCGGCGGACCCGGTCGCGCTGGTGGCGGGGGAGACGGCGACGCCGGCCCAGGTGGAGTCGCTGCGGCGCGAGCTGGGGTTCGACCGGCCGCTGGCGGTGCAGTTCGTCGACTACGTCGCGCGGCTGGTGCGGGGCGACATGGGCACCAGCCTCTTCACCCGGCGGCCCATCGCGGAGGACCTGGCCCACCGGCTGCCGGCCACCATCGAGCTGACCGTCGTCGCCATGGTCGTCTCCATCCTGGTCGGCATTCCGCTCGGCGTCCTGTCGGCGGTCTGGCGCAACTCACTGCTCGACCACGCGCTGCGCGTGGTGACGGTGTCGGGCCTGGCCATCGCGAGCTTCTGGCTGGGCATCATGCTGCAGCTGCTCTTCGCGATGCGGCTCGGCTGGACGCCGCTCAACGGCCGGCTCGCGGGGTTTCCGCCCCGGTCCATCACCGGCTTCTACCTGGTGGACGCCGCCCTCACCGCCGACGGGGCGACCCTGGGCACCGCGCTCGTGCACCTGGCGCTGCCCGCCGCCACCCTGGCGGTTCCCGCGCTGGCCACGCTCGTGCGGTTCACGCGGGCCGGCGTGCTGGACGTCATGCAGTCGAACTTCGTCCTCTACGAGCGCGCGATGGGGCTGCCGCGCCCCCTCATCGTCTGGAAGTACATGCTCCGCTCGGCGCTCACCTCCACCGTGACCCAGATCGGGCTCCTCTTCGGCATCCTGCTGGCGGGGGCGGTGGTGACGGAAGCGGTCTTCGACTGGCCGGGCATCGGCACCTACGCGGTGAGCTCCATTCTCCAGTCGGACTATAACGCCGTGATGGGCTTCACCGTCTGGGCGGGCACGATCTTCATCATCGTGAACCTGCTCGTGGACATCGTCCACACCCTGGTCGATCCCCGGGAGCGCAGTTGAGCGCGGCGTGGTTCGTGCTGCGGCGACTGGCGCGCGATCGGTCGGCGCTGCTGGGGCTGATCCTGATCGGCGCGCTGGTGCTGGCGGCGCTGCTGGCGCCGGTGCTGGCCACGCATCCCGACGACGTGTTCGAGCTGCACCCGGCGGAGCGTCTGCAGGCGCCGAGCCGGGATCACTGGCTGGGCACCGACCGGATGGGGGCCGACGTCTACAGCCGCCTGCTGTTCGGTGCCCGCATCACGATCCTCATCGGCGTGATCGCGGTGGGGGCCTCGCTGCTGGTCGGCGTGCCGGTCGGCCTGGTGGCCGGCCACTTCCACGGCTGGTTCAGCGACCTGCTCATGCGCGTGTCCGACATCTTCCTGGCTGTCCCCCAGGTGGTCCTGGCCATCGCCATCGCCCAGACGCTCGGCCCCTCGCTGCCCAACGTCATCCTGGCCCTGTCGGCCACCTACTGGCCGTGGTTCGCCCGGGTCGTCTACGCGGAGACGCGCGTGCTCCAGAAGGAGATCTTCGTGGAGAGCACCGTGGCGCTGGGCGCCTCCCCGTGGCGCCTGACCGCGTTGCACGTCCTGCCCAACATCGCCTCGTCGATCATCGTGCGCGCGTCGATCGGCATGGGCTTCACGATCCTGACGGCCGCCGCGCTGGGCTTCCTGGGGCTGGGGCCGCCGCCGCCCACGCCGGAATGGGGCCGCACCATCGCCGAGTCGCGCGAGTTCCTGCCCGACGCCTGGTGGTACGCGACGGCGCCGGGGCTGGCCATCTTCCTCACCGTCATGGGCTTCAACCTGCTCGGCGACGGCCTCCGCGACGTCCTCGACCCCCGGCTGCGCCGCAGCCACACCGCGCGCGATGACTGAGCTCTTGTCCGTGCGCGGCCTGCGCGTGGACTTCGTCACCGACGGCGGGGTGGCCCAGGTGCTCGACGGCATCAATGTCGACGTCGCCGCCGGCGAGGTCGTCGGCCTGGTCGGCGAGAGCGGCTGCGGCAAGACGACCCTGGCCCGCGCCATCCTGGGCGTCCTGCCGGCCGGGGCCGCGCGCGTTCGCGGCGGGGAAGTCCGCTTCAAGGGTGACGACCTCCTGCGCCAGGACCCGGCCGTGGTCAACGCGCGCGTGCGGGGGCGCGCCATCACCTTCATCCCCCAGGATCCCTCCACGTCGTTCAGCCCGGTGTTCCCGGTAAAGACGCAGATCATGGACCTGATGAAGTGGAAGTCCCCCCGTGCGGCCGACGGCGGCCCGGGGTGGCCGCTGCGGCGCTACCCTCGCGAGCGCTACCGGGCCGACCGCGAGGCCGTGCTGGAGACGCTGCGGGCGGTGCAGATCCCCGAGCCGGCCCGGGCGCTCCGCCGGCTGCCTCACGAGTTCTCCGGCGGCCAGCGCCAGCGGCTCATGATCGCGATGGCGCTGCTCCCCCAGCCCGCCCTGATCATCGCCGACGAGCCGACCACCTCGCTCGATGTCACCATCCAGGCCCAGATCCTCCGGCTGCTGCGCGAGCTGGTGAAAGCGCGCGGCGTCTCGGTGCTCTTCACCACTCACGATCTCGGCACCGCCCACGAGATCTGCGATCGCGTCGTTGTCATGTACGCGGGCCAGGAGATGGAGGCGGCACCGGCCGAGGCCTTCTTCGCGCGACCGGCCCACCCCTACACGCGCCGGCTGCTGGCCAGCGTGCTCGGCCCCGGCGGCGAGCTCCGCGACATCCCGGGCGATGTTCCGAGCCTTGTCGGCCCACCCCCGGGCTGTCGCTTCCACCCGCGCTGCGACGAGGCCACTGCGGAATGCCGGCGCGACCGGCCGGCCCGGCGCACGCTCGCCCCCGGCCACGACGTGCGCTGCTACCATCCGGTCGAGGGGCCCATCGGCTCGTGAACGCCAACGCCCCCGGCGCCCCACTGCTCGAGATCGTCGACCTCGCCCGGCACTTCCCCGTCCGCGACGCCTTCGGCCGGCGCACCGGCTGGATCCGCGCGGTCGACGGCGTCTCGCTGGCGGTGGACGCCGGCGAGACGGTCGGCCTGGTCGGCGAGAGCGGCTGCGGCAAGTCCACGCTCGGCAAGACGGTGATGGGCATCCACGCGCCGACCGCCGGCGACATCCGGTTCGCCGGCCGCGAGATCGGACGCCTGCCCCCGCGTGAGCGGCGGGCCATTGCCCGGCATCTGCAGTACGTCTACCAGGACCCCGGCGCCTCGCTCGACCCGCGCTGGAAGGTGCTCCACTTGCTGCACGAGCCGCTCAAGATCCACACCCGGCTCTCCCGGGGCGAACGCGAGCAGCAGGTGCGGGCCATCCTGGCCGCCGTCGGACTGCCCGACGCCCACCTCGACCTCTACCCTCACGAGCTGAGCGGCGGTCAGCAGCGGCGGGTGGGCCTGGCGCGGATCCTGACGCTGCGGCCGCGCATGGTGATCCTCGACGAGCCGACATCCGGGCTCGACGTGTCGGTCCAGGCCAGCGTGCTGAAGCTCTTCCGGGGTCTTCAAGAGACCTTCGCGCTGACCTACGTCTTCATCTCGCACGACCTGGCCGTCGTGCGGGCCATGTGCGCCCGCATCGCCGTGATGTACCTGGGCAAGCTCGTGGAGGTCGGGGACACCGCCGCGGTGTTCGAGGAGCCCCGCCACCCCTACACCCGCTCGCTGCTGGCGGCCGTGCCGCGGATCGGGGGGCGCCGCGTCACGCTCGACTTCGCGCTGGAGGGCGAGCCCCCCAACCCGCGCGACGTCCCCAGCGGCTGCCGGTTCCGGACGCGCTGCCCGCTCGTACAGGACGTCTGCGCAGCGGAGGAGCCGCCGCTGCGCGACGTCGACGGCCGCCGCGTCGCCTGCCACTTCGCCTGAGGCACCCATCGAACCCTCTGCGCAAGCTCGACATCAAGAACGTCCCCGAGGGGAACACGGTGTCGTCGTGGCCGACGAAGAGGAAGCGCCTGGGGCCGGCGCCCGGCTTGTCGCCGACCAGGTGGTCGCCGAAACGGTCGGTGACGACGCGGGGCACGGCGAAGCCGAGGCGCTCGACCAGGATGGCGCCGACGCGGTCGACGTCCAGCGCGTCGGCGGTGCCGCTGTCGCGGTTCACGAGGCGCGAGGAGATCGAGCGCCTCGTTCGCGCCGGGCGTCGCGGCGGTCCCGGAGGTCGCGCGTCGCGCTATGGTACCCTGGCCGCGCCCAAGGAGGATCGCGGTGCAGATCGGCGTCGACATCGGCGGTACGTTCACCGACATCGTGGCCCTCGACCGGGCGGGCCGCCTGTCGCTCACGAAGGTGCCGAGCACGCCCAAGGACCTCCTCGAGGGCACCGCCGCCGCGGTCACCCGGGTGCTGGCCCTGGCCGGCGCCCGTCCCGCCGACGTGGAGCGCTTCATCCACGGCACCACCGTGGCGACCAACGCGATCCTCGAGCAGAAGGGCGCGGTGACCGCCGTCCTCACCACCGAGGGGTTCGAGGACGTGCTCGAGCTGGGCCGCATGAAGCGCTCCAGGATGTACGACCTGGCGATGGACCCGGAGGTGCCGACCTTCCTGGCCCCCCGCCGGCGCCGCCTCGGCATCCGCGAGCGGCTGGACGCCCGCGGCCGCGTCCTGGTCCCGCTGGACGAGGCGGCGGTGGCGCAGGCGGTGGAGGCGCTGCGGGCCCAGGGCGTGCAGGCCGTTGCGGTCTGCTATCTGTTCTCGTTCGTCAACCCCGCCCACGAGCGGCGCACGCGGGAGATCATCGCAGCGCTGGCCCCCGAGCTCAGCGTCTCGCTCTCGTCGGACGTCGATCCCACCTTCCGCGAGTACGAGCGCCTCTGCGTGACCGCCTTCGACGCCTACCTGGGGCCCGTCGTGAAGCGCTACCTGACGGGCCTGGCCGCCACGCTCCGCGAGCTCGGCGTCAAGGGCGTGCCGCTCATCATGCGCTCGCGGGGCGGCATCGTGTCGGCGTCGCTAGCGGCCCGGCAGCCGGTCACGCTCTTCCTGTCGGGGCCGGCCGGTGGCGTGATCGGCGCGGCCTTCGCAGCGGAGCGCTCGGGCGTGCGCGACTTCGTCTCGCTCGACATGGGCGGCACCAGCAACGACGTCGCCGTCGTCCGCAACGGCACGCCGCTGCTGGCCGCCGAGGGGGCGATCGGCCCCTACCCCGTGCGCACGCCGATGGTGGACGTGAACACGATCGGCGCCGGCGGAGGCAGCGTCGCCTGGATCGACGCGGCCGGCGGGCTGCGGGTGGGGCCGCGCAGCGCGGGTGCCGAGCCCGGCCCGGCCTGCTACGGCCGCGGCGGCGACGAGGCGACCGTGACCGACGCCAGCGTGGTGCTCGGCTACCTGAACCCCGCCCGCTTCGCCGGCGGCGCGATGGCGCTCGACGTTGGAGCCGCGCAGCGCGCCCTCGCCGAGATCGGCCGCCGGCTCGGCGTCGATCCGGTGGCCGCGGCCGCCGGCATCCATCGCGTGGTGAACGCGCGCATGGCCGACCAGATCCGCCTGGTCACGATCAAGCGCGGCTGGGACCCGCGGCAGTTCGCGCTGGTGGTGCTGGGCGGTGCCGGGCCGGTGCACGGCGCCGCGCTCGCCGCCGAGATGGGGATGCCGGAGGTGCTGGTGCCGGAGGCGCCCGGCGTGCTCGCCGCCTTCGGCCTGCTGGCCGCCGCCATCGAGCACCACCACGCGCGCACGCTGCAGGCCCCGACCGAGGCGGCCGACCTCGAGGCGATCAACCGCTGCCTGGGCGAGCTCGACGCCGCCGGCCGCGCCCGCATGCGCGAGGAGGGCGTGCCGGCCGCCGAGGTGCGCGTGGCCTACGCGGCCGACATGCGGTACGTCGGCCAGGCCTACGAGCTGGAGGTCGCGATCCCGGTGCCGGTCACGCGCGAGCGCCTGCCCGAGATTCTCGCGGCCTTCCACGTCGTGCACGAGCGCGTGTACGGCTACGGGCGGCCGCAGCAGCCGGCCGAGTTCGTGAACTTCCGCGCGGTCCACACCTACCCGCTGCCGCGGCCGGCGGTGACGCCGGCGGCGCCCCCGGCGGGCAGCATGGCCGATGCCCGGCTGGGCGAGCGCCCCGCGTACTTCGGCGAGTTCGTCCCCACCGCGATCTACGAGCGGGCGTGGCTGCCGCGGGGGGCGCGCCTGGCCGGGCCCGCCATCGTCGAGCAGAGCGACACCACCACCGTGATCCCGCCCGGCGTGACGGCCCTGGTGGACGAGGCCGGCACCCTGCGCCTGCGGAGGGCCTGATGACCATCGACCCGATCCTGCTCGAGGTGCTGCGCAACCGGCTCGACGCCATCGCCGACGAGATGGAGCTGACGCTCCTCAAGAGCGCGGCCTCGCCGATCGTCAAGGAGGGGCTCGACGCCTCGGCCGCCCTGTTCAGCACCGAGGGTGAGACCATCGCGCAGGCGGCCGCCATCCCCATCCACCTGGGCGCCCTGCAGTTCGCGGCCCAGCGGCTCGTGCGGGCCTTCCCGCCCGAGCGCATGCGGGACGGCGACGCCTTCCTGCTGAACGATCCCTACGATGGCGGCACCCACCTGCCCGACATTACCCTGGCGGTGCCGGTGCTCGCCGGCGGCCGGGTGGTGGCGCTGGCCTGCACGATGTGCCACCACCAGGACGTGGGCGGCCGCACGCCGGGCAGCGTGCCGACGGACGCCACCGAGCTCTACCAGGAGGGGGTGATCATCCCGCCCACCCAGCTCTTCCGTGCCGGCGAGCTGGACGACAACCTCTTCCGCCTGCTCACGCGCAACGTGCGCCTGCCCGAGGTCTTCACCGGCGACCTCATGGCGCAGCTGGCGGCCGGCCGGCTCGGCGGGCTCCGGCTGCAGGAGCTGTTCGCCGCCCACGGCGCCCCGACGGTGCTCGCGTACATCGACGAGCTGCTGGCCCGGGCCGAGCGCCTCACCCGTGCCCAGATCGCCGACATCCCCGACGGCGACTACGCCTTCGAGGACTGGCTCGACGACGACGGCGTGAACGTCGGGCAGCCCGTGAAGATCGCGGTGACGCTGCGCGTGCGGGGCTCGGCGATGACCTTCGACTTCACGGGCAGCGACCCCCAGGTGCGCGGCCCCTTCAACTCGGTACCGGCCTCGACGATGTCGGCGGTGTACTACGCGGTGCGCGCGATCTCGGACGCCTCGATCCCGAACAACGGCGGCTGCTTCCGCGCGGTGGACGCGGTGCTCCCGGAGGGGACGATCGTCAACCCGCGGCCGCCGGCGCCGGTGAGCTGCCGGACCGCGACCATCAAGCGCATCGCCGACACGATCCTGGGCGCGCTGGTGCGCGCGCTGCCCGGCCGCATGCCGGCGGCCAGTTCGGGCACGCTGCTGGTGATGGCGCTCGGCGGCCGGGACCCCGAGACCGGCCGGCCGTTCGTGGCCAGCGAGCTGGCCGCCGGCGGCATGGGCGCGCGGCCCGACAAGGACGGCATCGACGTCATCGAGACCGACGTGTCCAACTGCATGAACATCCCGGTCGAGTCGGTGGAGATGAACTTCCCCCTGCGCATTGCGCGCGCGCGGCTGTGGACCGGCTCGGGCGGCGCCGGGCGCTTCCGTGGCGGCCTCGGGCTGGAGAAGGTCTTCGAGGCGACGACCACGGACGTGATGGTGTCCCACCGCGGCGAGCGCTTCGCGTCCTCGCCGTGGGGCCTGGAGGGCGGCGCCCCGGGGACCCGCGGCCACGCCTTCATCCTGAGGGCGGACGGCACCCGCGAGGATCTGCCCTCGAAGAAGATGATCGTCCTGCACCCCGGCGACCAGCTCTGGGAGTACATCGCCGGCGGCGCCGGGTACGGCGACCCCCTGGACCGCGATCCGGCCGCGGTGCTGGCCGACCTGCGGGACGGCAAGATCGCGGCGGCCAGCGTCGCCGTGGACTACGGCGTCGTGGTCGCCCCCGACGGCGGCGCGGTCGACGAGGTGCAGACGAAGGAACGCCGCGCGGCGCTGCGGCGGGCGCGCGAGCGGGCGGCACCGCCCGCGTGATTCACCTTAGTGTCCCGAGTCAGAAGTTCGCGGATTCGCGGCGCCGGGTGGGGTGGGGGCCTCCCGGCGGGACCGTATCTTCTGCGGATCGCCGAAGCCACCCCCCACCCATCTCGTGGCCCCATTGAGTGCCGGCAGCGCTGGCGCTCGCGACGCACGCGCTGGGCGTGCTTGCGGCGGGGCGGCCAGCCCGGTACGCGACGGGTACCTCTTCATCGTGTTCAGACCCGACCTGTTCATGCCGCTGGACGACGACCGGCGCGCGCTGGCCGCGGAGGTCGCCGCGATCAAGGCGACGCGGCAGGAGGGCGTCGAGGAGATCCGCATTCCCGGCGAGCGCGCCTATCGCGAGCGCGCCCGCCTCACGCGCGAGGGCATCGAGACCGACCGGCGCATCCAGAACGCGCTGGGGCGGCTCCCGGAGGGCAAGGGATGGACAGACTGAGCGGGAGGGTTGCCGCCATCACGGGCGGGGCGTCCGGCATCGGCGAGGCTGCGGTGCGACGGTTCGTGGCCGAGGGCGCGAAGGTGGCGTTTGCCGACCGCGATGTCGATCGGGGCACGCGCGTCGCGGCCGAGATCGAGGCGAGCGGCGGCCAGGCGCTCTTCGTGGAGGCGCACGTGCAACGCGAGGCCGAGGCCGCCGCCTTCGTCCGGCAGGCCAGCGAGCGCTTCGGCCGGGTCGACGTCCTCGTCAACAACGCCGGGATCCGGCTCTACCACACGGTGGTCGAGGCCAGCGCCGAGAGCTGGGACGAGATCCTGGGCGTGAACCTCAAGGGCTACGCGTTCTGCGCGAAGGCGGCGATCCCGCTCATGCGCCAGGGCGGCGGCGGCAGCATCGTCAACGTCGCGTCCGTCCGGTCAGTGACGAGCGTGGGCAAGACGACGCAGTACGACACCACCAAGGCCGCGGTGGCCGGGCTGACGCGGGGGATGGCGGTGGACCACGCGCCCGACGGGATCCGCGTGAACGCGGTCTGTCCGGGTCCGATCCTCACGCCCTTTCACGAGCGCCGCACCGCCGCGCTGGGGCGAACGCTCGACCAGTACCGGGAGGACGCGGCCAGGACCACCATCCTCAAGCGCCCGGGCACGCCCGACGAGGTCGCCGCCTGCATCCTGTTCCTCGCCTCCGACGATGCGTCGTTCGTGACGGGCACGCTCCTGTTCGTGGATGGTGGCGTCACGGCCATGTGACCCCGGGCGGGGCCCGGCTACACGACGCGCGCACCCTCACCGCCTCCTTTCAGGAGGAGACCCGTGGCCAGACCCTACCACGACGTCAATGCGGGCCAGCGGCTCGAGCGGTGAATCTGCAATGAGTGCCTCGACGCGACGCCGACGGTGGCGCAGGACGAGCGATCGCAATTCGGGCTGGCGCACGGGATTCACACCCGGCATCAGCGAGCAACGGCGCTCTTCCAGACGTTCCAGAACGGCATCGGCGTGCGAACGCCGTGAGCCGTCACCATCAGGCCGAGCGTCTGAGCGCCGGGCGCAGGTTCGACGGATGAGCGCCGCTCGCCAGTGCCGATAGGTGGCGCAGGTCGCCGTCACCGTCCTGCCTGGGCCCGGGCGCGCCGGTGCGGGGGAGCGGGGGTGCGGCGGGCGTTGGTGCTGACGGCGCTCGCCTTACTCGAACGCCACACCCCGGTATCCACTGGCGGCCACCCGGTCGCACCACTCGCGGTATTCTGGCGCCGTGCCGCTGTAGCGGGCAATGATGCGGACGTGCTTGCCCTCG
>DATKEI010000451.1:0-12575 GCA_035544455.1 Binatia bacterium | reverse complement strand
AGCCAGAGGAGCCGGTGCGGGGCGAGCGCCCGGGCCATCCCGACGGCCTCGGCCGGGCTCCACGGGCAGTTGGTGTCGAGCATCAGCTCGATCTTGTCGCCCACCGTCTCGCGCGCGGCCCGCACGGACTCGACGTCGGTCTGGTGGAGCTTGAGCATGCGGAAGCCCTGGGCCACGTAGTGGCGGCACGCCCGCCCCACGTCGCCGGGCGAATCGTACCGGAGCAGGCTCGCGTAGGCGGGCAGCCGCGACCGGATGGCGCCGCCCAGCAGCTCGCACACCGGGGCCCCCCGCGCCTTGCCGAGCACGTCCCACAGCGCGATCTCGATCCCGCTGATGGCGAACATGGCGAGCCCGCGCCGGCCGTAGATCATCGTGCTCCGGTGCATCAGATCCACCAGGGCCTCGATGCGCAGGGCGTTCTGCCCGATGAGGAGCGGGGCGAGACCCTCGTCGATGACGTTGCAGACGGCCAGGGGCGCTCCGAGCGCGAAGGCCTCACCGAATCCGGTCACGCCCTCCTCGGTGAACACCCGGACGATGATCTGCTTCCCCACGCCCGCCGTCCACGGCGAGGGCGGGTCGATCGTTCGGATGGGGATGCCGAGCGGAATGGCCTGGATGGCGGCGATCTTCATGGCGGGCTCCCTGGCCTCACGCGCCGTAGTCGAGCGGGAGCGACGGGCGCGGCCGCTTCACGCGGATCGCCTCCAGCGTCTCGGCGCCGACCTTGGCGAGGAAGCCGTTCCAGTCGTCCACGGCGAGGATCCAGCGCGCCAGCCAGTCGCGCATGCCCTCTTCCGTTCGCGATGCGTCGTGGAAGTGCCGGTAGCAGTCGTGGTGCCGTCCGTAGTGGCCCTGGACGGGCGACGGGTAGGCCCCGTAGGGCTGGTGGACGACGGCGGCGACCTTGATGTCGGGCACCAGCACCAGCCCGGGATCGCCCAGGAGCTGGTCCCGGGGCAGGATCTCCTCGGCGACCAGGATCACGCGGCGGGCGGCCAGGGCCGCCTCCCGCGTCACGCCGAGGGTGCCCCACACGTGCGCGTGGCCCTCGGCGTCGGCCCGTTGCACGTGCAGGATGGCCACATCGGGGACGAGGGCGGGGACGAGGATCACGGGCGCCCCGGAGTAGGGATCGACGGCCGGCCGCAGGCCCGGGTTCGAGCGCGGCAGGTCGGTGCCGAGCAGGGAATGCGTCGGGATGTACGGAGCGCCGATGGCGCCGGCGGTGAGGGCGAGCGCCATGCTGAGGTTCGAGTGGTCCTCCACCGCGACCGCGCGCGGCCGACCGCGCTCGACGGCGCGCCGGAAGTTGTGGCCGAGGCCGGCGCTGACGTTGCCCACCCAGGCGGCCGCGATGCGCCGCACGCAGCCCGCGCCCACGAGCTGGTCGAAGAGCATGTCGGAGATGGGGCCGATCAGCGAGAGGTCGCGGCGCCCCTGGCGGATCAGCTCGTGTCCGGCGCCGAAGGGGATCAGGGCCTCGAGGGCGGTGCCCATGGCCACCGAGGCGCCGTCGGGGGCGAAACGGGCGATCGCCTCACGCATCGGCATGAGCTTCGAGCTGGGCACCGCTTCATCTTAGCCGATAGAGCGCGAGTCCGGGGCGGACGTCCGCACCCGCGGCGCGGTAGCGACGGCGCGCGCTCGACTCGTGTCCTGCCTCCGACATGTTCCGGTAGCGCGCCGGGTGGGGCGGGGACCCTCCCGCGGGACACGCTTGTAGCGCGGGAGCGTCTCCGGCACTCGATGGGGCCACGAGATGGGATGGCGACAGGTTCTCGACGGCCGTCCGTGAGGCGCGGGCCACCTGTCTCTCATCAGCGCTTGACAGCGAGGCGCTATGTTTAGTATTTCTTAAGTCGGGATTCATGAAAGCGAAACCGCGCGCCCACGGCGCGTGCGGCGTCCGCAACGGCGCAGTCGCGGGTCGGCGGCGCCTCATGGCAAGGGGGGTCTCGTGCCGGCCAAGCCCGCCAAGGTTCTGATCTCGCTCCGGGTGAACGGCGAGGACCGCGACGCCGTGGTGTTCGCGCACCGCACGCTGCTCGAGGTCCTGCGCGAGGACCTCGACCTCACCGGCACCAAGCACGGCTGCGAGCTGGGCGAGTGCGGCACCTGCACGGTGCTCGTCGACGGCGAGCCCGTCCTGTCGTGCCTGGCCCTCCCGTCGGAGTGCCAGGGGCGCGCGATCACCACGGTCGAGGGCATGGCGGCCGGGGGCCGACTCCATCCGCTGCAGCAGGCCTTTGCCGAGCTCGGCGCCGCGCAGTGCGGGTACTGCACGCCGGGCATTCTCCTCACCGCGCAGGCGCTCCTCGCCGAGCGGACCATGCCCACCCGGGACGAGATCCGGGCGGCGCTGGCCGGCAACCTCTGCCGGTGCACCGGATACACCAAGATCCTCGACGCCGTCGAGCTGGCCGCGCTCCGCATGCGCGCGCCGGCCCCGCCGGGCGCTTTGTCGGCACATGTGTGACTCAGCACACCAGTCCAGGCCGCGGCCGGAGGGGCACATGGCGAAGTTCTCCGTGGTCGGGCAGTCCCTGCCGAAGATCGACGCGTGGGCCAAGGTCACCGGCGATACGAAGTACGCCGACGACCTCGCGCTGTCGCGCATGGCCCACGGCAAGCTCCTGCGCAGCCCTCACCCCCACGCCCGGATCGCGCGCATCGACACGGCGCGGGGGCGCGCGCTGCCCGGCGTCCTCGCCGTCATCACCGGGCACGACCTGCCCCGGGTGAAGTTCGGGATCCTCCCGGTGTCCCAGGACGAGGAGGCGCTCTGCGTCGACCGGGTGCGGATGGTGGGCGACGCGGTGGCGGCCGTGGCCGCCCTCGACGAGGAGACGGCCGAGCGCGCGGCGTCCCTGATCGAGGTGGACTACGAGCCGTTGCGGCCCCTCATGTCCATCGAGGAGGCGCTCTCCCACCCCGAGGTCCGCATCCACGAGTACGGCGACGGGCCCAACATCCACAAGGCGGTGGCGCTCGAGTTCGGGGACGTGGAGGCCGGGTTCGCGGCCGCGCACCTCGTCCGCGAGGACGTCTTCCACTTCGAGGGCAACACCCACCTGCCCATGGAGCAGCACTCGGCGGTGGCGTGGTGGGGCGCGGACGACAAGCTCACTCTCTGGTCGTCCACCCAGACGCCCCACTACGTGCACCGCCTCCTCGCCCGGATCCTCGCCGTGCCCCAGGCCCACATCCGGGTGATCGCGGCCCCGGTGGGCGGCGGTTTCGGGGGCAAGCTCGACCCCTTTGCCCACGAGGTCGCGGCGTGCAAGCTGTCGCAGCTCACCGGGCGCCCGGTCAAGATCACCCTCACGCGCGAGGAGGTCTTCTACGTCCACCGCGGGCGGCATCCCGTGCTCATGTGGATCAAGACGGGCTTCGCGCGCGACGGGGCGATCACGGGCATGCACTTCCGGTCGTGGCTCGACGGCGGCGCCTATGGCTCCTACGGGGTCGCCTCGACGTTCTACACCGGCGCCCTGCAGACAGTGACGTACAAGATCCCGGCCTACCGCTTCGAGGGGGCGCGGATCTTCACCAACAAGCCCCCGTGCGGGCCGAAGCGCGGCCACGGCACGCCCCAGCCGCGCTTCGCCATGGAATGTCAGATCGACAAGGCGGCCGAGCAGCTCGGCCTGGACCCCGCGGACATGCGGCGGCGCAACCTGGCCGAGCCCTTCACCAAGACGGCCAACCACCTCACCGTCACCACCATCGGGCTCGGGGAGTGCATCGACCGGGTGGTCGAGGCGTCGGGCTGGCGGGCCAAGTGGGGAAAGCTCCCGCCGGGCCGCGGGATCGGCATCGCGTGCTCGTCGTACCTCACGGGCGCGGGCACCGCCATCTACTGGAATGACATGCCGCACTCGGGCGTCGTGGTGCGGGCCGACCGGAGCGGCGGGGTGGCCGTGCTCTGCGGGGCCACCGACATCGGCCAGGGCTCGGACTCCGTGCTCGCCTACCTCGTGGCGGAGGTGCTCGGCATCCAGCCCAAGGACATCCGCGTCCACCCCGCCGACACCGATCTCACGCCGGTGGATCTCGGCTCCTATTCCTCCCGGGTGACGCTCATGGCCGGGCAGGCCGCGATCCAGGCCGCGGAGCGCCTGCGCGCCCGGCTCTTCGAGGCGGTGGCGCGCACGCTCGAGGTCGCGCCCGAGCGCCTCGTCGCCCGCGACCGCCGCGTCCATGTCGATGGCGACCCCGAGCGCGGCGTGTCGTTCGCGGACGCGGTGGTGCTGGGCGAGAGCCAACACGGAGTGCTTGCGTTCCCCGGCTCCTACGCGCCGCCGAAGCGCGCCGGCAAGTACAAGGGCGGTGGCGTCGGTCCCTCTCCCTGCTACTCTTATTCGGCGTGCGTGGTGGAGGTGGAGGTGGACGAGGACACCGGCCTGGTGCGGCCGGTGGAGATCTGGATCGCCCACGACGTCGGGCGCTCCCTGAACCCGCTCCTGGTGGAAGGGCAGGTGGAGGGGTCGGTGTACATGGGCCTTGGCGAGGCGCTGATGGAGGAGCAGGTGTTCCGCAAGGGGCTGCACAAGGCCCCGTCGATGCTCGAGTACAAGAGCCCGACCACGCTCGACACGCCGGAGATCCACACCATCATCGTCGAGACGGACGACCCCGAGGGCCCCTTCGGGGCGAAGGAAGCCGGGCAGGGGCCGCTCCTGCCCGTCATGCCGGCGGTGGCCTGCGCCGTGTACGGCGCGGTCGGGGTGCGGGTCGACGAGGTGCCCATCACCGCCGAGAAAGTCCTCAAGGGGCTCGAGCTCCGGCGCCAGGGCAAGGCGGCGCGGGTGGGACCGTCGCGGCTGCCCCGCCTCGTCTTCCCCGCGCCGCGGGCGGTGGAGTCGGCCTTCGGGCAGCCCGCCGAGGCGGTCGCGCTGAGGCCTTTCTCGTCATGATGCGGCTGCCGCCGTTCACCTACCTGGCCGCGGCGTCCGTCGGGGACGCCGTCAAGCTCCTCGGCGATCACGGGCCGGCCGCCATGCCGGTCGCGGGCGGGACGGACCTCTACCCGAACATGAAGCGGCGCCAGTTCGAGCCCGAGGTGCTGGTGGGCCTGCGCGGCATCCGGGACCTCGTGGGCGTGCGCGGCCGCGCCGGCGGCGGCCTCACTATCGGCGCGGGGACGACGCTCACCGCGGTGTCGCGGCACGCGGACATCGCCACCCGCTACGCGGCGCTCGCCACCGCGGCCGGCGTGGTGTCCACGCCCCAGCTCCGCAACATGGGGACCATCGGCGGCAACGTGTGTGTGGACACCCGGTGCAACTACTACAACCAGTCCCACGCCTGGCGGCAGGCCATCGGCTTCTGCATGAAGAAGGACGGCGACATCTGCCTGGTGGCGCCGGGCAGCCCCCGCTGCTGGGCGGTGTCCTCGTCCGACACCGCGCCCGTGCTGTGGAGCCTCGACGCCACCGCGCGCCTCGTGGGGCCCGCCGGAGAGCGCACCGTCCCCGTCGCCGCGCTCTATCGCGACGACGGCATCGAGTACCTGGCCAAGAAGCGGGACGAGATCCTGACCGAGATCGAGCTTCCGGCGGCGGACGGCGTGCGCTCGACCTATCTCAAGCTCCGCCGCCGCGGCGCCTTCGACTTTCCCGAGCTCGGAGTGGCCGTGGCCTGCGCGATGGACGGCCCGGTGGTGCGGGAGGCGCGGATCGTCCTCGGCGCGGTGGCCTCGCAGCCCCGGGAGGCGGTGGAGGCGGGTCGCCTGCTCCGCGGCCAGCGCTTTTCCCCGGAGCTGATTCGCCAGGTGGCCGACAAGGCGGCCGGCCCGGCCCGGCCGCTCGACAACACGGACTTCACCCACCCCTACCGCAAGAAGATGACGCGGGTGTTCGTCGAGCGCGCGCTGCGCCAGCTCGCCGGACTGCCGGGCGCGGCCGGGCCCGGGGCGCCGGCATGACGAGCCTCGGCCAGCGCATCAAGGGGCTCCGCGCCGAGCGGGGGCTCCAGCAGCGTCAGCTCGCGGAGAAGGCGGGGCTCACGCCCAGCATGGTGTCGCAGATCGAGTCGGGCCGCCTGACGCCGTCGCTGCACACGCTCGGCAAGGTTGCCGGGGCGCTCTCCGTGTCGATCGCCTCGCTGTTCGAGGCGGAGCGCGCCGGGCGGCTCCAGGTCTCGCGGCGCGCCGACTACCCCGTGGTGTCGTTCGACGGCAGCACGGAGAAGTGGCACGTGCTGGGCGCCGGGCTGTTCCAGAACAAGATCCGGGCTGTGGTCTCCACGCTGGGGCCGCGCGCGCACGGCGTGAAGACGGACAAGGTGATCCTCGAGCCGGGCCAGATGAAGCTCTTCTACGTGATCGAGGGCACGGTGGCCCTGCACTACAACGGCGGTCGCCACGAGCTCGAGGCCGGCGACAGCGCCTTCCTGGACGGGGGGACGCCGCACGTCTGGGAGAACGTCGGGAGCCGGCCGGCCAAGGCCCTGTGGGTCATCCTGGGCTGAGACGGGGCCGAGACGGAGGCGGAGAGGGCATGGCCATGAGTGAGACCCCGGTCGAGTTCCGCACCGCGCCCGGGTCGTACCGGCACTGGACGCTCCGTGTCGACGGCCCGGTGGCCACGCTGGCCATGGACGTCCGCGAGGACGGAGGCCTGCGCCCGGGCTACGAGCTGAAGCTCAACTCGTACGACCTGGGCGTGGACATCGAGCTCGCCGACGCGATCCAGCGCCTCCGCTTCGAGCACCCGCAGGTGGGGGCGGTCATCCTCACCTCGGCCAAGGAGCGGGTGTTCTGCGCGGGGGCGAACATCCGCATGCTCGGCCAGTCGCCCCACGGTTTCAAGGTGAACTTCTGCAAGTTCACCAACGAGACCCGGAACGCCATCGAGGAGGCCACGGCCGAGTCGAGCCAGGTGTACCTCGCGGTCGTCAACGGGCCCTGCGCGGGCGGAGGGTACGAGTTGGCGCTGGCCACGGCCTACATCCTGATGGCCGACGACGGCAACACCTCGGTCTCGCTGCCCGAGGTGCCGCTCCTCGCCGTGCTGCCCGGCACGGGAGGCCTCACCCGGCTGGTCGACAAGCGGCGCGTGCGGCGCGACCGCGCGGACGTGTTCTGCACGCTCGAGGAGGGCATCAAGGGCCGGCGCGCCGTCGAGTGGGGGCTGGTGGACGAGATCGCCCCGCGCTCCCGGCTCGAGGCGACCGCGCGGCAGCGGGCGGGGGAGCTCGCGGCGCGGACGGACCGGCCCGCCGGGGCGCGCGGCCTCCCGCTCGCTCCCCTCGCGCGGACCATCGCCGGCGACGGCATCGAGTACGGGCACGTGCGCGCCGCCATCGACCGCGCCCGGGGGGTGGCCGCGATCACCGTGAGCGGGCCCGCGGGGCCCCCGCCCGCCGATCCCGCGGGGATTCACACCCTCGGCTGCGACTTCTGGCCGCTGGCCGTCGCGCGCGAGCTGGACGACCTGATCCTCCACCTGCGCGTCAACGAGGACGAGACCGGCACCTGGCTGCTCCGGACGGAGGGCAGCGCGGACCTCGTCGAGGCGCACGACCGCTTCCTGGACGCCTGCCAGGGCGACTGGCTGGTGCGAGAGATCCGCCTGGCCCTCAAGCGGGCGCTCAAGCGGCTGGACGTCTCGGCGCGGTCGCTGTTCGCCCTCGTCGAGCCCGGCTCGTGCTTCACCGGAACGCTGCTCGAGCTGGCGCTCTGCGCCGATCGCTCGTACATGCTCGCCGGCGCTCGCCCGGGCGCGGACGGGCCCCCGGCGGCGGTGCGGCTGACCCCCATGAACTTCGGCGCCCTGCCGATGGCCAACGGGCTCACGCGCCTGGCCAGCCGCTTTCTCGGACAGCCGGCGCGGGTGGATGACCTCAAGGGGCGCATCGGCCAGGACCTCGCCGCCGCCGCCGCCGACGAGGCGGGGCTGGTCACCCTGACCCCCGACGACATCGACTGGGACGACGAGGTGCGACTGGCCATCGAGGCGCGTGCCGCCTTCTCTCCGGACGCGCTCACGGGGATGGAGGCCTCGCTGCGCTTCGCCGGGCCGGAGACGGTCGAGACAAAGATCTTCGCCCGCCTGTCCGCGTGGCAGAACTGGATCTTTCAGCGCCCGAACGCGGTGGGACCGAGGGGCGCGCTGACGGTGTACGGCACGGGCGAGAGCAGCGAGTTCGACCGGAGGAGAGTGTGATGGCGGACGCGGACTACCTCGAGCGAATCCCGAACAACGTGAACCTGTCCGAGGACCGCCGACTGCTGCGCGCCCTCGAGGACTGGCACCCTAAGTTTCTCGAGTGGTGGAACGACATGGGGCCGACGGGGTTCCAGGCGCGGGACGTCTACCTCCGGACGGCGATCTCGGTCGATCCCCAGGGCTGGGCGAAGTTCGGGTACGTGAAGATGCCCGACTACCGGTGGGGCATCTTCCTCGCGGAGCCCGAGCCGGGCCGCCAGATCAGCTTCGGGGACCACCGGGGCCAGCCCGCCTGGCAGGAGGTGCCCGGGGAGCACCGCGGCACCCTCCGGCGCCTCATCGTCACCCAGGGCGACACCGAGCCCGCCTCCGTCGAGCAGCAGCGCCACCTGGGCCGCACCTGTCCGTCGCTCTACGACCTGCGCAACATCTTCCAGGTGAACGTGGAGGAGGGCCGACACCTCTGGGCCATGGTGTACCTCCTCGACGCCTACTTCGGCCGCGACGGCCGCGAGGAGTCGGAGGCCCTGCTCCAGCGGCGCTCGGGCGACCGCGACCGGCCGCGCATCCTCGGCGCCTTCAACGAACCGACGCCCGACTGGCTGTCGTTCTTCTTCTTCTGCTTCTTCACCGACCGCGACGGCAAGTACCAGCTCGCCAGCCTGGCCGAGAGCGGCTTCGACCCCCTCGCCCGGACGTGCCGCTTCATGCTGACGGAGGAGGCCCACCACATGTTCGTGGGCGAGGCGGGCGTGATGCGGGTGGTGCAGCGCTCGTGCGAGCTGATGCGCGAGCACCGCACCGACGACGTGCGCAAGCACGGCGGCATCGACCTCCCGACCATCCAGAAGTACCTGAACTTCCACTGCTCGGTCTCGCTCGACCTGTTCGGCTCCGAGATCTCCACCAATGCCGCCAACTTCTACACGATGGGGCTCAAGGGGCGCTTCGAGGAGACCAAGCAGGCGGACGACCACCAGCTCAAGGACGCGACCTATCCGGTGGCCCAGCTCGCCGCCGACCGCGTGGTGGTGCGCGAGGAGCCGGCGCTCGTCTCCCTCAACGAGCGCCTGCGCGACGACTATGTGGCCGACTGTCAGCGCGGGGTGGAGCGCTGGAACCGGGTGATCCGCGAGCACGGGATCGACTTCGAGCTGGCGCTGCCGCACCGGGGCTTCCACCGGGCCATCGGCAGCTTCGCCGAGGTGACGATGTCGCCCGATGGGCGGATCCTCAGCCAGGCCGAGTGGGACAGCCACCGGAGCGACTGGCTGCCCACGGACGCGGACAGCGCCTACGTGGCCAGCCTCATGCAGCCGGTGACGGAGCCCGGGCGGTTCGCCGGCTGGATCGCGCCGCCGGCCCGGGGCATCAACGGCCAGCCCATCGACTTCGAGTACGTCCGCCTGGGCTGATCGCCGTGGCCACCGTGCTGCCCGACCGTTTCAACGCCGCCGCCTTCTTCGTGGATCGCCACGTCGAGGAAGGCCGCGCCGATCTCGTGGCCTTCTTCCACGAGGGGGGCGCGCTCACCTACGGTGACCTCCGGTCCCTCGTCAACCGCACCGGCAATGCCCTGCGCGAGCTCGGCGTCGAGCCGGAGCAGCGTGTCCTGGCCCTTCTCCTGGACTCGCCCGAGTTCCTCGCCGTGTTCTGGGGCGCCGTCAAGATCGGGGCCATCCCCGTGCCCGTGAACACCCTCCTGCGGCCCGCCGACTACCTCTACTTTCTCGAGGACAGCCGGGCCAAGGTGCTGGTCGTGTCGGAGGCCCTGCTGCCGTCGGTAGAGCCGGTCCTGGCCCAGGCCCGGCACCTCCGGCACGTGGTGGTGGCCGGTCGCGCCGCCGGTCCGCACCTCGCGTTCGACGCGTGGGTGGCCCGGGCGTCGTCGACCCTGGCGCCGGCCGACACCGCCCCCGGCGATCCCGCCTTCTGGCTCTACTCGTCGGGGTCGACGGGGTTCCCGAAGGGCGCCGTCCATCTCCAGCGCGACATGCTCTTCTGCGCCGACGCCTACGCGCGCGGCGTCCTCGGCATGACCTCCGCCGACCGCACGGTGTCGGCGGCCAAGCTGTTCTTCGCGTACGGGATGGGCAACAACATGTACTTCCCGATGCACGTGGGCGGACAGGGCGTCCTGTATCCGCACCGGCCCACGCCGGAGGCCATGTTCGAGCTGATCCACCGGCACCGGCCCACCCTCTTCTTCGGCGTGCCGACCCTGTACGCCGCCATGCTCCAGGTGAAGGAAGCCGAGCGGCGCTACGACCTGGGGTCGCTCCGGCTGTGTGTCTCCGCCGGTGAGGCCTTGCCCGAGGACCTGTATCGCCGCTGGCGCGAGCGGTTCGGGGTCGAGATCCTCGACGGGATCGGCACCACCGAGATCCTCCACATCTTCCTGTCCAACCGACCGGGCCGGGCGCGGCCGGGGTCGACGGGCCTGCCCGTGCCCGGCTACGAGGCGACCGTGGTCGACGACGACGGCCATCCCCTCCCCGCCGGCGAGATCGGCAACCTCCGGGTCAAGGGCGGGTCGATCATGGCCTACTACTGGAACCAGCACGACAAGACCCGGAGCGCCCTCATCGGCCCGTGGATCCAGACCGGGGACAAGTACTACCGCGACGACGACGGCTACTTCTGGTACTGCGGCCGCGCCGACGACATGCTGAAGGTCGGGGGCATCTGGGTCTCCCCCATCGAGGTCGAGGCCGCGCTGGTGGCCCACCCCGCCGTGCTGGAGGCGGCGGTCGTGGGGCAAGAGGACGCGGACCGGCTGATCAAGCCCAAGGCCTTCGTGGTGCTGCGCGACGGCGTTCATCCCTCGCACGAGATCGAGGCGGATATCAAGGGCTTCGTCAAGGACCGGATCGCTCCCTACAAGTACCCGCGGTGGGTCGAGTTCGCCAGCGAGCTGCCCAAGACCGCCACCGGCAAGATCCAGCGCTTCAAGCTCAGGGCATGACGGGCGGGCTGTTCGCGCCGCGCGTCGAGACCCTGTCCCGCGCCGCGCTCCGCGCCCACCAGTGGACGCGCCTTCAGGCGCTCGCCCGCGCCGCGTATCCGGCCAATCCCTTCGTGGCCGACAAGTGGACGGCGGCCGGGATCCGGGGGCCGGCGGACCTCGCGGGGTGGGACGACTTCGCGCGGCTCCCGTTCACCGCAAAGGCGGAGCTGGTGGGAGACCAGGCCCGACACGCCCCCTTCGGGTCGAACCTCACCTATCCGCTGGACCGCTACGTGCGGGTGCACCAGACGTCGGGCACGACCGGGACGCCCCTGCGCTGGCTCGACACCGAGGAGTCGTGGCAGTGGTGGCTGCGCTGCTGGCAGTTCGTGCTGACCGGGGCCGGACTCCGGCCGGGCGACCGTGTGTTCTTCCCGTTCTCGTTCGGGCTCTTCATCGGATTCTGGGCGGGCTTCGAGGGGGCGCGGGCGCTCGGGTGTCTCGCCGTTCCCGGCGGCGGCCAGGACTCGGCCCAGCGGCTCGCCGCCATGCTGTCCCTCCGGGCCACCGCTCTCTGCTGCACGCCGTCCTACGCGCTCCACCTCGCCGAGGTGGCGCGCGAGCGCGGGGTCGACCTCCGGGGGCTCGATCTGCGGACCACCGTGCACGCCGGTGAGCCCGGGGCCGGCATCGCCTCGGTGCGGGCGCGCATCCAGGAGGCGTGGGGGGCCCGGGCCTACGACCATGCGGGCATGACGGAGATGGGGGCCTACGGCTTCGAGTGCCGGGAGCAGGCGGGGCTTCACGTGAACGAGGCCGAGTTCATCGCCGAGGTGATCGACCCCGCGACCGGCGCACCCGCCGTGGCGGGAGAGCTGGTCCTGTCGAACCTCGGGCGCCTTGGCTCGCCGCTCCTCCGCTACCGGACCGGGGACCGCGTGCGGATCGCGTCCGATCCGTGCCCCTGCGGTCGCACCTTCCTGCGGCTCGAGGGGGGGATCCTCGGCCGCGTGGACGACATGCTCGTGGTGCGCGGAGTCAACGTGTTCCCCTCGGCGGTCGAGGGCATCGTCAGGCGCTTCGCCGCCGTCGACGAGTTCCAGATCGAGGTCTTCCGGGAGCGCGAGCTCGACGAGATCAGGCTCCTCCTGGAGATGGCCGACGGCGCCGGATCCGGCGTGGTCGCCGGCGTCCGCGAGGCGATCCGCGTCGAGCTGGGGATCCGGATCGACGCCGTCGCCGTGCCCGCCGGGAGCCTTCCCCGCTACGAGCTGAAGTCCCGCCGCCTCGTGCGCCTGTCCATCCCGCCCGGGCGCCCCTAGTGTGCTGAGTCAGAAATGTGCCGACAAAGCGCCAGGCGGGGTGGGGGCCCGCCCCGCGGGACACGCCTGTAACGCGGGAACGTCGCCGGCGCTCAATGGGCCACGGGATGGGTGGTGGGTGGTTTCGGC
>DATKEI010000450.1:0-9948 GCA_035544455.1 Binatia bacterium | reverse complement strand
CCAGGGTGGCGAGCTGCACACCGGCGAGGCTCGCAACGAGCAGCGACACGACCGTGGTCAGCCGGGGCGACGGCCGGCGCGCTCCCAGGATCACCACGGCGCCGAGAGCCGAGAGGGCCAGTGCCGTGCTCGGGGCCATCGGAATCGAGCCCGGGTAGATGCTGGCCAGCGCCCGCCACGGCGTCGTCCAGCCCAGCAACCCGAAGCCACACAGGATGATGGCGGCGCTCCCCCAGGCGACTGCCCACGCGCCGGCTCGGGACGTGGCGGTCGAGCTCAGGGAGGACATGCCCACCGCCTTCCTGCTGGTCTCCTCCGTAGGTGTGAGGGTATCACGGCGCCACGTACCCTTAACCCGTACCGGAAGTACCCGGACACTTCGGCGCGGATGGAGCATCTGAGCGCCTTTTCGCATAACATCCTGGGGCATACGCGGTGAGCCGGACTCGCCCCTGAGCCCTCCCCCCAGTGCTCCAGGCCCAGAAGATGGAGGCGGTCGGGCGTCTGGCCGCCGGGGTCGCCCACGACTTCAACAACCTCCTCGGGGTCATCACGGGCTACGGCGAGCTCGTGCACCGGCGGCTGGCCGACGAGGATCCGCTCAAGGGAAAAGTGGAGCAGATCCTCAAGGCGGGGGAGCGCGCCGCGGGCCTGACGCGGCAGCTCCTCGCCTTCGGCCGAAAGCAGGTCCTTCAACCCAGGATCCTCGCTCTCAACGACGTCGTGTCGAGCTTGCAGAAGATGCTCCCGCGGGTCATCGGGGAGGACGTCGAGGTGGTGACCTTTCTCGCGCCCGACCTCGGCAGCGTGAAAGCGGACCCCGGGCAGATCGACCAGATCCTCATGAACCTCGCGGTGAACGCCCGCGACGCCATGCCCGACGGGGGGCGGATCACCATCGAGACGCGCAACGCCGATCTCGACCAGAGCTACGTGGCGGCCCATGCGCCGGTGCGGACCGGCCCTTATGTGATGTTGGCGGTGACCGACACGGGCTCGGGGATGGACGCGGCCACCCAGGCCCGGATCTTCGAGCCCTTCTTCACGACCAAGGGGTTGGGCGAAGGCACCGGGCTCGGCCTCGCCACGGTGTACGGAATCGTCAAGCAGAGCGATGGTTACGTCTGGGTCTACAGCGAGGCCGGCGTGGGGACCACGTTCAAGATCTACCTCCCGCGCGTGGATGAGGACGTCCAGCCCGCGCGAGAGGAGGCGCCCGGCCCCCTGCTGCGCGGCGTGGAGACGGTGCTGCTCGTCGAAGACGAGGCGTCTCTTCGCGAGATGCTCCGGGAGATCCTCGAGGCCAACGGCTACTCCGTGCTCGTGGCCCGGGAGGGGACCGAGGCGGTGCAGATGGCGGCGGCGCACGCCGGCCCCATCGAGATCATCGTGATTGACGTGATCATGCCGGGAATGGCCGGGCCCAAGATCGTGGACCTCGTCGCACGGACACGTCCGGAGGTGAAGGTCCTCTTCATCTCCGGCTATAGCGACGAGGCCGTCACCCGGCACGGCCTGATCGGCCCGCGCCGGGCGTTCCTCAGCAAGCCGTTCGGTCCCGAGGTCCTCCTCCGCAAGGTGCGGGAGTCGCTCGACGCCACCTGAGGCGCGCCGTCCAGGCAGCCGCGAGGCCGCGCAAGAAAAGTCGGCCGCGGATCCGCCGCCGCAAACCTTGCGTCCGGCGGGCGTCGCTCCGCCGTCTGCATTTTATATATAGGGCTTGGCGCATATCCTGCAGTTGTGCCGCTGAGCGACACGGGAAGTCAGGGGGATATCCAGCATGCCACGCCATGAAACGATCACGGTCGACGGGAACGAGGCCGCCGCCTCGGTCGCCCACCGCGTGAGCGAGGTGATCGCGATCTACCCGATCACCCCTTCCTCGCCGATGGGCGAGCTGTCGGACGAGTGGTCGGCGCACGGCAAGCGGAACATCTGGGGGGTCGTGCCCGACGTGACCGAGATGCAGTCCGAGGGGGGCGCGGCGGGGGCGGTGCACGGCGCGCTCCAGGCGGGGGCGCTCACCACCACCTTCACCTCCTCCCAGGGGCTGCTCCTCATGATCCCCAACATGTACAAGATCGCGGGGGAGCTGACCCCCTTCACCATGCACGTGGCCGCGCGCACCCTGGCCACCCACGCCCTCTCGATCTTCGGCGATCACTCGGACGTGATGGCCTGCCGGCAGATCGGCTTCGCCATGCTCGCCGCTGGCTCCGTGCAGGAGGCCCACGACTTCGCGGCCATCTCCCACGCCGCCACCCTCGAGGCCCGCGTCCCCTTCCTGCACTTCTTCGACGGCTTCCGCACGTCGCACGAGGTGCGGAAGATCGAGGTCCTCTCCGACGACGACCTGCGCTTCATGGTCCGGGACGACCTGGTGCGCGCGCACCGCGAGCGCGCCCTCACTCCCGACCGCCCGGTGCTGCGCGGCAGCGCCCAGAACCCGGACGTCTTCTTCCAGGCCCGGGAGGCCGGCAACGGCTTCTACCAGGCCTGCCCGGACATCGTGCAGCGGACGATGGACCGTTTCGGGGAACGGACGGGCCGCCACTACAAGCTCTTCGACTACGTGGGACATCCCGAAGCCGAGCGGGTGCTCGTGATCATGGGCTCGGGGGGCGAGGTGGCCCACGAGGCCGTCGACTGGCTTCTCGCGCAAGGCGAAAAGGTCGGCATGGTGAAGGTGCGGCTCTTCCGGCCCTTCTCGCTGGCGGCCTTCTCGGCCGCCCTGCCCAAGACGGTCCGGGCCCTGGCCGTGCTCGACCGGACCAAAGAGCCGGGAGGGGTGGGTGAGCCGCTCTACCTCGACGTGGTGACGGCGCTCCGCGAGGCCCGGGAGACCGGCCTCGTCGCGAGCGACCCGGTGGTGATCGGGGGCCGCTATGGCCTCTCCTCCAAGGAGTGGACCCCGGCGATGGTCAAGGCCGTGTTCGACGAGCTGGCACAGGGTGGACGCCCGAAGAACCACTTCACGATCGGCATCACGGACGACGTGACGCACACCTCGATCCCCTTCGACCACGAGCTGGACATCGACTCCGAGGACAGGGTGCGGGCGGTGTTCTACGGCCTGGGGGCCGACGGCACCGTGGGCGCCAACAAGAACTCGATCAAGATCATCGGCGAGGAGACGGACAACGACGCCCAGGGCTACTTCGTCTACGACTCCAAGAAGTCGGGGGCCATCACCATCTCGCACCTGCGGTTCGGGCCCGGGCCGATCCGCTCCGCCTACCTGATCCGCCGCGCCAGCTTCGTGGCCTGCCACCAGTTCGGCTTCCTCGAGAAGTACGACATCCTCGAGTGCGCCAGCCCCGGGGCGGTGTTCCTGCTCAACGCGCCCTTCGGGCCGGCGGAGGTCTTCGACCGCCTGCCGCGCGAGGTCCAGGAGCAGGTCCTCGAGAAGAAGCTCCGGGTCAACGTGATCGACGCGTTGAAGGTGGCCGGCGCCACGGGCATGGGCGGGCGCATCAACTCGATCATGCAGACCTGCTTCTTCGCGATCTCCGGGGTACTGCCCCGCGCGGAGGCCATCCGCCAGATCAAGAAGTCGATCGAGAAGACCTACAGCAAGAAGGGGGCCGAGGTCGTGCGCCGCAACTTCGCGTCGGTGGACGAGACGCTGGCCAACCTGCACGAGGTGAAGCTCCCGGCGGCGGCCACCTCGACCACGAGGCGCCCGCCGCTGATCGCCGCGGCGGCCCCCGAGTTCGTCAAACGGGTCACCGCGGTCATGATCTCCGGCAAGGGCGACCTGCTGCCGGTGTCGGCCTTCCCGGTCGACGGCACCTGGCCCACCGCGACCGCCCAGTGGGAGAAGCGGTCGATCGCCCTCGAGATCCCGGTCTGGGACGCCGGGATCTGCATCCAGTGCAACAAGTGCGCGATGGTCTGCCCCCACGCGGCCATCCGGGCCAAGGTCTATCCCTCCGACCTCGTCGGAGGCGCGCCCCCCACGTTCAAGTCCACCCCCTACCGGGGCCTCGAGTACGAGGGGCAGACGTACACGATCCAGGTGGCGCCCGAGGACTGCACCGGCTGCAACCTGTGCGTCATGGTCTGTCCGGCCAAGGACAAGTCGAACCCGAAGCACAAGGCCATCGACATGGCGCCCCAGCCGCCCCTGCGGGAGGCCGAGCGGGAGAACTACGCGTACTTCCTCGAGCTGCCCGACCCGGACCGCGCGACGGTCAAGGGGGACGTGAAGGGCTCCCAGTTCCTGCGGCCGCTCTTCGAGTACTCGGGGGCCTGCGCGGGCTGCGGCGAGACCCCGTACATCAAGCTCATGACCCAGCTCTTCGGCGACCGGGCACTGATCGCCAACGCCACCGGCTGCACCTCGATCTACGGGGGGAACCTGCCCACGACACCCTACACGGTCGACCGCAGCGGCCGCGGTCCGGCCTGGTCGAACTCGCTCTTCGAGGACAACGCGGAGTTCGGCCTGGGCATGCGCCTGGCCCTGGACGCCCACCGGGAGCATGCCGCCGGCATGGTGAACAGCCTGGCCGGCGCCATCGGCGACAACCTGGTGCGGGCCATCCTCGAGGCCGGCCAGTCCAACGAAGCCGGGGTGGCCGCACAGCGCGAGCGCGTGGCGGCGTTGCGCGAGAAGCTGGCCGGCATGCCGGGCCCCGAGCCGGCCCAGCTCCACCAGCTCGCCGACTACCTGGTCAAGAAGAACGTCTGGATCGTCGGCGGCGACGGTTGGGCCTACGACATCGGCTTCGGCGGCCTCGACCACGTCCTCTCGCTCCCGCGCGACCTCAACATCATGATCCTCGACACCGAGGTCTACTCGAACACCGGCGGCCAGCAGTCCAAGGCCACGCCGCTGGGCGCGTCGGCCAAGTTCGCCAGCGCCGGCAAGGAAACGCCCAAGAAGGACATCGGGATGATGGCCATGAGCTACGGCCACGTCTACGTGGCCCGGGTGGCGTTCGGGGCCAAGGACACCCAGACCGTGAAGGCGTTCCAGGAGGCCGAGTCCTGGCCCGGCCCGTCCCTGATCATCGCCTACAGCCACTGCATCGCCCACGGCTACGACATGGCCTACGGAGCGGAGCAGCAGAAGCTCGCGGTGGCCTCGGGGGTCTGGCCGCTCTATCGCTACGACCCGCGACGGGTGCTGACGGGCCAGCCGCCGCTCGTCCTCGACTCCGCCCCTCCCCGGATCTCGCCGCGGGATTACATGCGGAACGAGGCGCGCTTCCAGATGGTCGAGAAGCTCGACCCCGAGCGCTTCAAGCGGCTGCTCGCCCTGGCCGAGAAGCACTCCGCCCAGCGCTTCGCGGTCTACCAGCAGCTCGCCGGCCTCACCATCCCCAACCCCAGCGCGGCCGAACCGCCGCCCGTCCCCGTGAGGAGCTGACCGATGGACCTCTCGACCCGGTACCTCGGCCTGGAGCTCGGCCACCCCTTGATGCCCGGGGCCTCCCCCATGGTGGACGACCTCGACACCGTGAAGCGCCTGGAGGACGCGGGGGCCTCCGCCATCGTCATGCACTCGCTGTTCGAGGAGCAGATCCGCCGCGAGCAGGTGTCGGCCTTCGTCCACACCGAGTCGCACGAGCAGTCCTTCGCGGAGGCGCTCTCGTATTTCCCGTCCTCCGACGCCTTCGCCCTGGGGCCGCACGAGTACCTGGAGCAGCTCCGGAGGATCAAGCAGGCGGTCGCGGTGCCGGTGATCGCCTCCTTGAACGGCTACACCCTCGGAGGATGGCTGGACTACGCCAAGCTCATGCAGGAAGCGGGGGCCGACGCGCTGGAGCTCAACGTCTACCAGCTCGCCACGGACCCGGAGGAGAGCGCGCAGGCGACGGAGGAGCGGACGATCGAGATGGTGCGGGCGGTGCGGGGGGCGGTGAAGGTGCCGCTGGCGGTGAAGCTCTCGCCCTTCTACACCGCCCTGGGCCACTTCACGCGGCGCCTGGACCAGGCGGGTGTGGACGGCCTCGTCCTCTTCAACCGGTTCTACCAGCCCGACATCGACATCGAGGAGCTGCAGGTGCGCCGCGCCCTGCGCCTCTCCCACTCCTCGGAGCTGCCCCTCCGCCTGCGCTGGCTGGCCATCCTCTCGGGAAAGGTCAAGGCCTCGCTGGCGGTCAGCGGGGGCGTGCACACCGTGGTGGACGTGATCCAGTCCGTCATGACCGGCGCCCACGCCGTGCAGGTCGTCTCCGCGCTCCTGCAGCGCGGGCCGGACTACCTCGCCCTGCTCCGTCAGGAGCTCACGAAGTGGCTGGAGGAGCACGAATACGACTCCCTGCGGCAGATGCAGGGCAGCATGAACCTCGCGTCCTGCCCCGACCCCCGGGCCTACGAGCGCGCCAACTACATGCTGATGCTCCAGGGCTGGCACGCCGGGGACTGATCCCCCACGATCGCACGGGAGGGCGTACTTTCCGCCGGCGGCGGCGTAAGCTGGTCCATTGGGGCTCCGTATGCCTCGACGCAATGAAATGCGCTCCGACGCCAAACGTCCCGCGTCCGCCCTGAAGAGCGGCCAGACCATCAAGCGGGCGCTGCTGGTCGCCCAGGGCGTCATCGTCCTGGTGCTGGCCGGCCTCGCGTGGGACGTCGACACGTCCGTCAGGCGTCTGGAGAGGGTGAACGAGCTCCACCTGCGCAGCGAGCATCTGCGTGGAGCGATCGTCTACCTCGACGAGGTCCTCACGATGTCCGCGCGCATGGGCGCCGCGACCGGGGACCCACGTTGGGAGGCGCGGTACCGCGAATTCGACGCCCAGCTGGGTCCCGCCCTTCAGGAGGCCCTGGCGCTCGCCCCCCGGATGGGCACCACCGCGGCCGTCCGGCGCACCCAGGCCGCGAACGCCGCGCTCGTCCAGATCGAGAACGGCGCGTTCGCGCTCGTCCATCGGAACGACCTCGACGCAGCCCGTGCCGCCCTTTCGAGCGCAGAGTACGACCGCCAGAAGGGGATCTACGCCGCGGGCATGGACGCCCTCGACGCGGCGCTCGAGCAGGCGGCCCGGCGGTCGATGGACGCGGAGGTTCGCCGTGTCCGGGTCGTTGAGGGCACCTCGATCGCGATGCTGGGGCTGCTCGGCCTCTGCTGGGTGGTTGCGGTGCGGGCGATGAACCGCAGGAACGCCGTGCTGACGCAGGACCATGAGCGGCTGGCCCGGCTCTCGGCCGAGCTGGAAGAGCACGGCGCCACGCTCGACGTGAAGGTCGCCCAACGCACCCGGCAGCTCGCCGAGAGCGAGGCGCGCTACCGCGCCCTGGTGGACGAGGCCGGAGACATCATCTACGGAGCGGGCCCCGACGGCCGCTTCACGTTCGCGAACCCGGCGGCGCAGCGCGCGCTGGGGCGCGGCGAGGACGAGATCCTCGGCCAGCCGTTCACGACGCTCGTGCACCCGTCCCAGCGCGAGGAGGTCGCGGCCTTCTACCGCCGACAGCTCGAGGAACGCACCCCCTTCACGTACTTCGAGTTCCTCGCGCTCGCTCACGACGGCCGCGGCATCTGGCTGGGCCAGAACGTGCAGATCCTCTCGGACGCCGAGCAGGGCGACATGCTCGTGGCCATCGCCCGGGACATCACGGCGCAGAAGCAGGCCGAGCTGGCCCTGGCCGCGAGCGAGGAGAAGTTCCGCAGCATCGTGGAGACCACGACGGACTGGATCTGGGCCATGGATGGAGAGGGCCGCCTCACCTACGGCAATCCCGCGACCCGCGAAGTCCTCGGCTACTCGCCGGAGGAGCTGCTGGGGCGCCTGAGCTTCGAGCTGCTGCACCCCGAGGACCGCCCGCGCGTGGAAGACGGGCTGCGGCGCCCGCTCGTCGCGAGGCCGGGCTGGAGCCGCCACCTGCTGCGCTGGCGCCATCGGGACGGGTCCTACCGCTTCCTCGAGGGCAGCTCGGTGCCGGTCCTCGACGAGCAGGGTCGGGTCGCGGGATGGCGAGGCGTCGACCGGGACGTGACGGAGAGCCGGCGCCTCCAGGAGGAGCTGCGCCTCGCCAAGGAGGCCGCCGAGGCCGCCAACCGGGCCAAGAGCGAGTTCCTGGCCAACATGAGCCACGAGATCCGCACGCCGATGAACGGCATCGTCGGCATGACGGAGCTGCTCCTGGGCACGTCGGTCACGCGCGAGCAGCGCGAGTACCTGCAGATGGTCCGGGAGTCCGCGGACCGACTGCTGGAAGTGATCAACGACATCCTCGATTTTTCCAAGGTCGAGGCCGGCCGGCTGGAGCTGGATGCGCATCCCTTCGGCGTGCGGGACACCGTGGCCCAGACCGCGCGCGCCCTCGGCGGGGCGGCCGAGGCCAAGGGCCTGGAGCTGTCCTTCCGGGTGGCGCCCGACGTGCCGGACCGCCTGGTCGGCGACGACGGCCGCCTGCGCCAGGTCCTGGTCAACCTCGTGAGCAACGCGATCAAGTTCACGGAGCGGGGCCAGGTGTCGGTCGAGGTCGAGAAGGAGTGGGAGCGCGACGGGCAGGCCGCCGTCCACGTGGTCGTGCGCGACACCGGCCTCGGCATCGCGCCCGAGCGGCGTGAAGCCATCTTCTCCCCCTTCACCCAGGCGGACGGCACCACCACCCGGCGCTACGGCGGCACCGGCCTCGGCCTGTCCATCTCCTCGCAGCTCGCCCTCTTGATGGGCGGCCGCATGTGGGTGGAAAGCGTGGTGGGCGAGGGAAGCGCGTTCCATTTCACGGCCCGCTTCGGCCTGGACGAGGGGGCGCCGGCGCCGTCGGCCGAGGGACGGCGCATGCTGGCGGAGGTGGCCACGGTTGCGCCCGCCGGCCGTCCCCTGCGCGTGCTGGTCGCCGAGGACAACAAGATCAACCAGCACCTGGTCGTCGCTACCCTGGAGAAGCGCGGCCACAGCGTGGTGCTCGTGGTCAACGGCCGCGAGGCCGTGGCCGCGGCCCATCGGGGTGGGCTGGACGTGGCGCTTCTCGACGTGCAGATGCCGGAGATGGACGGCTTCCAGGCCACCGCGGCCATCCGGGCCGCGGAGAAGCGGACGGGCCGCCACCTGCCCATCGTCGCCCTCACCGCCCGCGCCCTGAAGGGCGACCGTGAAGCCTGCCTGGCCGCCGGCATGGACGACTACCTGTCCAAGCCCATTCGCACCGCGGAGCTTCTTTCGGTTCTCGAGAGGCTGGGGGGCGCTGGAAGGCTCGTGTCGGCGGCGTCCACGCCCGAGCCGGCCTTCGATCCGCGGGACGTCCTGGCGCGCGTCGAGGGAGACCGGAAGCTGCTGGCCGAGCTCGTGGACATCTTCCGCGTGGAGTCTCCGCGTCTGCTCGCCGGCCTCCGGCGCTGCCTCGAGGCCGGTGACGTCCAGGGAGTCGAACATGCCGCGCACGCGGTCCGGGGGTCCGTGGGCAACTTTGGCGGGCACGCGGCCGCGGAGGCGGCCCTGATCCTGGAGCGCATGGGCCGTGAGGCGGCGCTGTCCGGGGGGATGTCCCGACTCGCCGAGCTGGAGCAGGAGGTCGCGCGTCTGGCGAGCGGCCTCGCCCGCATGAGTGAGGAGATGCCCGCATGAAGATCCTCATCGCGGAGGACGACCGCGTGTCGCGCCGCCTGCTGGACGCCAACCTGCGCAACTGGGGGCACGAGGTCCTGGAGCTGGCGGACGGGACCGCGGCCTGGGAGGCGATGCAGAGGGACGACGCGCCGGACCTGGCCATCGTGGACTGGATGATGCCCGGGCTGGACGGCGTGGAGATCTGCCGGCGTGCCCGCGCGCGCTCTCCCGTGCGCCCCTTGTACGTCATCCTTCTTACCGCGCGCACCCGCCCCGAGGACATCGTCCTGGCCCTGGACGCCGGCGCCGACGACTACGTGACCAAGCCCTTCGACGCCGCCGAGCTCCGGGCGCGGGTCGGCGTCGGGATCCGCGTCGTGCAGCTGCAGCGCGAGCTGGCGGGGCGGATCGCCGAGTTGGAGGAGGCGCTCGCGCACGT
>DATKEI010000449.1:0-3565 GCA_035544455.1 Binatia bacterium | reverse complement strand
CAGCGCCGCCGCGCCGGTGATGAACCCATCGAGCATCACGGGCAGCTGCCGCGCCGCGCCCGCCAGGATCACGCCCACCAGCCCGGCGATCTCGAAGCCGCCAAGCTTGGCGAGAACATCGAGCGGATCCTCCGGATCGGGCCGGTTCACGGCGAGCGCGCGCGCGACGACCTCGGCCTTGCGCCGGCGGCCCGCATCGTCCAGCCCCGTGCCCGGACCGGCCACGTCGAGGGGCGCGGCGCCGGTGAAGGCCGCGGTGAGCGCGGCGGCGGCCGTCGAGTTGCCGATGCCCATCTCGCCCGTGCCGATCATGTCGAGACCGCGACCGCGCTCGGCCTCGACCAGGCTCGCCCCGGCGGCGATGGCCCGGACGGCCTGGGCCCGCGTCATCGCCGCCCCGCGCGCCAGGTTCGCCGTGCCCGGGCCCACGCGCAGATGGACGAGACCGGGGCGGCCGACCAGCGGATGCGCCACCCCGAGGTCGGCGACCACGACGCGCGCGCCCGCGTGGCGGGCGAGCACGTTGACGGCGGCGCCCCCGGCCAGGAAGTTCTCGACCATCTGGGCGGTGACCACTTGCGGGTAGGCGCTGACGCCCTCGGCCACGACGCCGTGGTCGCCGGCCAGCGTGAAGATCACCGGCCGCCGCACCGCGGGAGGGCAGGTGCCGGAGATCAGGGCCAGGCGCCACGCCAGCTCCTCCAGGCGCCCGAGGCTTCCGGGCGGCTTGGTCAGCCGGTCCAGCCTCTGCCGCGCCTCCTCGCCCGGCCCCGGCTCGGGCGCGCGGATGCGCTCGAGGAGCGCCGTCAGCGAGATCACGCCGTGGCGCCAGCGTCCGGAGCGAGGCGGAGCCCCGGCATATCGTCCTTCACCGCCAGCGGAATGCCCGCCACCATGAGCGTGACGCGGTCGGCGGCCTCGGCCACGCGCTGGTTCACGAGGCCGAGCAGGTCGCGAAAGCGGAGGCCCTCGCGCGTCTCCGGATGCACGCCCTCCCCCACCTCGTTCGACACGATGACCAGCGACAGCGCGCGCTCCCGACAGAGGGCGGCGAGAGCGGCGGCGCCGCCGAGGATGGCCTCGGCATCGTCCCCGCGCAGGAGGCGATTGGAGACCCAGAGGGTCAGGCAATCGACGACGGCGACGTCGACCGATCCCGCGAGAAGCCGGCAGGCGCCCACCGGATCGAGGGGCGACTCGACGGTGACCCACCCCGACGGGCGCTCCGCGCGATGGCGGGCGATCCGCGCCGCCATGTCGTCGTCGAGGGCCTCGGCGGTGGCCACCACCGCCACGCGCTCCCAGCGGTGCGCCAGCTCCTGGGCGCGGCGGCTCTTGCCGCTCCGGGCGCCGCCGAGGATGAGATGGGACGAATGAGGAGCGAGCACCCCGGATCCTCCCGCGAAGACCGGTTCGGTCGGTACGGGAGTCCGGGTAGGTCTCCTGGCTCTCGGATCGTCCTACTCCCCACGCCTTCCCGGCCCGACTCGATCCGGACCAGTGGCCTCTCGTGGGTTTCGTCCCCGATCACAGTGACGGGGTCGCGGCGGATTCGCACCGCCTTCCCTGACGCGCGCCTGCGCGCGGGCGACCCGGACTCCCTGCAGCGCATCGGACCGTAGCACCCGGTCCGCGTCAACGCAAGCCAGCCGGCCCACCCTCGGGCCGCCGGCAGCTCGCGGGTCAGCGCCATGTGACCGGCCTCGCCGGACGCGCCGGGCGGGCGCTACAGGTCGCGGGACACGCGGTCGATCAGCCGCCGCTCTCGCTTCGTCGGGCGACCCGCCCCCGGGGGGCGGTACATGGGGGGGAGCACACGCTCGGAGCGCGGCGGCGCCGGTGGCGTCAGGTCCTCGTAGAGCGCCGAGGCCACCGAGGCCGGCCCGCGCCGGTCGGCCACCCCCGAGACCCGGACGATGCGCTTGCTCCGGGGCAGCGTGACGGTCAGCTCGTCGCCGGGTCGCACCAGGCGCGCAGGGCGGGCCGCGTGTCCGTTCACATGGACCTTGCCGCCGTCGCAGGCCCCTGCGGCCAGCGTGCGGCTCTTGAAGAACCTGGCCGCGAATAGCCACCGATCGAGCCGTGTCTCCGCCATCGCGCTCACGGTAGCATGGCCACGTTATACTCGGCGTTGGACCTGCACTCACAATGACCTTGGAACCCACTTCGATCCCCGACCCCGATCGACCTTGGAACCCATCTCGATCTCGGGACCGCACGCGCGAGGCGCCGGATCGCCGACACCGGGCCGCGCCTTCTCCCCTGCGCGCCCCGAAGACACCGGCGGCGGGACGCCGCCGCCCGCGCTCAGCGATGTCATGACCATGATGGCCCGGCAGCCCCGCCTCGATCACGGCTCGTCCACGAGCTGCCACGTCCGCGCATGCGCCGAAGGCGGTCGGACCCCCGGGCCCAGCCGCCCCGGCGCGCGCCACAGGCTTGTCCTGGTCGCGGCGGCTCTGGTGCGCCTGTGTGGGGCCAGGCGGGCACCTGTCTACCATGGCGCCGCCGCCCTGGCCCTCGCCTTGGCCCTGGGCGCCGCCGCCGCCCTGGCCGACGCCTCGCGGATGGTCGTGGAGGACTGGTCGAGCCAGCCCGCCGACAAGCGCGGCATCCCGGACGGCTGGAAGGGGCAGAGCTGGGGAAGCCCGAAGTACGACTTCGCCATCCAGCAGGACGAGGGCGCCCGGGTGCTGCATCTCAAGAGCGCAGGCGACAGCTCCAACATCAACAAGGAGGTCAAGATCGACCTCAAGGAGTACCCGATCCTCGAGTGGCGGTGGAAGGTCACCGCCCTGCCCGCCGGGGCCGATCTCAGGAAGAAGGAAACCGACGACGAGGCCGCCCAGCTCTACGTCGTCTTCCCCCGCTTCCCGGCCGCGGTCAGGTCCCAGATCATCGGGTACGTGTGGGACACGACGGCGCCGGTCGGCCTCATCTCCAAGAGCACCAAGACGGGCACGGTGACCTACGTCGTCGTCCGCTCCGGCACCGCCGACCTCGGCCGCTGGATCACCGAGCGGCGCAACGTCTGGGACGACTACCGGCGCATCTACGGCTCCGACCCCGACGAACCCGTGGGCGGCATCTCGCTCGGCATCGACTCCGACGACACCAAGAGCCGGGCGGAGTCGTTCTTCGGCCCCATCACCTTCCTCAAACGCTCACCCTAAGGCACCGCGAGCCCGCCCGGCGACGGGTCCTGCCGGGTCTGTCGACGCAGCCACGCCCGCCCTCCTGCAACCCGTCACAGCCCTTACGAACAGCAGTCTACGGCATGCGTGGAAAGTCGTTGCGCACCTTGGCGCTGTTGGACGGCGTCAAATCGAGGAGCGTTTCGCGCGCCGCTTCAATCTCCACCCGCAGACGCCACTTCGGCGAACTGCCCACGCTATCGGTAAAGACATACCCTCCGGGCGTGACACCTTCGAATCGGAAGCGCCCGCTCTGGTCAGCCCGCTGACGCAGGCGAACCTCCGCTGTTGGCGTGCCTGCCAGGCCGATCAACTGCAGCGTGAGTCCCCTGCACGGCCTGGTCACCCCCTCTTGGTCACAGATCACGGAC
>DATKEI010000448.1:0-4240 GCA_035544455.1 Binatia bacterium | reverse complement strand
GTAGCCCCGCGGCTCCCCGCTCCCCGCCGTCCACCGCAGCGTCCGCTGGCCCGCCGCGAGCAGGGCGGCCGCGACCGTCTCTCCCTCGTACGCGACGACCGCCTGGCCGTCCACCAGGATCGTCACGGCCGGCCCGCGGTCGATCGAGGGAGTCATTCGCAGGTCGCGCTCTGACATGGCACCTCCTCGGTCGCTGTGGATCGGGCGGGCCGCGCTCGCGCGAACGAGCCACCGGGCCCCGGGGTCACGCGCTGCGCGGGCCCAGGCGGAGCGGCGTCACGTCGAGCGAGGGCGGGCGGGACCTCGGCAATCGCCCCCTGCCGGCGTCACCACCCACGGTGACTCCCGAGAACTCGCGCTCGCCATCCCCGGACTCGAGCCGCAGGTCGCCGGTCCGGCGCTCGGCGCGGGTAGCAGGCGCCGGCACATCTCTGACTCGGGACACTAGGCGAGGGCCTCCCTGGGTGTCAAGCGCGGGGCGGCGCTGGCGCCACCGCCTCCGCGCATGAGATGCTGCAGCCTCATGCACGGCGAGAGCGCCGCCGCCTCACCCGCGCCTCGTTCCGACCGCGGCGAGCTCGCCTGGTACCTCACCGGCCTCGGCGGGTGGTTCCTGAGCTACGGCCTGCTCATCATCCTCTTCCCGTGGCTGGTGACGGTGGTCCTCAACGAGCCACCGAAGCGGATCGGGCTGGCCCAGATGGTCCTGCTCGCACCGTCCACGCTCTTCCTGCTCCTGGCCGGCGCCAGCGCCGATCGGAGCGACGGGCGCGCCCTGCTCCTCAGGTATCATCTGCTCGCCCTCGTGCCGCCGGCCGGGCTCGCGCTGGCCATTGCGACCGGCCGGGGCTCGTATCCCATGGTGCTCGCCTACGGAGCGGCGATGGGGACGCTCTCGGCGTTCATGACGCCGGCGCGCGACGCCCTGCTGAGCCGCGTGGCCGGCCCCGGCATCGCCCGCAGCATCGCGCTGGCCGCGGCTGCCCAGTACCTCTTTCAGCTCGCGGGCATCGCCGTGGCCGGCCTCGCCGGACGCACTGGCCCCGTGACGCTCCTCGCGGTCCAGCTCGCCGTCCTGGCCGTCGCCGCCGCTGCGACATGGCGGCTCGCCCCCGCGGCACCCCCTCGCGGCGCGGCCGCGCAGGGTCGCCTGGCCGCGATCGGCGACGGGCTTCGCATCGCCGCCGCGTCCGACCGGATCGCACCGGTGATGATCATCATGGCGGCCACCGGAGTCCTGTACGTCGGGTCGTTCTTCGTGGTGCTGCCGCTGGCGGTACGCGACGTGTACGGTGGAGGCTCGGGCCAGCTGGCCGTGCTGAGCACCGCATTCTGGAGCGGCACCATCGTGGCGACCCTGACCCAGGTCAGGATCGGATTGCTCCGCCGCCCCGGCCGGGCGTTCGTGAGCGCCGGAGTCGTCGGCGGGCTCGCGCTGATCGGCATGTCGCGGCCAGCCCCCTTCGCCGCCTTCGCCGTGCTGTGCTTCGCCTGGGGCCTCGGCGCGGGCGTGGTGATGACCCAGGGCCGCACCATCGTGCAGCTCGCGGCGCCGCCGTCGCACCGGGCCCGGGTGCTCGCGCTCTTCCAGCTCGGCGTGCTCGGCGGAGCCCCGCTGGGCGCGCTCGCGGTCGGCTACCTGGCCGGGCTGGTCGGCCCGCGGCGGGTGACGCTGTTCCCGGCAATCGCCATGTGGCTGGTCCTCGCCATCGTCGCGAGCCGCTCGCGCCTGTGGAACCAGGCCGCCCTCGCCGAGGTCCCTGACTCCATCGATGCCGAGCGGAAGTAGCTGGACCAGCACGTGCCCACCCAGCCCGTCCCGCCGGAGCGCTAGTGTGCTGAGTCAGACATGTGCCGACAAAGCGCCAGGCGGGGTGGGGACGCTAGCGCTGGGGATTGAGGTTGGCGGTGAAGCTGCCCCACAGCTCCTGCATGAACAGCGCCCGCTGGGGGCCCGAGCCGTAGAGCTTGAGGTCGCCCTCGAACGGCGGCGGGGACATCTGGAATCTCGCCTTGCCGCCCTCGACGGTGGCCGTCCCCCATGCCTGGATCGACCCCCAGGTCGCGAAGAGCCGCCCGTCGGGCTCGATGGTGAGGTACATGAACTGGTCGAAGCGCCCGGGAAAGGTGATGAGTCCTTGCCACTTGCCCGCGAGCTGATCCAGGCTCGTCACGGGGGTCGACGGCTGCATCATCGACGCGCATCCACCGAGGACCAGCAGGGCGGCCGCGACCAGCGCCGCTCGGCCGACCGCTACACTCCGGATCGAGGTCATCGCCTGCTCCAGTCCGGGGTCGGGGACGAGCGCCCGCCGCCCCTGCGACACCCACCCGCCATTCGTCCGCCGTGGCCGTGCACCGACGAGCGCCCGATCGCCCGCGATCCAGCTCCCCGAGCCGGCCGGCGCACGTGGGCCTCACGCGATTCTAGTGTTCCGAATCAGAGATGGGCCCGACAAAGCGCCGGGCGGGGCGGGAGAACCCCGGGCGCAAGCCCTTGACAGGGGGCGCGGGGGCGCGCATTATCGGCCCAACCATGAGGTTCACGAGCCCGACGACAAGCTCGGCCCTGCTTCTGATCTAGGCGCGCGCCGTCACCGGCGTGCGCCCAAGCCTCTCCTGCGGCACGGAGAGGCTTTTTTGTTTCCAGTGACCGGGCGGACGGTTCACCCGGCCGAGAGGAGGCATCGATGGCCCCGAAGGCAGGTCCCCCGGCTCCCATGCCGTTCGCGCGCTACCGCCCGTTCCCCGCCATCCCGCTTCCCGACCGCAGGTGGCCGGACCGGGGCATCACCCGAGCGCCCCGCTGGTGCAGCGTGGATCTTCGCGACGGCAACCAGGCCCTCATCGATCCTATGGACCCCGCCCGCAAGCGACGGATGTTCGACCTCCTCATCCGGTGCGGCTTCAAGGAGATCGAGGTGGGGTTCCCGTCCGCTTCCCAGCCCGACTTCGACTTCGTCCGCCAGCTCATCGAGGAGGACCTGATCCCCGAGGACGTCATGATCCAGGTCCTCACCCAGGCCCGACCCGAGCTGATCGAACGGACCTTCGAGTCGCTCCGGGGCGCGCCCCGGGCCGTGGTCCACCTGTACAACTCGACGTCGACCCTGCAGCGGCGGGTGGTCTTCGGCCTCGACCGGAGCGGCATCGTCGACATCGCCGTGCGCGGCGCCCGTCGCTGCCGGGAGCTGGCGCGGACCATTCCCGAGTGCGACGTGCACTACCAGTACTCCCCCGAGAGCTTCACCGGCACCGAGCTCGACTTCGCCGTGGAGATCTGCGAGGCGGTCATGCAGGTGTGGGAGCCGAGCGCGGCAAGGCCCGTCATCCTCAACCTGCCCGCCACCGTGGAGATGGCCACGCCGAACGTGTATGCCGACCAGATCGAGTGGTTCCTGCGCCACGTCCGCGACCGGGAGGCGATCGTCCTGTCCCTGCACCCGCACAACGACCGCGGCACCGCGGTGGCCGCGGCGGAGCTGGCGGTCATGGCGGGCGCGGACCGGATCGAGGGCACGCTCTTCGGCAACGGCGAGCGGACGGGGAACGTCGATCTCGTCACCCTTGCCCTCAACCTCTTCAGCCAGGGCGTGGACCCCGCCCTCGACTTCTCGGACATCGACGCCGCCCGGCGCACCGTCGAGGACTGCAATCGCCTGCCCGTGCCCGCGCGGCACCCCTACGTGGGCGACCTCGTCTACACCGCGTTCTCGGGATCGCACCAGGACGCCATCAAGAAGGGCTTCGAGGCGCTGGGCAAGGACTACGACACGTGGGAGGTGCCGTACCTGCCCATCGACCCGCACCACGTCGGGCGGACCTACGAGGCCGTGATCCGCGTCAACAGCCAGTCCGGCAAGGGCGGGGTCGCCTACATCCTGAAGTTCGAGCACGGCCTCGACCTGCCCCGTCGCCTGCAGATCGAGTTCTCGGCGGTGATCCAGGGCATCGTCGAGCGGACGGGAACGGAGATCACGGCGGCGGAGATCTGGGCGACCTTCGCGTCGACCTACCTCGCGCCGGGACGGCTCCTCGACCTGGTGGGGCCTCCCCTCGTGGCCGCCGAGGGAGACGCCACCGCGGTGGTCGCCGCCGTGCGCGTGGCCGGGCAGGAGCGCCCGGTGCGGGGACGCGGCCCGGATCCGATCGCGGCATTCATCGACGCCCTCGACCGGCACTGCGGCCTCAGCCTCCAGGTTCTCGACGTCCACTCGCACACGGCGGGGGAAGGGGCCGA
>DATKEI010000447.1:0-28183 GCA_035544455.1 Binatia bacterium | reverse complement strand
TGATCTCGGCGCCCCAGCCGGGCGCCGTCGTCAGGCGCACGTGGCCGTCCTCGATCACGGGTGGCCGCGTCACCAGGTCCGCCTTCCACGGCACGTCGTCGATGTCGATCTCCATGATCCGCACGTTGGGCAGCACCGCGCACAGGTGCAGGGCGTGCAGGTCGGCGAGATGGCTGTAGTAGTTGTGGGGGGCCACGTTGATCTCGTAGGCCTCGGCCATCCGCCCGATCTGCACGGCCTGGGAGAAGCCGTTCCAGGGCACGTCGATGATGGCTACGTCCGTCGCGTGGAGCTCGAGGAAGGGCCGGTACTGCCGCGTCGTCACCAGGCTCTCGCAGGATGCGATGCGCGTGCTCGTCGACTCCTTGATCTGGAGCAGCGCATGCGCATCCCACGTGTCGTACTCGAGCCACTGCATGTCGAACGGCTCCAGCAGCCGGGCGATGCGCATCACGCCCTCCGTCCTGAAGTTGTAGTTCAGGTCGAGGCAGAGGCCGACCCGCGGCCCCACCGCGGCCCGGAAGGCGCCGATCAGCCGCTCGATGGCGTCCAGCACCTCCACGGTGGGGGCGCCGTCGGTGCTGTTGATCCCGCTCGAGAAGCCCGGAAAGTACACGGTGGCCGGCTCGCCCGGGATGACGATGTTGGTCTTGAGGGCGGTGAACCCGCGCGCCACGACCTCGCGGCCGAGGGCGGCGATGTCGTCGTACGTGCGCAGGGGCGGCGTCCCCAGCACGTGCCCGAGGCGCGCGCGCGTCGTCCCGCAGTGCGACCAGTAGAGCCGCACGCGGTCCCGCAGGGGGCCGCCGAACAGCTCGTACACGGGCACGCCGAGCGCCTTGGCCTTGATGTCCCAGAGCGCCAGCTCCACCCCGGCGATGGCCTTGTGGGTCACCCCGCCCAGGTTCTGGCGGGTGCGGCGGAGCATGTCCCAGTACAGGCGCTCGATCGGCCGGGGATCCTGCCCGACGAGGAGGTCCTCCATGTCGCGGACACAGCCGGCCAGCCCGTGCGGGCTCCGGTTGTCGCTGCACTCCCCCCATCCGACCAGTCCGTCGTCGGTCTCGATCCGCACGAACGTCCAGGGGCGCCATCCGCCGTCGCAGTGCAGGGTCTCCACCTTGGCGATCTTCATCGCGCTGCCTTTCCTCGGCCCGGGCGGGACCGGGACGCTCGCCTCATCCCTCGAGGGCGCCCGCGGCCAGTCCCCGGATCAGATGTTGCTGCAGGTCCGTGAACAGGATGGCGACCGGCACCGCGCTGATGACGACGCCGATCCGGATCATGCCGCGCACGCTAGGCGAGAGGTCGAGTGGTGTCAAGCCGCTGGCCCGGCCAAGGCCGGGCGCGGGCGCGATCACCGGGCGGTGTTCACGCGCTTGACGATCTCCGCGGCGATCTTCGCAGCGGTGTGCTCGACGTCCTTTTCCGAGGCGTTTCTCGACATCACGAACTTGGCGGCGGCCACGTACGGGTTCATGGTGCTCACCGCGCCCGGCATCGTGCCGCTGTCGGCAGACGTGTCGATCGTGTCTTCCTCGCTGTGCGGCGGAGATCAGGTTCTCTGCGGTGGAGCGGAGGTCTGTTCGGTGGAGGCCGGGCCGGGTCCCAGGGAGCCCAGCAGGGCCTCGATGCCGGCGGTGGCCACGGCGACGTCCTGCTCGCCGGTGCCGCCGCTGACGCCGATTCCGCCGACGACCTGGCCATCCGCCTCGATGGGGAAGCCGCCCACGAAGATCGCGAAGCGGCCGGGGTGCATGGCATGGATGCCGAAGGCCTCGTTGCCGGGCAAGGCCGGCCCCCCCGGCGGCTCGTTGAAGCGATGAGTGGGCCGGCGGTGGCCGGCCGCGGTGAAGGCCTTGGCGATGGCGATCTCGACGCCGGTGAGCCGGGCGCCGGTCATGCGATGAAGGGCGAGCGGGTGCCCGCCGTCGTCGCAGACGCAGATGGTCTCGAGCACCCCGATCGCCCGGGCCCGGGCCTCGGCCGCCTCCAGGATGATCTTCGCGTCCTCGAGGGTGAGCCGCTTGACGGTGATCACGGCAGCTCGACCCAGACGTGGCCGGCCTCGACCCGTGCGGGATAGGTCGGCACCGCCGCGCCGCGCCCCGGGAAGGTGCACTGGCCGGTGCGCACGTCATACATCCAGCCATGCCAGGGACAGGCCAGGCGCGTCCCCCTGAGCTTGCCCTCGCTGAGGGAAGCCCCCCGGTGGGCGCAGACATCACCGCAGGCGTACACCGCCTCGTCCACCCGGCAGAGGGCAACCGCGGTCCCGCCGAGCTCGACCCGGAGCGGACGGTCAGTCGGGATGGTGTCCAGGGCGGCGGCCGCGAACAGGCTCACCGCCCGCTGGCGCCGGCCCGGCCGACCCGGGCGCGCCGCCCGATCACAGCTCCTCCTTCAGCACGAAAGCGCGGTGCAGGCCGGTCATGTAGAGCCACCGCATGTCCGTGGCCTCGCGCACCGCCTCGAGGGCTTCGGCCTGGCGGGCCGGGGTGTCACAGTGCTGCTCGACGATCTGGTAGCCCCGCTCCCCGTGGATCTCATCGGCGTCGATGTGGATCGCGAAGAACTCCACCTCCCGGTCGTTGAACCCGTAGTGGGCCCGGAGCGGGGGGAGATTGCGCTTGTAGATGCCCGGCACCTGTGACTCGAGGCCGACGAGCAGGCCGGCGGCGCCGACGTGAAACGGCCTGCGCGCGATCTCGAAGCACCAGGCGGTCAAGGCCCGCGTGGTCGGGAGCTGGCGGGTGTGCTCCACCTGGTCCCGGCTCACCCCGCACGCCTCGCCGAACCGGATGAGGAGGTCGACGTGCTTTGTCCCGGACTCCTCCTCGATGATGTTCTCGAGGAGGAAGTCGCGCGCGGCGGCGTCCGGACAGGTGCCGTAGACGGTGGCGCACCAGCGCGAGAACTGGCCGACGTACTGGTAGTGCTGGCTCACCCACTGGCCGAGCTGGGCCCGCGTCAGCTCGCCCTTCACCCAGGCCTCCGTGAACGGATTCAGACGGCTGTGACGGCTGTTGACGGCCTGCTCGAGCTCTCGGCGGAAGGGGCTCATGGTCTCGCTCATCGACTCTCCTCCTGAGGGTCGGGGTCACGCGTCCGCCTGGGCTCGCCGCGCGGCCGCCCCCTCCGACGCCGGCGATTGGACACCCGCCCGCTGGCCGGCGTCAAGCCGCGCCCGCCGCGGCCGGGGCGGGAACCCGCGCCGGCCCCCGCGCTCAGGCGCGTTCGCGCAGGGCGGGGACGACCTCGTCGAGGAAGCGCTTGAACTGCCCGCGCTGATCCCAGGACGTGAGGCGCAGCGCCATGTGCCCGACGCCGGCCGCGAAGTACGCGCGGAGCTGCGCCGCGCACTCCCCGGGACCGCCCGCCACCGTCCAGCCCTCGACGAAAGCGGGGGTGAACTTCGACGAGTAGTAGCGGTCGAGGAACGTCTTGCTCTCCTCGAGGGCCGCCGCCCGGTCCTCGTTGATGTTGATGTTGTGGTAGAGCGCGCCGTGAAGGCGACCGGGATCCCGGCCCTCCTCCCGGGCCATGGCGGCGATGCGCGCCCACTGGGCCCGGAACTCGTCGGGCGAGAGCTTGTTGGTCATCCACCCGTCGGCCATCCGCGCCACCCGCCGGAGCCCGCGGTCCACCGCCGCGTCGGAGGCGCTCGCCCCGCCCTTCCAGGTGAGCCCGGTCGGGTTGCTGGCGATCCAGATGGGCAGGGGCCGCTGCACGGGCGCGGGCTCGATGCGCACGCCCTCGAACTGGTAGAAACGCCCGGTGTGCGAGACGGGCTCGCCGGTGAAGAGGGCGCGCAGGATCTCGATCCCCTCCTCGAGCCGCGCGACGCGCTCGGCCGACCGCACGCCCATCGCCGCGTGTTCCCGCGCCTGGGCCGGGCTCTGCTCGTCGGGGCCGCCCAGACACACCGCGAGCAGGGAGCGCCCGCACGAGATCACGTCGAGGCTCGCCCACTGGTGGGCGAGCATGACGGGGTGGCGGTGGACGAACGTGGCCATGCACCCCACGCCGAGCCGGACCCGGCTCGTCGCGCCGGCCAGAGCCGAGAGGAGAGAGATGGACTCCAGGCGGGGCTTGGCGAGCAGGCTGTCCCCGACCCATGCTGCGTCGAAGGCGCCCGAAGCCTCAGCCTCGACGGTCAGATCCAGCAGATCGCGAACCGTCACCGCGCCGAGCACGACGGCGCGGTTGGCCAGGATGAGTCCGAACGAGGGCGTGGTCATGGGCGGGACCTCCCTTTCCGGGCATTACTGTCCACGACACCCCGCCGCACTGTCAAGCTGACCGGAGCGGGGCGGCACTGTCCAGAGGAGCACGTTGTGGGACCGGTCCCCGCTCTCGATCCGGACCGCGCGCAGCGGGGGCCAGTCGCCCATGCCGAAATCATGCGAGACGATTCGCGATCCGGGCCGCAGCTCGCGCACGAGCCTCGGACGGAGGCGGAGGTTCAGCTCCTGGCCGAGGTACAGGGTGAGCACGGTGGCGGGGCTGACGTCGACCAGGAAGAGGTCCTGTTGCACGAACTCGACGCGGTCAGCGATACCAAGCTGCTGGGCCCGGCGCCGGCTGTGGGCGACGAGCTGCGGATCGATCTCGATCCCCACCCCCCGGGCCCCGAACTCCCGCGCCGCCATGATGATGATGCGGCCGTCGCCGGAGCCGAGGTCGTAGACGACGTCGCCCGGCTTCACCTCGGCCAGCTCGAGCATGGCGCGCACGACGTTGTCGGGCGTGGACACGTACGGCGCATCCGCGTCCGGCCGGATGAGGCCGCAGCCCCCGACCCCGGCGAGGGCCAGGGCGACGGCGACCAGCGCCGCCCGGCGCGGCCGTCGGGCGGCGCCTCGCACCATCGGCGTCCCGGGCGTGCCGGCCGCGGTCACGTCGCCTCCGCGATCGCGGTCACGCCGCCCTGGTTCTCCAGCGATGACAGGTCGCCGGGATCGCGCTTGAGATACGTGGCCCGGATCACCCGGCGCATGATCTTGGCGCTCCGGGTCTTCGGCAGCTCGCGCGTGAACAGCAGCCGCTCCGGGCGGATGGCCCTTCCCATGGACCGGACGACGCGCTCGATCAGCTCGCTCCGCAGGGCGTCGTCCGGCGCGTGGCCGGGCCGCAGCACCGCGAAGCAGACCACCGTCTCGCCCTTCACCTCGTGGGGCACGCCGACGGCGGCGGCCTCGACCACCGCCGGGTGTCCCACCAGCACGGACTCGATCTCGGCGGGGCCCACACGCTTGCCCGCGATCTTGAGGGTGTCGTCCGATCGCCCGTGGATGTACCAGAACCCGTCCTCGTCCACGTACGCGAAGTCGCCGTGCACCCACACGTCGGGCCACCGGGACCAGTACGTCTCGACATAGCGGTCGGGATCCTTCCAGAAGCCGGCCGTCATCCCGGGCCACGGCCGGGTCACCACCAGCTCTCCCACCTCGCCCCGCACCGGGCGCCCCGCCTCGTCGAAGCAGTCGGCGGCCATGCCGGGGATGGGCCCGGCGAACGCGCCAGGCTTGAGGGGGGCGATGGGGAAGCACCCGAGGATGCCGCCGGAGATTTCGGTACCGCCGGTGTAGTTGATGATGGGGACCCGGCGCCGCCCCGCGTTCTCGAAGAGCCACATGTAGGGCTCGGGGTTCCAGGGCTCGCCGGTGGAGCCGATGATCCGGAGCGCGGACAGGTCGTGGGCGGTGATCCAGTCCGCCCCGTACGGCATGAGCGCCCGCACCGCGGTGGGCGAGATGCCGAGATGGGTGACGCGATGCCGCTCCAGCAGCGCCCACAGGCGATCGGGTTTCGGGTAGTCGGGCGTTCCCTCGAAGAGCACGACGGTGCCACCGCGGATCAAGGTGCCGGTGATCAGCATGGGCCCCATCAGCCACCCGAGGTCGGTGACCCAGAACATCCGGCTGTCCTCGCCGACGTCGAAGAGGTAGGCCCAGTCGTGGGCGCTCTTGATCCCGAAGCCGGAGTGCGTGAGCACCGCCCCCTTCGGCCGGCCGGTGGTGCCCGAGGTGTAGATGATGATGGCCGGGTGGTCGGCGTCGACAGCCAGCGCCTCGCCGTCGAGAGCCTCGGCCGCCACCGCCTCGTGCCACCAGAGGTCGCGGGCGGCCGACCACGGCACGGGGGCGCCGGTGCGCCGGTGGACGATCACGTGGCGGATCGTGGGGCACTGGGCAACCGCCTCGTCGGCGGTGTGCTTGAGGGGCACCGCGTGCCCGCGCCGGGTGAAGGCATCGGCGGTGACGAGCACGCGCGCATCGCAGCCGGACAGGCGCGTCGCCACCGCGTCGGCCCCGTAGCCCGAGAAACAGGGGGTGTAGACGGCGCCGATCCGCGACACGGCGAGGACGGCCACCGCCGCCTCCTGGCACATCGGCAGGAAGATGCCAACGGCATCGCCCGGCCCCACGCCGAGGCGCCGGAGTGCGCTGGCGAGCCGGGCCACCTCCGCCCCGAGCTGGGCGTAGGTCAGCGTGCGCACCTCGCCGTCCTCGGCCTCGGACACGATGGCCTCGGCGTCCCGGAGCGGGCCGTCCAGGTGCCGGTCCACGCAGTTGGCGGCGAGGTTCGTGCGCCCATCCACGAACCAGCGGGGCCACGCCGCCCCGCGCGACAGATCCACCACCCGGGAGAACGGCGTGGACCACCGCCAGCCGAGGTCGCGCTGGACCGCGTCCCAGTACCAGTCGAGGTCTTCCACCGATCGCTTCTGCAGGACCTCCAGGGAGGGCAGGCCGTGCTGCCGCATGAAGCGCGCGATATTCGTACGCGCCGCGGCCGCCGGGTCCGGGTGCCAGACGATCTCGTCCTTGCTCATCGGGGCTCGGCCTCCTTCGCGCCGGGGCGGGGTCGCCCGATTCTATCAGCGCGCGGCCACCCTGGCTCGTGTGCCAGAATACGGCCTGCGTCGATCCGTCGGCGCCATCCTCACCGCGGAGGACTCGACCGATGAGCTCGTCGATCGCCGGGCCGGCAACGCCCGTGGGGCGCATCAGCGGCCCCTGCGCCTGGCGCGGCGATGAGCTGGAGCGCTCCACCGGCTGGATCCGCCGCCTGTCCCCGGAGGCGATCGCCGAGGCGGAGGCCGCCGTCGGCGTCGCACGGCAGCGCGGACTGGACTGGCCGCGCCTCACGCGGGAGGACTTTCCGCTCCGCGCTCTCGCCGCCGAGCTGGCCGCCGCCGCCGCCGAGCTGGAGCACGGACGGGGAATCGTCCTCCTCCGCGGGCTCCCGGTGACGCGCTACTCGGAGGCGGACCTCAAGGCGCTGTTCTGGGGGCTGGGCGCGCACCTGGGCGCCGCGCGCTACCAGAACGCCCACGGCGAGCTGATCGGGGAGGTGCGGGACGAGGTCCGCCGCTACGGCGAGGTCTTCCAGCCCGCGGTGCCGCGGGAGCCGGGCCAGGGCCCGACGTCCCGGTACAAGGCGCGCTCGAATAGGCCGCTGCGCTTTCACACCGACCGGACGGACGTGGTCGCCCTGCTCTGCGTGCGCAACGCGCGGGCGGGCGGCCTGAGCCGCATCGCCAGTTCGGTGGCGGTGGCCAACACCATCCTCGATCGCCGCCCCGACCTGCACTCCCTGCTGTGCCAGCCCTATCATCGGAGCCGGCAGGGCGAGGAGGCAGGCGGGGAGCACGCCGTGTACGCCCTGCCCGTGTTCGCGGCGCGCGACGGGCGGTTCACCAGCCAGTACTCGCGGACATTCGTCGAGGCGGCCCAGCTCCTCCCCGGCGTCCCGCCGCTCACGCCCGCCCAGGACGAGGCGCTCGACCTGCTCGCCGAGGTCGCCCAGGAGCTGGCATTCGAGCACGCCTTCGAGCCGGGGGACATCCGGCTCCTGAACAGCGACGTGACCTATCATGCCCGGACCGCCTACGAGGACCATCCGGACCGCGACCGCGACCGGCTGCTCCTGCGGCTGTGGCTGTCGCCTCCCGGCACCCGCCGGCTGCCCGACGGCTTCGACGTGCTCTGGGGCAGCACGGAGCCCGGCGTACCGCGGGGCGGGATCCGCTCGGCGGCCTGAGCGCCAGCGGCGGTCCGATCTTCTCCGCCCGGCCCGCTGCCCGCGCGTGAGTCTCTCGCCCGACACCCTCGGCGCGCTCTGCGCGCTGGGCTCGTCCCTCGCCTGGGCCGTGATCGGCCTGATGGTGCGGACGCTGTCGCCGCACTATAGCTCGGTCACCATCAACGCCATCCGCTCGTTCGTGAGTGGGGCCGTCCTGATCGCCTGGGTGCTCGCCACCGGAGGCCCCGGCGTCTTCACCCAGCTCTCGTTCAGCGTGCTCGTCCTCCTGGCCCTGTCGATCATCGTGGCCTCGGCCATCGGGGACACCGTGTTCTTCGAGAGCGCGCGCACCCTGGGCCTGGCCCGGGCCATGACGGTCTCGACCACCTATCCCCTCCTCTCCACGCTCATGGCGGCGGCGCTCATCGGCGAGCCGCTGACCGCTCCGGTCTTGCTCGGGTCGGTGATCACCCTGGCCGGGGTGGCCCTCATCGTGACGGGGAAGTCGACCGAGCCGGTCCTCCAGGGCCAGTTCTGGACGGGCATGGCCGCGGGATTGCTGGCCGCGCTGGCCTGGGCCGTCTCGGTGATCCTGCTCAAGACTCCGCTGGACCAGGTCGACCCGGTGGTGGCCCAGGCGGTGCGCCTCCCCATCGCGGGCGCGGCGCTCATGGTGACTCCGTGGGGGTGGGCCGCTCCCGCCCAGCTCCGGCGGGGCGGACGCGTCCTGGCCCTGCGCCTGCTCGTCGTGGGCGCCGTCACCACGGTCAGCTCCGTGCTCTTCGTGGCCGGGCTGAAGTACAGCGGGGTGGCGGCGGGCACCGTGCTGTCGTCCACCGGCCCCATGTTCGCCATCCCGCTGGGCATCGCGTTCCTCGGCGAGCGCGTGTCGCGGCGGTCGATGGCCGGCACGGTGATCACCGTGGCCGGGATCGGCGTGCTCCGGTCCTGAGGGTGGGGCCAAAGGCAGACCCGCAAAGGGGCCCGGCGGCGGAGGGGGCCGACCCCGTGCCGAACCGTGATACCGTGACCAGGTTCCCATGACCTATTCTCCGACCCCCCATCGCTGGGAGACCCGGTTGCCCACCGAGCTGGGCATGCGCGCCGATGTGCTCGCCTCCGCCATCGACTATCACCGGTCGCACGAGACGAAATGGCGGCGCAACTTCCTGACCGATTCCGGCCGCTACATCGGGGTCGCCGACGAGCCGCCGGGTGAGCGTGACGTGCTCGGCCCGGTGCGCCCGCGCGGGGGCCCGAACGGACTCGTCATCCGCGGCGGCTACCTGGTCGCGGAGTGGGGCGACACCCGCCGGCCCGACATGAGCTTCAGCATCGCCAAGAGCTACCTGGCCGTGCTCGCCGGGCTCGCCGTCGCCGACGGGCGCATCCGCGACCTCGACGAGCCCGTGGGCGTCTCCGCCCCCGACGATGGGTTCGCCTCGCCGCACAATCGCGTTGTCACCTGGCGCCACCTCCTGCAGCAGACGAGCGAGTGGCAGGGAACGATGTGGGGCAAGCCCGACTCGATCGACCACAACCGCGATGTCGGCAAGAGCGAGCTCGGCGGCTCGACCAAGGGCGAGCCCCGGCCTCTCCGCCCTCCGGGCACGCTGTGGGAGTACAACGATGTCCGGGTGAACCGCCTCAGCCTCTCCCTGCTCCAGGTGTTCCGCCAGCCGCTGCACGAGGTGCTCAAGGCCCGCGTGATGGATCCCATCGGGGCCTCGGCCAACTGGGAGTGGCATCCGTACGACAAGTCCCACGTGGAGATCGACGGCGTGGGCATGCCCTCCGTGCCCGGGGGCTCGCACTGGGGGGGCGGGCTCTGGATGTCGACGCGCGACCACGCCCGCTTCGGGCTGCTGGTGCACCGGGGAGGCCGCTGGCGCGGCCAGCAGGTCGTGCCCGAGGCCTGGACCGAGGAGATCCGGCGGCCGTGCCCGCTGAACCAGGAGTACGGGCTGCTGTGGTGGCTCAATGGAACGCGGGCTCAGTTCCCGAGCGCGCCTCCGGCGAGCTATGCCGCCCGGGGCGCCGGCAGCAACGTCATCTGGATCGACCCCACGCACGACCTCATGGTGGTCGTGCGCTGGATCGACAGGTCCGCGATCGACAGCTTTCTCGCCCTGGTCCTGGAAAGCATCGCCCGCTAGCCCGGGGGGGCGATAAGGGCCCATCGGCTTCGTTGCCGCCCTCGTCCGGGGGCTCAACGTACGGACAGTACGCCTCGCCCCCGGCCTTCGGGCGGCGCCTCGCCGCTGAACCCTTCTCGCCCCCCCGGTACGTGAACGCCGAGAAGAGCCCGTCTGGACGCCGCGCAGGCGAGATGGAGCGCCGCCCGGCTACATGTACTTGCGGAGCTCGAGCCGGCCGATCTGCCGGCGATGCACCTCGTCGGGGCCGTCCGCGAACCGCAGCGTGCGCGAGTGGGCCCACCAGAAGGCGAGCGGGAACGCCTGGCTGACGCCGCCGCCCCCGTGCATCTGCATGGCCCGATCGAGGACCGCGAGCGTCATGTTGGGCACGGCGACCTTGATGGAGGCGATCGCCTGCTTGGCCGCCTTGTTCCCCACGGTGTCCATCATCCATGCGGCGTTGAGGACGAGCAGCCGCGCCTGGTCGATCTCGATGCGGGACTGGGCGATGCGCTCGGTGGTGATGTCGTTCTCGGCCAGCCGCTTGCCGAAGGCCACGCGCTGCATGGAGCGCTTGCACATGAGTTCGAGCGCCCGCTCCGCCACGCCGATCTGCCGCATGCAGTGGTGGATGCGCCCCGGCCCGAGCCGGCCCTGGGCGATCTCAAAGCCACGCCCCTCGCCGAGCAGCATGTTCGACGCGGGCACGCGCACGTTCTCGAACAGCACCTCGCCGTGGCCGTGGGGGGCGTCGTCGTACCCGAACACGGTGAGCATCCGCACCACCTTGATGCCCGGGGACTCGCGCGGCACGAGGATCATCGATTGCTGCTTGTAGCGGTCCGGGTTGCGGGGATCGCTCTTGCCCATGAAGATGATGATCCTGCAGCGCGGGTCGCCGATGCCCGACGTCCACCACTTGTGGCCGTTGATGACGTAGTGATCCCCGTCCCGCACGATGCTCGACTCGATGTTGGTCGCGTCCGACGAGGCGACCCTCGGCTCGGTCATGGCGAAGGCCGAGCGGATCTTGCCATCCAGGAGAGGCTCGAGCCACTGTTTGTGGTGCTCAGGGGTCCCGTAGCGGACCAGGACCTCCATGTTGCCGGTGTCGGGCGCCGAGCAGTTGAAGATCTCGGGGGCGATGGGCGAGCGGCCCATGATCTCGCAGAGGGGCGCGTACTCCAGGTTGGTCAGGCCCGCCCCGCGCTCGCTCTCGGGCAGGAACAGGTTCCAGAGCCCGCGCTCCCGCGCCGTGGCCTTGAGATCCTCCATGATCGGCGGCACCTGCCAGCGGTCGGCGGCGCCGTCGAGCTGGTCGCGGAACGTCTGCTCGTTCGGGTAGATGTGCTTGTCCATGAACTCGGACAGGTGATCCATGTACTGCCGGGTACGCGCGGAGAACTCGAACTCCATCGGGAGGCCTCCTCTCGGCCGTTGGGGGTTGCCGGCGATGATAGCTCAGCCACCCCCGGCGGAAAAGCCGCCGGGAGTCATCCGATCCTCGATCGGCACGTCGTCGAGGTGTGGCCGTAGCGGGGAAGCCCGAGGCGCGCCACCGCCTCCGGACGCCGGAGGCGCGCGCCGGCGCGAGCGCCGAGCACCCCGACCCGGCCTCTTCCGGCGGGCCGGCGTTCGTGTGGGGCACTGCCGTCTCGACTCAGGGCACTAGAAGACGTCATCGCGCTCGCCGAACTCGAACTGGTAGGTCGTCTCCGTGGTCTCGGCAGGATCCACGAGGCCGTGGGCGGCGAGGACCCGCTCGAAGGCGGCGAGCCAGGCCTGATAGTAGTCACCGCCACCGAGCTGGTCCCCGGTGGCGATCTCGGCGATCAGGGCCTGGCGGAACTCCTCCCAGGCGAACACCCCCTGCTCGCTGAGGGCCACCGCCATCCCGAAGATGCGGCCCTGCCAGGGAGCCTCGAAGACGAGCTCGCCGTTCCGGCGTGGAACCGCCGCCGGGCCGGTCAGATCCGCGGACAGCCGCTCGGCCGGTGTGGCGTACGCCGAGAGCGCGTCAGGCGGCGGCGACCCGCTCGCGACGGTGGCGGGCGCCGCCCCGCTCCGCGCCTCTCCGGACGGGCGGCGCCGGGGTCGATAGTCGTCGACACCCTGCCCGTCCGACCGAGGCTGCCAGGCGGAGGCGGTGAACTGATAGGGGGCGAGGGCCTCCGGCGCGGGGACCACGCGATCGGCGTCGAGCATCTCGTCCACGTAATCGTACAGGGTCAGGACCAGCGCCTCGGAGTTCATCGACTGGAACCACAGTGCCTGGCCGTCGAACAGAAGGAGCACCACGTTGGCGAGAGCGCAGGGGCCCAGACACCCGCCGATCGTGAGGTGCACCAGGTTGCGCAGGCGCCGGCGCTCCCACTCGCCGTGGAACAGCTCGCCGGGCACGGGGGCGAAGCCGTCCTCGGCGCGACCGCAGCAGCACCCGGTCGCGCACACCAGGAGCTGGCCGCGCGGGCGGGCAACGTTGACGAGCACGCCATCCGGCCGCCGCACCAGGTTCCGGCGACGCGCGGTCACCAGCGGATTCCCGGTGGTGGGCGCCGGCGCCGCCCGGTCACCCCGCCGCCGCGACCTCGGCCACGCCGATCAGCGCGTCGCGCGTGATCAAGCACGCGAGCTCGTCCTCGCTCCGGTTCTCCGAACCCGTCGGCGGGGCAGGCAGCACCATGTAGCGGAGCTCCGCGCTCGAGTCCCAGACCCGGATCTCGCGCTCGGGCGGGACGTGCAGGCCGAGCTCGGCCAGGAGCTGCCGCGGCTCGGCCACGGCCCGGGCCCGGTACGGGAAGCTCTTGTACCAGGTGGGCGGGAGCCCCATCACGCCCCAGGGATAGCAGGAGCAGAGCGTGCAGACGACCAGGTTGTGCACGGCTGGCGTGTTCTCCACCACCACGAGCCGGTCGAACTCGACCCCCAGGTCAGCGAGGGCGGCCGTGGTCTCGCCAAGCAGGCGCCGCTTGTACCCGGGATCGCGCCAGGCCCGCGCCACTGCCCGTGCCCCGACCATCGGCCCGGTGTCGGCCTCGTAGTGGCGGATCACGCGGTCCACCGCGTCGGGGGCGAGCAGGCCCTTCTCGAGCAGGAGCGACTCCAGCGCGCGGACGCGGGAGACCACGTCGTCATCGACATTCGGGTGGTTCTTGCCCATCCTCGGCCTCTCTCCCTCAGCCTCTCCGCGCGTCCGGTTCGAGATAGCTCTCCCACAGATCGATGAAGACCTGCTGGTTCGGCTCGGCGGTATCGCCCCACAGCTCGCGCGCCGCGAAACCCACCCCGTACACGGGCTCGGGCTGCTCGCCCCGCCCATGGGCATTGGTGTCCGGGAACACGCAGACACCGCGGAGCGCGGCGACGACGCCGGCCTTGTCGCGCGCGTACCGCGGCAGCCGGGTGTGCCCTCGCGCGCGCCCGTTGCGCGTCCGCACGCGGTCGCCCACGGCAAAGCGCGGGGGGGCGGTGGCGGGCCGGAAGAAGGTCTCCGCCCCCCGGCGCGGCGAGAGCGCGCCGGGCGGAGGCGGGGCGGAGAGGGCGTCGTCGGCGCTGGCGCCGGCCCGGGCCCGGAAGAAGGCGGTCCGCGCCTCGAGGTCGGCCGCGGTCACCACGCCCTTCTCGACGAGGAGGCGCGCCACCCCGTCCAGCCAGCGCTCGTAGTACGTGGAGGCCAGGTAGCGATCCGGCTCCATGCGCTCGATCGAGTGCCGGAACTCGTCGATGTTGAAGACGCCGGCGGCGCCGCTCGCCCGCATCACGGCCACCACCGCGCCTTCCCACGGAGCGTGAAAGGGCGGCTCGTCGGGCTCCCGATCCACCCGGCCGAACCCGTGCATCCCGCCCAGGTCGTGCACGCCGTCCATCTGAGCCTCCCCTAGCGATTCCGGAAGACTGGCTCCCGCTTCTCGACGAAGGCGCGCGCCGCCTCGCGGTGGTCCTCCGTCATCCCGCAGCGGGTGTGATGCCAGGCCTCGAGGTCGAGCAGCTCCTTCAGCGTCCCCGCCTCCGCGGCGTTGAGATTCCGCTTCATGTAGGCAAGCGCGATGCGCGGTCCGCGCGCGATCCGGGCGGCCAGCGCCAGCGTCTCGCGCTCGAGGTCGTCGTCGGCCACCACGCGGTTGACCATGCCCAGGGCCAGGGCCGCCGCCGCGTCGAGCAGCTCGGCGGTGTAGTAGAGCTCGCGCGCCTTGGCCGTCCCGACGAGCTGGGTGAGGAAGTAGCTGCCGCCGAAGTCGCCGGAGTAGCCGACGCGGGCGAAGGCGGTGCCCAGCCGCGCCGACTCGCCGGCGATCCGCAGGTCGCAGGCCAGGGCAAGTGACAGGCCGGCGCCCGCCGCGGCGCCGCGGATCATTGCGACGGTGGGCTTGGGCAGCTCGTGGAGGAGGCGCGAGACCTCCATGCGCGAGCGCAGGGCGTGGGCCTTGTCCTCGAGCGTGTCGCCGCCGAACTCGCGCCCCTCCGCCATGGCCTTGACGTCGCCCCCGGCGCAGAACGCCCGACCGGCCCCGGCGAGGACCACCACTCCGACCGCCGGATCCCCGGCCAGGCGCATCAGCGCCTCGAGCATCCGGTCCAGCATGGTCGAGGTGAGCGCGTTCAGGCGGTCCGGACGGTTCATGGTCAGGACCGCGACTCCGTCCGCCACCGACTCCAGCAGGTCGTCCGCCATCACCGCCTCCTCATCGAAAGGATCCCTCACCGCGGGGCGCGGGGCGAATGATCGCAGGCCCCGCTCCTCGGCGCAAGGACCGCGCCCGGCTCGCCAGGCTCGCCAGGCTCGCCAGGCTCCCATACCCGACGTGCCGGGCCAGCCGGGCATTTGCCGGGCTGCTATCATCGGGAAGCACGCGGGCAGTCATCCGCGGCGCCCATCGCGCTGCGGGCACGACGGACGCCACGGAATCGCGAGAGATCACCTCCGAGCGACAGAACGCCACGGAACGACGGGCGCCAGCGGCGCGATGGTGGAGGAGACACCCATGACAGAACAGAAACCGGCCCATATCCTGGGCGACCGCATCCGCACCCTGGAGGACGAGTTCTTCCGCAAGGAAGACCAGCGCGCCCTCGCCCGCCTCCGGGACATCTCGGAGCGTGCGGCCACGCGCGAGGCGTTGATCCGGGTCTCCGGGATCAAGAACGAGGCGACCATCGAACGGCTGGTCGCCCTGGGCATCCGCCCGGAGGTCGTGGGCGCGCTCGCCATCATCCCCCTCGTCGAGGTCGCCTGGGCCGACGGCTCGCTCGACCCCAGGGAGCGCGACGCCGTGCTGGCCCGCGCCGCCACCGCCGGCATCACCCCGGGAACGACCGAGCACGACCTCCTGAAGTCCTGGCTCGAGCGCCGGCCCGAGCCGAGCTTGCTGACAGCATGGACCCACATGGTCGAGGGGCTCTCGGAGCAGATGACAGGGGCCCAGATGGAAGAGTTTCGCCGCGGCCTGCTCGATCGCGCCCGGGCCGTGGCCCGGGCGAGCGGGGGATTCCTCGGCGTCGGGGCGGTGTCGGCGGCGGAGCAGGACATGATCGACCGCCTGGGGTCCGCGTTCGCGCGCCGATGACCCGGCGGCTCGGACCAGGGCCCGAGCAGGGAGGTGCCGGCAGAGCGCCGGGTGGGGTGGGACCCTCCCCGCGGGACACGCTGTGTCGCGGAGCGCTCCCCGCACTCAATGGGGCCACGAGATGGGTGGTGGGTCACTTCGGCAATCCGCAGAGGATACGGTCCCGCGGGGAGGACCCCCGCCCCACCCGGCGCCGCGAGACCACGAACTCCTGACTCGGGACACTAGCACGACTGCTCTGCGCGCGGCCCCCTGAGCGGCTGGCCGAGCACCGCGCCGCGCCCCACGAGATCGGCAGGTGGCCGCCCCGGTACGGCCGCCGAGCCGATGGTCGGTCGAGCTCACGTCGCGCACTATAGAAGGTAAGTGGCTGTCTTCATTGCGCATATAAATCCGACTCTTCTAGTCGCCATCTCCGCGGCAAGGGTGTACGCTGAGCCCAACACGCAGGGAGGGAGGCAGCGCATGAACGGCAGCGGCACCCAGAAGATCATCGCGGAGTTCGCCGACCGAGCCTACCCGTATGGGTTCGTCTCGGCGGTGGAGTCGGATTCGATTCCGCCCGGGTTGGACGAGGACATCGTCCGGCTGATCTCGGCGAAGAAGAGCGAGCCGAAATTCATGCTCGACTGGCGGTTGCGGGCCTATCGACACTGGGCCGCCCTCGAGCGCTCGGCCGGCGCGCCTCGCTGGGCCAACGTCACCTATCCACCGATCGACTACGGCCAGATCGTCTACTACTCGGCGCCCAAGCGGCAGGTCGCCGCGCGCCTGGAAGACCTCGACCCCGAGATCCTCCGGACCTTCGAGAAGCTCGGCATCCCGCTCGACGAGCGCAAGCGGCTGAGCGGGGTGGCGGTGGACGCGGTGTTTGACAGCGTGTCGGTGGGCACCACCTTCCAGGAGAAGCTGCGCGAGCAGGGGATCATCTTCGGCTCGTTTTCCGAGGCGGTGAAGGAACACCCCGCGCTGGTGGAGCGCTATCTCGGCTCGGTGGTCCCGTACACCGACAACTTCTACGCGGCGCTCAACTCGGCCGTCTTCAGCGACGGGTCGTTCTGCTACGTGCCCAGGGGCGTGCGCTGCCCGATGGAGCTGTCGACGTACTTCCGGATCAATGCGGCCGCATCGGGCCAGTTCGAGCGGACGCTGATCATCGCGGAGGAGGGCAGCTACGTGAGCTATCTCGAGGGCTGCACCGCGCCGATGCGCGACGAGAACCAGCTCCACGCGGCGGTGGTGGAGCTGATTGCCGCGGAGGGCGCCCACATCAAGTATTCCACGGTCCAGAACTGGTACGCCGGCGACCGCGAGGGCAAGGGAGGCATCTTCAACTTCGTCACCAAGCGGGGCAAGTGCGCGGGGGCGCGCTCCCGCATCTCCTGGACCCAGGTGGAGACCGGCTCCGCGATCACCTGGAAATACCCGAGCGTGCTCCTCCAGGGGGACGAATCCGTCGGCGAGTTCTACTCGGTGGCGCTCACCAACAACTACCAGCAGGCCGATACCGGGACCAAGATGATCCACCTCGGGAAGAACACCCGGAGCACGATCCTCTCCAAGGGCATCTCGGCCGGCCACGGCAGCAACACCTACCGGGGCCTGGTGAAGGTGCTGCCGCGGGCCGCCAATGCGCGCAACTACACGCAGTGCGACTCGATGCTGCTGGGCGGCCACTGTGCGGCCCATACCGTCCCCTACATCGAGGTGGCCAACCGCTCGGCGGTCGTGGAGCACGAGGCCTCGACCCGCAAGATCAGCGAGGAGCAGCTCTTCTACTGCAAGCAGCGCGGACTCTCGGGCGAGAACGCCGTCTCGATGATCGTGAACGGCTTCTGCAAGGAGGTCTTCCGGAGCCTGCCGATGGAGTTCGCGGTGGAGGCGAGCCGGCTCCTGAGCGTGAGCCTCGAGGGCGGGGTCGGGTAGAGGGCGGGGTCGGGTAGAAGGAGAGGAGCGCGGACATGCTGAGCATCCGGAAGTTGCACGCCGGCGTCGCGGGCAAGGAGATCCTGCGGGGCATCGATCTCGAGGCGCGCGCGGGCGAAGTGCACGCGGTGATGGGGCCCAACGGCTCGGGCAAGAGCACGCTGGCGCAGGTGCTGGCCGGCCACCCCGGCTTCGTCGTCACCTCGGGCGAGGTCCTCTACGACGGCCGCAACCTGCTCGAGATGCCGCCCGAGGAGCGGGCGCGGGCCGGCCTCTTCCTCGCCTTCCAGTACCCGGTGGAGATCCCCGGCGTCCCCAACGCCGAGTTCCTCAAGGCCGCGGTCAACGCGATCCGGGAGCACCGGGGGCTCGAAGAGCTCGACGCGATGGAGTTCCTGACGCTGCTGAGGGAGAAGATGAAGCTGGTCGACATGGATCCGGCCTTCATGCGCCGGCCGGTGAACGAGGGGTTCTCGGGCGGCGAGAAGAAGCGCAACGAGATCCTCCAGATGGCCGTGCTGGAGCCCCGGCTCGCCATCCTGGACGAGACCGACTCGGGACTCGACATCGATGCCCTCCGGACGGTGGCGGACGGGATCAACCGGCTCCGCCGTCCGGACAACGCCGTCGTCCTGGTCACCCACTACCAGCGGCTGCTCGAGTACATCACGCCGGACCGGGTGCACGTGCTGTCCGGCGGCCGCATCGTGAAGTCCGGCGACAGGACGCTGGCCCACGAGCTGGAGGCTCGCGGGTACGAGTGGCTCGAGGCGCCGGCCGAGGCCACCCCGCGATGACGGACACGCTCACACGGGACGCCGTCCGCGCGGCCCATGCCGAGCGCGAGCGGCGCGGCGCCGCCGACGGACCGGCCTGGCTGCGCGAGGCGCGGCGGGCGGCGATCGACCGCTTCGCCGAGCGAGGTCTGCCCACCACCCGCGACGAGGAGTGGAAGTACACGAACCTCGCGCCCCTGGTGGCGACGCCGTTCGACCTGGCCGCCGATGCGGCGCGCGAGATGCCGTCCGCGGAGGCGCTGGTGCGCTTCTCGATGGGACCGGCGTCGTGGAATCGTCTCGTGTTCGTCGATGGACGGTACGTGGCCACGCTCTCGACCATCCGGCCGCTGCCGCCCGGCGGCCGTCTCGGGAGCCTCGCGGAGGCGCTGATCACCGACGAGCCCACGGTGCGCGTCCACCTCACCGGCGCCGCGGAGCCCGGGGATGCCTTCGGCGCGCTCAACGCGGCCTTCTGGCCGGACGGGGCATTCCTGCACGTCCCGGCCGGCGCGATCCTCGAGGAGGAGCCCATCCAGCTCCTGTTCGTCGCCACCGCGCGCGGGGCGCCGCGCGCCGACCACCCGCGAAGCCTGATCGTGCTCGAGCCTTCGAGCCGGGCGGTGCTGGTCGAGAGCTACGTCGCCCTCGGCGACGACGCCTATCTGACCAACGCGTCGACCGGGATCGCCCTCGGCCCGGGCGCCGTGCTCGACCATCACCGGGTGGTGCTGGAAGGCCGCCAGGGGGTTCACGTGGGCCGCACCCGCGTGCGCCAGGGGCCGGACAGCCGGTTCGCCTCGCACGCCGTGACGCTCGGGGGCCGGCTCGTCCGGAACGAGGTCGACGCGTGGCTCGACGCCGAGGGGGCCGCGTGCGAGCTGAACGGCCTCTTCGTGGTCGGGGGGGTCCAGCACGTGGATACCCACACGGTGGTGGACCACACCCGGCCGCGGACCACGAGCCGCCAGCTCTACAAGGGCGTCCTGGACGGCCGGGCGCGGGGCGTCTTCAGCGGGCGGGTCGTCGTCCGACCGGGCGCCAATGAGACAGACGCCCACCAGACGAACAAGAACCTCATCCTCTCGGACGGTGCGGAGATGGACAGCAGGCCGCAGCTCCAGATCTTCGCCGACGACGTCACGTGCAGCCATGGCGCGGCCAACGGCCAGCTCGCGGAGGACGCGATCTTCTACCTCCGGAGCCGCGGGCTCGGCGAGGTGGCCGCCCGCACCTTGCTCACCCACGGATTCGCCAGCGAGGTGCTCGGCCGGATCCGCATGGAGCCGGTGCGGGGCTGGTGCGAGGCGCTGCTGCGGGGGCGGCTGCGTGGCGGCCGGGTCCCCGAGGAGGCGATATGAAGGCGCCGGCGACGGAACTGGATGTTCGGAAGGATTTCCCGATCCTCCACCAGGAGGTGCACGGGCGGCCCCTCGTCTACCTGGACAGCGCGGCGACGTCCCAGAAACCACAGATGGTGATCGACGCGCTCGCGGATTACTACGCGCGCGACAACGCCAACGTGCACCGCGGCGTGCACCGGTTGAGCGAGCGCGCCACCGAGGCGTACGAGGGAGCGCGGGCGCGCATCCAGCGCTTCCTCAAGGCGGCCCATCCGCGGGAGATCATCTTCGTTCGCGGCACCACGGAGGGCATCAACCTGGTGGCGCAGACCTACGGCCGGCGGACGGTGGGACCGGGGGACGAGGTCGTCATCACCGCGCTCGAGCATCACTCGAACATCGTGCCGTGGCAGATGCTCTGCGAGGAGAAGGGCGCGGTGCTGCGCGTCGTGCCCATCGGCGACGCCGGCGAGGTGGATGTCGACGCCTACGAGCGCCTGCTCGGGGGGCGGACGCGGCTCGTCGCGGTGGCCCACGTCTCCAACGCGCTCGGTACCGTCGTGCCGGTCAAGCGCATGATCGAGGCGGCCCACCGCCGCGGCATCGCCGTGCTGGTGGACGGCGCCCAGGCCGCGCCCCACCTGCGGGTCGACGTGCGGGATCTCGACTGCGACTTCTACACGTTCTCCGGTCACAAGACGTACGGACCGACCGGCATCGGCGTGCTCTACGGCAAGTCCGAGCTCCTGGAGGCGATGCCACCCTTCCTGGGCGGCGGCGACATGATCAAGTCCGTCAGCTTCGAGAAGACCGTCTACAACGACCTGCCGTACAAGTTCGAGGCGGGCACGCCGGATATCGCCGGCGCCATCGGCCTGGGCGCCGCCCTCCAGTACCTGGAGGGTCTCGGGCTCGACCGGATCGCGGCCCACGAGCACGCGCTGCTCGTCTATGGGACGGAGAGGCTCTCGTCGCTCCCCGGCCTGCGCCTCGTCGGCACCGCGCGGGAGAAGGCCTCCGTGCTGTCGTTCCTGGTCGAGGGCGTCCATGCCCACGATGTGGGCAGCATTCTCGACCGCGAAGGCATCGCGGTGCGGACGGGGCACCACTGCGCGATGCCGGTGATGACGCGGTTCGACATCGCGGCCACCACGCGGGCCTCGCTGGGCCTGTACAACAGGGCGGAGGACATCGACGCCCTGATCGAGGGCCTTGCCAGGGTCCGGGAGATCTTCGGATGACATCCGAGCTGCGCGATCTCTATCAGCAGGTCATCCTCGATCACAACAGGAAGCCGCGGAACTTCCGGACGTTGCCGGACCCGAGCCGGACAGCCGAGGGCTACAACCCGCTCTGCGGCGACCGGCTGACGGTCGAGATCGCGCTCGACGGCGAGATGATCCGCGACATCGGCTTCCAGGGCTCGGGGTGCGCAATCTCCAAGGCGTCCGCGTCGATGATGACCGCTGACCTCAAGGGCAGGACGGTGGCCGAGGCCGAGCAGGTCTTCGAGCGATTCCGCGCAATGCTGACCCAGGATGGCTCCGAGACGGAGCTGGGCAAGCTCGGCGTCTTCGCGGGGGTGCGGGAGTTCCCCAGCCGCATCAAGTGCGCGACGCTGGCCTGGCATACGGTGCACGCGGCCCTGGCAGGCACGGCCGAGCCGGTGACTACCGAGTAGGGGGTACCCTCGCTGCCCGCGGGGCGAGGGGCAGGGGCGTCCCGGAGTGGGCGCTGCGTAAACCCTTGTAATTTCAGCCAAAGACCTTGACAGTCTCGGCGGGTCGGCTACACTCGCGCCATTCGGCGGCCTGCGCGACGCCTCACAATGGAACGGCTCCCCGGCGGTGTAGACGCATGACGCGCGCGACGGTCGCTACCGCGACCGGAGCGACCCGCCCGCTGGATTGGCTGGACCCCACCCTCGGCACCTTCCCCAAGCTCGTCACGGACAATGCCCGGCGCCTCGCCGGCAAGGTCGCCATCCGCGAGAAGCGTCTGGGGATCTGGCAGTCGCATACCTGGAGCCAGTACCTCGCCGAGGCGCGCCTCATCGCGCTCGGGCTGGCCGCGCTCGGCTTCGCGCGCGGCGACAAGACCGCCATCGTCGGCGACAATCGGCCGCCGCTCTACTGGGCGATGCTGGCCACCCAGGCTCTCGGCGGCGTGCCCGTCCCGCTCTACCAGGACTCGATCGAGACGGAGATGCAGTACATCGTGGACCACGCGGAAGCGAGGTTCGCGGTGGTCGAGGACCAGGAGCAGGCGGACAAGCTGCTGCACGTGCGCGCCGCGTGCCCGCGGCTCGAGTACATCATCTACGACGATCCCCGCGGCCTCCGGAGGTACACGGAGCCGTGTCTCCTGAGCCTGACCGAGCTGAGGGAGCGAGGCGAGAAGTTCGAGCGGGAGCATCCGGGCTGGCTCGATGGGGAGATTGCCCGGGGACAGGCCGACGACCTCGCCATCATCTGCGACACGTCGGGGACGACGGGGCAGCCCAAGGGCGCCCTGCTCACCCACCGGAGCCTCATCGTCACCGCGTGGAACGCGGTGGCCTCCGAGGGCGTCCGCGCCGACGACATCGAGGTGATCTACGATCACGTGATCCTTGTGTTGAAGGGCGTCTCCCTGGAGGTTCCCGAGGAGGGCATCGTCGCCCTCCTCGGGGCCAACGGCGCGGGCAAGAGCACCACGCTCAAGGCCATCTCCGGGCTCCTGCGCACCGAGCGCGGGGAGGTCACGAAGGGAGGCATCGAGTTCCTCGGCGCGCCCATCCACCGCCTCGATCCCGCGGACGTGGTCCGCCGCGGCGTCGTCCAGGTGATGGAGGGCCGCCATGTGTTCGAGCACCTGAGCGTCGAGGAGAACCTCCTCCCCGGCGCCTACACGCGGGGGAGCGGGCGGGCGGTGAAGGAGCAGCTCGAGCGCATGTACGGCTACTTCCCCCGGCTGGCCGAGCGGCGGGGTGTCAGCGCCGGCTACATCTCCGGCGGCGAGCAGCAGATGCTCGCGATCGGGCGCGCCCTCATGGCCCATCCCCGCGTCATGCTCCTCGACGAGCCGTCCATGGGGCTGGCCCCCATGCTGGTGGCGGAGATCTACGAGATCGTCGCACGGCTCAACCGCGAGGAGAAGGTCGCGGTGCTGCTCGCCGAGCAGAACGCGGCGATGGCCCTCGGCGTCGCGCAGTACGCCTACGTCATGGAGAACGGCCGGGTCGTGCTCGACGGCGACCGCCGCACCATCAGCGAGAACGAGGACATCAAGGAGTTCTACCTGGGCCTCTCCGGGGTCGGCCAGCGGCGCAGCTACCGAGACGTGAAGTCCTACCGGCGCCGCAAGCGGTGGCTCTCGTAGGCGTCGCCCTGGTGATCCATGTACTCGGCCGGCTCACCACTCTCCGCCGATGCTCACGGTGATGCTGCGGTCGCCGTTGAGGATCGTACCGGTCACCTGCACCTTGACCCGGTCGTTGTCGTACACGTCGACGGTGAGGCCGATGGGGGCCAGGAGGCGGCCGGCGGTCAGGAGGACGTCGCCGGGGCCGCGCGGGCGTCGAATCGAATTGATCTTCCTGTCCAGGCCAGCGTAGCCGTTGGAGGCGTTGGGGAAGGTGATCGCGACGCGGCGAATGACTTCCTTGACGATGCGCGCGGCCGTTGCGTTGGGCATCATCCCGGAGAGCCAGTCGCGGAAGTCGGTCTTCAACTTCAGCTCATTCATGATGTGGTCGTACAGGTCGGGGGTCAACGAGATGCCCCTCGGCAGGGAGAGAACGAATCCGCTCTCGTCGATGTGAACGTTGCACTGCCCGCCGATCTCGTGAACGGCGCAGTGCAGCGCGGTGAAGCGAATGGGATTGCCGGCAGTGCCGAAGCGCATCTTGAACATGTTGTCGGGCCTGCCGGGCTCCTCGGGTACGGTGGCCGGGGGCGTGTACGGCGCCTCGCGCCACTCCTCACGCCAGCCGGTGCCGATCGTCTTGCCAAAGGATGCCTTCAGCGCCCAGTGATCCGGGGCTTCCTTCATGCTCGCCAGGGCCCGGAAGCCCCACGTGTCCTGGGCCCGTTCGAACGCGCTGACCAGCCGGGCCGGCTCCGCCGCGATGAAGTTGATGCCGTCAAGGGTCGCGTCGTGCGCGTCCAGCGTGCTGAACTGCGTCTTCCCCTGCTGCTCGCTCTGCGCGATGTGCCTGTCGATATAGATCGGCGGCTGCAGCGCCGCCAGCCGCGCCGCGATCGCCTTGTAGGTCGTCATTCCGCGCTTCGATATGGGCGTTTCAGTCTTGAAGGGGTCCGGGGCGATCACGACGGGAAGCATAGCACGCGGACACCGCTCTCGGCGGCGCCCCCGGGGCCGACGTTCCGGCCCCTCTCGCCGGACCGCCCCTCTCGCCGGACCGCCCCCCGCGCCGCCGCCCCTTCCCGAGTCGGGGCGTCCGGATTCGGGTGCAGTCGGCACCAGCGCTGTTCCAGGCACGTCTCGCCGAGGTGACCCGCGGCCACACCGGCCGCGCCGGCGACCAGCAGATGGCGGCCGCGATCAAGCAGAACGCGCGAAGCGCGGAGGAGACCGAGCAGCTGGCGGCGCGGGTGGCCAACGACGCGCGCACGAACGTGGAGGCGGTGCTGGAGACCGTCCAGTCGATGAAATCGATCACGGAGAAGATCGGGGTGATCGAGGAGATCTCGCGGAAGACCGAGCTGCTGGCGCTGAATGCGTCGGCGGAGGCGGCGCGGGCGGGGGAACACGGCAAGGGGTTCGCGGTGGTGGCGGGCGAGGTGAGCAAGCTGGCGGAGATGAGCCAGACGGCCGCCTCGGATATCGCGCAGGCCTCGCGGGAGGGGCGGTCGAGGGCGGAGTCGACCCGGCGGTTGCTGGGCGAGCTGCTGCCGGCGATCGAGCGCACGCGCGACCTGGTGCAGAGCATCTCGGCCTCCACGGAGGAGCAGAGCGTGGGGGCGAGCCAGGTGAACCAGGCGGTGACGCAGCTCGAAAAGGTCGTGCACCGCAACGCCGCGGCGGCGGAGCAGGTCGCCGCGACGGCCGAGGCGCTGTCGGATCAGGCGCAGCAGCTGGAGGAGGCGATCGAGTTCTTCGAAGGGGGCAACGGGGCGGCCGGCGGCGCGGGTCGGGCGCTGGTGCCGCTCGCTCGCTCGCTGGCGGCCCGGCCGGGCCGGGCGCGCCTGCTCGCCCCGAAGGGCGACGCCCGCCCGCGCGAGCCTCGAGCCGCGGAGCTCGAGGGGTCGGGCTTCGATCGATACTGAGCGCCGCCCGACGGTGGAGCCCACGCGTCACTTCGTGTACCTCGACCGGGGACAGCAATTTGCCGTTCCCGTCGCCGAGGTGCTCGAGGTCGTCGAGACCTCCGCGCTGCGGCCGACCCATCTCGGACTGCTCGCGTGCATCGAGCCGGCCCGGGCATGACGACCTCCGGCCCGCCCGGAGGGGGCGGCCCGCGCGGCGTGGTCCTGTGTGTCGAACACCCGCTCTACCAGCGCTACCTCGAGGAAGCGTTCGCCCGCCGTGACGACCGCGTCCTCTCCATCCGGCGGGACGACCTGGTGCCGGCGGTGGCCGAGGATCCTCATCGCCTCCTGCTCCTCCAGTCGGACGAGGACGAGTACGGGCTCCTCGAGGTGGCCCGGAAGCTCAGGCGGATCTTCGCCGACGAGCTGCGCATCGTGTTCCTCTCCGCTGACTACCAGAGCGCGGAGGAGGCGGCCTCCGCCGCCGACACCTCCCTGCAGTACCCCGCCAGCTTCGAGGCGGTGGTCGAGGCGATGCGGCGGGCCGAGGACACGACCCGGCGCATCCTGCTCGTCGACGACTCGACGCTCGTCCACAACCACCTGGTGCCGCCGCTGCGGGGCGCGGGCTATGACGTGCTCCAGGCCTTCGACGGACAGGAGGGCCTGGACGCCGCGGGGCACGGGCGGCCGGACCTGGTGATCACCGACATCGAGATGCCGGGCCTCAATGGCTTCGAGGTCGCGGCCGCCATCCGTGCCACCCCGGGAATTCGCGATACCTACATCATCATGTCGAGCACCCTCGGCTTCGCGGCCGACCAGCAGCGGGGGTTCGAGGCGGGCGTGGACGAGTACATCATCAAGCCGGTGGTGGTGCCGGAGCTGCTCGACCGGGTCAAGAAGGTCTTCCGCTCCGCGCTGACGGGCCGCGAGTCCATCCTGATCGTGGAGCGCGACGAGCAGCTCGTCAAGAACATCGCGAAGTCCCTGGGCAAGCAGGGCTTCTCCACGCGCAGCGTCTCGACGGTCGGAGAGGCCGTGCGACTCCTCCGGCGCGTGCGCTACGACCTGGTGCTGTCATGCCTCGACCTGCCGGACGGCAACTTCCTGATCCCCGCCGGGGACGTGCGCACGTTCCTGGAGGGAACCGATGTCGTGCCGGGGTTCGACAGCGGCTTCAACCGGGCGTGGAGCGCGGGCCTGACGGCGATGTTCGCGGAGAAGTACTCGGTGGCGGCCGCCCGGCTGGCGGAGACCAATGCGCTCCTGCCGAACCTCCCGGACGTCAAGCGCGTCCTCGCCGAGGCCGAGTTCAACCTGAAGAACCCGCCGCCCCGGCCGTTCCCGTGGATCTGGGTGGCCCTCGGCGTGACCGGCGCGAGCGCGGCCATCTTCGAGGGCATGCTCGGCCGGCGATGGTGGAAGAACCGCTGTCGGATCCTGCCCAACCAGGTCATCCGTCTGATGGAGGCCGGCAAGCGGCCCGTGCTCCTCGACGTTCGCACCAGGGACGATTACGAGATGAGCCCGCTGAAACTTCCGGGAGCGGCTCGGCTCTCGCCCGACGAGGTCGACGCCGGGCGCATCGATGTCGCGGCGGAGAAGGGACAGACCCTGGTGACGTACGACATCACGTCGGAGGAGGCGACCAGCGCAAACGTGGCGCACGCGCTGCGCCAGCGGGGGTGGAAGGACGTGCGCATCCTCAAGGGCGGCCTCGGGGGATGGACAAACGCCAGGCTCCCCGTCGAGGCCAAGTCATCCCTGCCCTCCATCGGGCTCGAGCTGTACAAGAACCTCACGCTCGGCGACATGGAGAAGCGCCACTTCAACAAGGGCGAGACGCGACCTTCGTACGATATCGGCACAGCGCGCCGAGCTTGTCCCAGAAGTCTCCACCCAGGACGAACACGCTGACCAGCAACAGCACGGTCAAGGGCACCTGGGCCACGAGCTCGTACAGTCCGCCGGCGTCGAGACCGAACGCGTAGGGCTTGAGCCAGGACAGGACGATGGCCATCGCGAACAACACGATGCCGACGCCATAGCGGCCGCGACTCACCCGAGCCGGGGGCCCGACCCGGCGCAACACGCCGAACAGCAGGCGCTTGAGGCGATTGAAGCCCGGCTTGCCCATGACGGCGATCGCCACCAACACGGCGACCTTGTTGACCACGAAGATCCCGCCGGTAAGGCTGGCGATCTGCGTGCCGCTCCATCCGGCCGTCGATGCGAGCGGCACCAGTCCCCAGATCAGGAACCCCATGGCGAAGATCGCGCCGCCGATATAGAAGCGCGCGCCAACCTGCACCGGCGCCTCCACCTGACCGGACACCTCCACCGCGATCGACGGCACGACCGTCGCGTCGTGCACGAAGAGCGCGTGCACCTTGTCCCAGAACTCGCCGCCGAGCACGAACAGGCCGATGAGCAATACCAGATCGCCCAACGCGCCGACGGCGACGCGATGCAACGCGACGGCAGGAACGTGTCGTGCCAGGACCGGCTCGACCAGACCGAACAGCACCGGGACCAGGCTCAGCAGGAGCCCGCCACGATAGCGCGCGCGGCTCACTGGGGTGAGCAACGCGGCCGCGGTACCCTCCCCGGCGAGACTGGCGGTCAACTGGGCAACACCCTGCCGACCGGCGGCGGCGATGACACCCACCAGCATGATCTCGGGGACGCCGAACAGGAGTAGCCTCGACAGAACCCGGTCCGGTCCCTCGGATACCTCCAACCAGCGGATCAACAGGCCCACGACCGGCCCGAGCACGCCCACCACGAAGAACAGCAGCGCAATTCGCAGCCGCCACGCCGAAACGGCCGGAGCACCGACCGTCGCGATCGATTGGTTCATGCCTTCCATCCCTCTGTTGCGACGCCCGCTCGGCGGATCCGCGTTCGAACGCCGCGAGCACGGCGCCCCCTCTCAAGCATGCTCCTGCTGCGACACCGGCACGGGCGGAGGCGCCGGTTCCTCCCGACGCTCGCGGCGCCGACGCCACAGGCCAACCGTCTGGACGAAGGCGAAGTTGCCGGGGATCAGGAACACGCCGAGCGCGGTCGCCACCAGCATGCCCGAGAACACCGCGGTGCCCATCACGTTCTGGGCGGCTGCTCCCGCGCCGCTTGCCAGCATCAGCGGAA
>DATKEI010000446.1:0-8508 GCA_035544455.1 Binatia bacterium | reverse complement strand
CCGCATCGCCGGCCAGGACGACGCCTTCTTCTCCCATCGCTTCCTGGCTCCGCGCCCGCTGCTCCAGGCGATCGAGTCGGCGGACCCGGTGGTGCTCCTGGTGGACGAGATCGACAAGGCCGAGCCCGAGTTCGAGGCGTTCCTGCTCGAGGTGCTGTCCGACTTCCAGGTCTCGGTCCCGGAGCTCGGCACCATCACGGCGCGGAACATCCCGCTCGTGGTCCTCACCTCCAACAACGCCCGGGAGCTGTCGGACGGCCTGAAGCGGCGGTGCCTGCACCTGTTCATCGACTTCCCGCCGGCGGACGAGGAGCTGGCCATCATCCGGCTCAAGGTGCCGGAGATCTCCGCCGAGCTGGCGCGGGCCGTGGTCGGCGCCGTGCAGAAGATCAGGGGGCTCGAGCTGCGCAAGGCCCCCTCGGTGTCGGAAAGCCTGGACTGGGCGCGCTCCCTGGTGATCCTGAACGCGGAGACCCTCGATCGCGATCTGGTGGAGTCCACGCTGACCCTGCTCGTCAAGCACGAGAAGGATCTGGAGCGGGTCAAGGGCGCCCTCGACAAGGTCCTGGCCGACGCGTAGCCGTGGGCGGGTGGGGGCTCGACGGGCTCCGGCGACGAGGACGCGCTCGAGTCGCCTGCGGTGAGCGCCTCGCGATGAGCGCCCTGCGGGGCGCGCGCGCCGGTGGCCAATGATGGACCAGCGCATCCTGGAGTTCATCGGCGATCTCCGCCGCGCGGAGATCCGCGTATCGACCAGCGAGGCTCTGGACGCGCTGGCGGCGGCGGGCGAGATCGGCCTCGCCGACCGCGAGACGTTCAAGGCGGCGCTGGCCTCCACGCTGATCAAGGAGTTCCGCGACGTCCCCACCTTCCACCGCCTGTTCGACCTGTACTTCCTCGACCTCCAGGCCCTCGGCGAGGGGCTGAAGAAGGCGCTCGGGCCCGAGGACCCGCGCATCCAGGACATGCTGGACCGCCTCGGCGCGGAGGAGGGTCTCGACCTCGACGCCCTCACCGAGCTCATGCTCCGGGGCGAGGGGGCGGACATGGAGATGGCGATCCGGCAGGGCGGGGAGAACGCCGGCCTGGAGCGCCTGATGTACTTCCTCCAGGTCGGGTTCTTCTCCCGGCGCATTCACGACCGCTTCGACTGGGAGACGATCGAGCGCGACCTCGCCCGGATCATGGCCATGCTGGAGGCGCGCGGTCTCGATCCCGGCCAGCTCGCCCGCATCCGGAGCTATCTCGACCTGCGCCTCGAGGCCTTCCGCCGGATGATCCGCCAGCACGTGGAGCGCGAGCTCGAGCGCCGGGCCTATCGCCAGGGCGAGCGGCTCCAGCGCGAGGTGCTCACCGACAAGCCGCTCTTCGCGCTCTCCCCCGACGAGGTCGCGCAGATGAAGGCGGTGGTGGCCCGGCTCGCCCGGAGGATCAAGGATGCCCTGGCCATGCGCCAGCGCCAGGAGGAGAAGGGACGCCTGGACTCGCGGCGCACGATCCGGAAGAGCCTGCAGTACGGGGGCGTGCCCATGGAGATGTTCCTCCGCCGCCGACGCCGCGACAAGCCCAAGCTCATCACCCTCTGCGACGTGTCGGACTCGGTGCGCAACGCCTCGCGCTTCATGCTGCAGCTCGTGTGGAGCCTGCAGGAGTGCTTCTCGCGGGTGCGTTCGTTCGTGTTCGTCTCGGAGATCGCCGAGGTCACCCAGGCCTTCAACACCTATCCGGTGGATCGGGCCATCGACTGGGCCCTCAAGTCGTCGCCGGTGGATTACCACTGCCGATCGGACTTCGGCTACGCCTTCAGCCGGTTCGCCCGGACCGAGCTGGAGACGCTGGACCGGAAGACGACGATCATCGTCCTCGGCGACGCGCGCAACAATTACAACGACCCCCAGGCGTGGGCGCTCCGGCAGATGCGCGAGCGGAGCAAGGGCATCATCTGGCTGAACCCCGAGGGCCAGTGGGGGTGGGGCATCGGGGACAGCGTCATGCCGCTCTACAGCCCCGCCTGCGACATCGTGAAGGAGTGCCGGACGGTCGCCCAGCTCGTCCAGGTCGTGGATCAGCTCGTCCACCAGTGGTGGCGGCGCGGGCGGTGACGCCGCCCTGGGCCTGTTCCTCGCCCTGAAGCTTCCTGGCGGCGCGCGTCCTCGTCATCCTCCGCGGAGGCGAGGCCCGCTGAGCCCCAGGGGTGACGCGGTGATCGAGGCGGATCGCTTCTCGTCGCGGGCACCGCCGAGCCGCTCCGCCAGAGCCAGGCGTTGATCGGGCCGCGCTGTCCGGCGCCGCTGCAGCGCCCGGGGCGGCCCGCGGCGATTGCGCGGGAGGCCGGGGCGCCTATACTGGGGCGGCTCGAGTCCAGGACAGGCCGGGGGGGCCGACCATGATCGTTCCGCTGACGCTGGCTGATTTTCTCGATCGCGCCGAGATCGTCTACGGACAGCGCGAAGCCATCGTGGACGAGCCCGACCCGCCGGGTGGCGGCCTCGGCCGCATCACGTACGGCCAGTTCGCGGCGATGGCGCGGAGTCTGGCCGCCGCGCTGGACGATCTGGGTGTTCCGGCAGGCGAGCGGGTGGCCATCGTCTCGCCCAACGCCGCCCGGTTCCTGGTGAGCCTGTTCGGGGTCAGCGCCTACGGGCGCGTGCTCGTGCCTGTCAACTTCCGGCTCAACCCCGAGGAGATCGGCTACATTCTCGAACACTCCGGGGCCAGGGTGCTCCTCGTGGACGCCGAGCTCGAGGGGGCGCTGCGCCACCTACCCGCCAAGCACCGGTTCGTGCTGGGGACCGACACCGACACCCAGCTCTTCCAGCGCCCGGGGGCCACGCCCCGGCTCGGGGTGGCCGACGAGAACGCCACCGTGTCCATCAACTACACCTCGGGCACCACGGCCCGGCCCAAGGGCGTGCAGCTGACCCACCGCGGGTGCTGGCTCAATGCCGTCACCTTCGGCTGGCATGTGGGGGTCACCGACCGCGACGTGTACCTGCACACGCTGCCGACCTTCCACTGCAACGGCTGGGGCATGCCGTACGCCGTCACCGGAATGGGAGCGCGCCAGGTGGTCATTCGCAAGATCGACGGGGAAGAGATCCTCCGTCGCGTCGAACGGGAGGGCGTCACCCTCTTCAACTGTGCCCCCGCCGTGATCGCCGCCGTGCTGGACGCGGCGGCGGCGCGGCGCCAGGGCGGGGCGGCGGTGCCGGGGCGCGGCCGCGTCCGGGTGGTCGTGGCCGGCGCCCCGCCGCCGTCGCGGACGATCGAGCGGATCGAGGCCGAACTCGGCTGGGAGTTCATCCAGATCTACGGCCTGACCGAGACGTCGCCCCTGCTCACCATCAACCGGGCTCCCGCCGAGTGGGATGGCCTGGATCCGGCCGAGCGGGCGCGGCGGCTCTCGCGGGCGGGCGTGCCCGCCATCGGCGTGCGCATGCGCGTGGACGCCGAGGGCGAGGTCCTCGCCCGCTCGAACCATGTGTTCGAGGGTTACTGGGAGCAGCCGGCGGAGACGGCGCGCGCCCTCGCCGACGGCTGGTTCCACACCGGCGACGGCGGCCAGGAGGACGGGCCCTACATCGCCATCACCGACCGCAAGAAGGACGTGATCATCACCGGGGGCGAGAACGTGTCGTCGATCGAGGTCGAGGATTGCCTGTACCTGCACCCGGCCGTGGCGGAGGCCGCGGTCATCGGCATCCCCGACGAGAAGTGGGGGGAGACGGTCAAGGCCCTGGTGGTGCTGAGGCCCGGGGAGACCGCCGGCGAGCGCGACCTGATCGACCACTGCCGCGGCCGGCTGGCGCACTACAAGTGCCCGACGTCGGTGGAGATCCGCCCGAGCCTCACGCGAACGGCCACCGGCAAGCTCCAGAAGTTCCGGTTGCGGGAGGCGTACTGGGCGGGGCGCGACCGCCGCGTCAACTAGTGTGCTGATAGTGTGCTGAGTCAGAGGCGAGGGAGACACAGGTGGGCGTGCCGCCTGGACCGCGCGCGCAGCGGCTGGGCGGACCGGGTCAGGCGGGCAGGCGCCAGACGCGCCCCGGGGCCGGCTCGTCGCTCAGGGTGAACTGGGGGAGCGCGAAGTCCTCGGCGAGGTCCTGGAAGAGGACGCGCACGCGCTTGCCGATGGCGACGTTGGCCTCCGGCTCGGGCGCGAACTCGGGCGTCAGGAGGTTGGCGACGATCCGGAGCGCCTCGTGCTCGCTCGGGACACCGCGCTGCTCGTCGAGCTCGACCAGCACCACCGCGTACGGCGTCCACGCCTTGAAGCCGGGCTGGATGGCGTGGGCGACGATCTCGTAGGAGTAGATCGTCCCGCGCCCGCTCACCTCGCGCCAGGTCCAGTCGAGGGACTGGCACCAGGGGCACCCGTGGCTGGGCGGGTAGCGCATGAGGCTGCAGGCGGCGCAGGCCCTGAGCATCAGCCGGTGCGAGCGGGCGAGCGCAAAGTGCTCGCGCCACTCCGAGTCGTTCTCGGGGACCACCAGGTTCATCCCGCGGTACTCGACGGTCGGCATCGCCCGCTCCTAGTTGCGCATGATCAGGGCCGAGCCGGTGGGAGGCATGGCCCAGCCGAGGTTCATGGCGATCCGGGCGTCCCTGACCTGGCGGCACTTGCCCGGCGCGTAGTCGTAGCTGTGGGTGCCGTCGGCGGCCCCGGGGCACGAGTCGTCGACGGTGCCGCGGAGCTGGCGGACGTTCTCGATCACCATCGACATGCCGTGCGTGTAGCCCTCGCAGAGGTGTCCGCCCGAGGTGTTGTTGGGTCGCCGGCCTCCGAGCTCGATGATGCCGCTCGACACGTAGGCGCCGCCCTCGCCTTTCTTGCAGAAGCCGTATTCCTCGAGCTGGAGCATGGTGGTGAAGGTGAAGGCGTCGTAGGAGCCGGTGACCTGGACGTCGTCCGGCGCGATGCCGGCCTGGCCGAACACGATATCCCTGGCGTGGTAGCCCGCGACCCGCGTGATGGGGCCAGCGGCCCAGTGGAAATCGGTGCGCGGCTTGTTCACGCGGCCGGCCACGCCCATCACGTACACGGGCTTGCGCCGCAGGTCGCGCGCCCGCTCCGCCGAGGTCACGATGAGCGCGGTGGCGTTGTCCGTCTCCAGGCAGCAGTCGAGCAGGTGCAGGGGCTTGACGATCCAGCGGGAGCCGACCACGTCCGCCACCGTCACGCGCTCCTTCAGGACGGCCTTGGGGTTCTGCGACGCGTGCCGGGAGTGGGCCACCCGCACGTGGGCGACCTGCTCCGAGGTGGTGCCGTACTCGTACATGTGGCGCATGAAGGTGGGGGCGAAGTTCTGCCCGGCGCTCCGCATGCCGAAGGGCACCTGGGCCAGGTCGAGCCCTCGGACGGGCTGGGCGGCGCGGGCGCCGGTGCCGCCGATCCGGAAGTCGGAGTATCCGTTCATCGACCGGAACACCGCGACCGTCTGGCACATCCCGGCCTCGATCGCGCCCATGGCGAGCCCGATGAGCGCCTCCGTGGACGAGCCGCCGCCGAAGACGTCCATGTAGAAGTTGAGGCGGATCCCGAGGTCGGGCGCCACCCAGTTGGCGGGCGTGGAATCCCCGCTCTGGTAGGACATCATTCCGTCCACCTGGTCGGGCCGGAGGCCGGCGTCGGCCATGGCCTTCTTGATGGCTTCCACCGCCATGGCCCGGGTGCTGCGGCCCGAGTGGCGGCTGTACTCAGTCTCGCCCACGCCAGCGATGCAGTAGCGGTCTCTCAGGTTGCCCATGGCCCGCGAGAATAGCACGCTCGCCCGGCCGGCCGGAACGGTCTGCCCGCCTCCGGCCTCGCCGCCGAGAGACGTCGAGTCCGCGGCCGAGGCCGCCGAGAAGGGTCGGGATCGTCGCGCGCGGCGGCCCCGTCCTGGCGGCCGGCGGGCGGAGGGTTCAGCGCGCGGCGGCTGGCCTCGCGTGTCCGGCGGCCAGCACGTCGCGGAGGAATCGCCCGGTGTGCGACGCCGCCACCTGGGCGACCTCCTCCGGCGTGCCCTGGGCCACGATGGCGCCGCCGCCGGCGCCCCCCTCCGGGCCGAGGTCGATGATCCAGTCCGCGGTCTTGATGACGTCCAGGTGGTGCTCGACGACGAGCACGGTGTTCCCGGCGTCGACGAGCCGGTCGAGCACGGCGAGAAGCTTCTTGACGTCGTCGAGGTGGAGCCCGGTCGTTGGCTCGTCCAGGATGTAGAGGTGGTCGGCGCTGAGGCGCGGGCCCAGCTCGGCGGCGATCTTCAGTCGCTGGGCCTCGCCCCCGGACAGGGTGGTCGCGGGCTGGCCGAGCCGGAGATAGCCGAGCCCGACCTCCTGCAGCACGCGGAGCCGGCGCACGAGTGAGGGCTGGGCCGCGAAGAAGTCCACCGCCTCGTCGACGGTCAGCCCGAGCACCTGGCTGATGTCCTTGCCGCGGTAGGTCACCTGGAGCACCTCGGCCCGGTAGCGCTTTCCCTCGCAGCCGGGACAGGTGACGTAGACGTCCTCGAAGAAGTACATCTCGAGCTTCTGCAGGCCGTCGCCCTCGCACGTCTCGCAGCGCCCTCCCGGCACGTTGAAGGAGAACGCGCCCGGAGCGAGGCCGAGGGCCTGGGCCCGGGGCAGCGCCGCGAACACCTTGCGGATCTCGTCGAAAGCCTTGATGTAGGTGACGGGGTTGGAGCGCGGGGTCCGGCCGATCGGCTCCTGGTCGATCAGGCGTACGCCCTTCAGGTACTCGGTCCCGCGCAGCTCGTCGTGCTCACCCGGCGTGTCGAAGTCCACCTTGAACGCGCGGGCGAGGATGGGGTGAAGCGTGTCGTGGACGAGGGTGGACTTGCCCGAGCCCGAGACGCCGGTGACGCAGGTGAGCGTGTGGAGCGGGATGCGCACCGTCAGGTTCTTCAGGTTGTGGGCGCGGGCGCCCCGCAGAACGAGGGCCCGGCGCCCCTCGCGCCGGGAGAGGGGCAGCAGGATGCCGTCGCGCCCGGCCAGATACCGGCCGGTGAGCGAGCGCGAATCCTCCCGGAGCTCCGCCCCGCTGCCCGCGAACACCACGGTGCCCCCGCGCTCGCCGGAGCCCGGCCCCATCTCGATGACGTAGTCGGCGGCCTCGATGATGGACCGGTCGTGCTCGACGACCACCACGGTGTTTCCGGCCCCGGCCAGCTCCCGGCACAGCTCGGCCAGGCGAGCGGTGTCACAGGCGTGAAGCCCGATCGACGGCTCGTCGAGGATGTACAGCGTGCCGGTGAGCTGGGCGCCGAGCTGGTTGGCGAGGTTGATGCGCTGGGCCTCTCCGCCGGACAGGCTGCGTGTCTGCCGCTCGAGCGTGAGATAGCCAAGCCCCACGCGCTGGAGGAACGTGAGCTTGTCGCGCAGGAGCTTCAGGACGTCCCGCGCCACGGCGTGCTCCCGCCCGGAGAGCGGGAGCGCGGCGAGGAACGCGGCGAGCTCGTCCACCGTCATCCGGCACCCCTCGGCGATGGTGGCACCGCCCACGCGAACGCTGAGCGCCTCGGGGGTGAGGCGGGTCCCGGCGCAGCGCGGACACGGCGACTGGCTCCGGTAGCGGGAGAGGAAGACGCGGACGTGGAGCTTGTAGCGATAGGACTCCACCTCCTCGAAGAAGCCCTGGACCCCTGGAAAGCCGTCCTCCCCGGCCTGCACCCAGGCCCGGTCCTCCGCGGGGAGCTGCCCGTAGGGCTGCGTCACGTCGATCCCGCGGCGCTTGGCGTGCTTGAGCAGCTGCTTCTGGTACCGCCGCCCCGAGGGGTGGGACCACGGCTCGACCGCGCCGTCCATCAGGCTGCGGCTGGCGTCCGGGACGACGCGCGACTCGTCATAGCGGAGGATGTTGCCGAAGCCGCGGCACTCCGGACACGCCCCGAGCGGGTGGTTGAAGGAGAAGAGCACGGGCTGCGGGCGGGCCAGCGGGCTCTCGCAGGTCGGGCACCGGAACTCGCGGTTCACCCCGATGACGCCGCGGCCCAGCACGTCGACCTCGGCCCGCCCGTCCCCCTCGGCCAGCGCGGCTTCCAGGGACTCGGCTATCCGGCTGCGGGCCGGGGCCCCGATCACCAGGCGGTCGAGCACCACCAGGACGCGCTGCCCGTCGCGAGGCCACGCCTCGGCCGTCGCCGCCTCGGCCAGCTCGAGCACCGCCGCGCCGATCTTGACGCGGGCGAAGCCGCGCTGGAGGAGGGCGGGAATGGCGGTGCGAGGGTCGCCGCCCGCGGCCGGGGGCAGGGGAAAGCAGATCAGGGCGCGGGCGTCCGGGTGCTCGCGCACCAGGCGGTCAGTGACGCCCTCGGCGGAGTCGCTGCGCGCCTCGGCGCCGCAGCGAGGACAGTGGACGCGTCCGATGCGCGCCCAGAGCAGGCGCAGGTAGTCGTAGAGCTCGGTGGCGGTGCCCACGGTGGAGCGGGCCGTGCGCACCGGGTTCTTCTGCTCGAGGGCGATGGCGGGGCGGACATGCTCCAGGCGGTCGACGTCCGGCCGGTCGAGCCGGTCGAGGAACATGCG
>DATKEI010000445.1:0-5798 GCA_035544455.1 Binatia bacterium | reverse complement strand
TGGAGATCACCGGGCCGGACGGAGCGGTGCGGCATGTCCGCAAGGCCACCCAGCACCCGATCGCCGCCGGCGAGATCGTCCGCATCATGACGGGCGGGGGCGGTGGCTTCGGGCCGCCGGCCGCGCGCGATCCCGAGGCGGTGGCCCACGACGTCCGCGAGGGCTACGTCTCGGCCGCGGCGGCGAAGCGCGACTACGGCATCGCCGTCGCCCCGGGCCCGGAGTGACCGGCGCGGCCGCGCACCCCCTCGCTCTCGAGCGAGCGCCGGGGGCAGGGCTGACCCGGGAGCGCTCCGCCCGCCGGGCGCCGAAGGACGGGCGATGACCACGCAGGTCATCCGCTGTGGCACGCTCTTCGACGGCACCGGCGCCGCCCCCATCCCGCGTGCGGTGGTGGTCGTCGAGGACGGACGCATCACCGCGGTGGGGCGAGCGGCCACCACGGACGTTCCTGCCGGGGCGGAGGTCGCCGACCTCGGCGACCGCTTCGTGATGCCCGGCCTCGTCGACGCCCACAGCCACATCTCCATCGTCCCCGGCATGGGCGACCAGATCGGCCAGCTCCGGCAGGGGCCGGTGCCGCAGGCCCTGCGCGCCACCGCCAATCTCCGCCGCGATCTCCTCGCCGGCACCACGACCATGCGGGTGATGGCCGAGGAGAGCTTCCTGGACATCGAGGTCCGCGAGGCCATCGAGGCCGGTGTCATCGTCGGCCCGCGCCTCCTGTGCGCCACGCGCGGCATCACCGCCAGCAACGGCCACGGGCGGGCGTTCTCGAGCTTCGACGGCGTCGACGAGGTCCGCCGCGGCGTGCGCGAGAACTTCCAGCGCGGCGCCGATCACGTGAAGATCTTCGCCACCGGCGGGGTCAGCTCGCCGGGCACGACCCTCAAGGCCAGCGTGTACACGCGCGAGGAGATCCGCGCCGCGGTGGAGGAGGCCGAGCGGGTCGGCGCGTACGCCGCCGCCCACGCCCACGGCGGCCCCGGCCTCCGCCTGTCCGTGGAGGAGGGCGTCTCCACCATCGAGCACGGCGGCCTCGCCACCGACGAGGACATCGCCCTGATGATCGAGCGCCGGGTCTGGCTGATCTGCACCTTCTCGATCTTCCTGCACCCGACCGGGATCGAGCAGGGCGATGGCCGGCGCCGCGAGATCCTGGACAAGCTCGTTGCCGCCCGGCGGGTGGTGAACGAGAGCTTCCCGCGCCACCTGGCCTCGGGCATCCGCTTCGCGTGCGGCACCGACAGCATGCACGGGCTCATGCCGTTCGAGCTCGAGACCCTGGTGCGCTTCGGCGTGTCGAACCGGGACGCGCTCCTGGCCGGCACGAGGTGGGGCGCGGAGGCCTGCCGCGTCGCCGGCGAGGTGGGGACCCTCGCCCCCGGCAAGTGGGCCGATCTGATCGCGGTGGACGGCAATCCCCTGGCCGAGATCGAGGCCATGCGCCGCGTGACGCTGGTGATGAAGGGCGGGACGACCTACGAGCCAGTTCCGGGGAGGGAGGCATCATGAGCGACGAGCGGCCGGACATCGAGGGCGGGAGCAGCGGGGGGAGTCGGTCTGATCGCGCGGGCCGCGAGCCCGGGATGACGCGGCGCCGGTGGCTCCACGGCACGGGCGGCCTCGCCGTAGGCGCCGGGCTGGGGCTGCTGGGCCCGCCGGGCCGGCGCGCTGCGTGGGCCCAGGGCTCGCCCAGGCGCGGGGGCACGCTGCGGGTGGCCACCGTCGACAAGCCGGTGAACATGGACCCGGGATACGCGCAGCTGTACTCGTCGCTCCAGGTGTACCAGAACGTGTTCAGCAAGCTCGTGTACGTCGACGACAGCGGCCAGTTCCAGCCGGGGCTGGCCCGGTCCTGGAAGCAGGACAGCGACAAGGTCTGGACCTTCGACCTCGTCGACAACGCCGTGTTCCACAACGGCGAGCCGTGCACGGCGAAGGACGTGGCGTACACCTTCGCCCGGCTCCTCGACGCCAGGAACAAGCTTCCCATGCGCGTCTTCTTCGGGCCGCTCGAGGGGGTGGAGGCGGCGGGCCCGCAGCAGGTCCGCTTCCACCTGGCCCGGCCCTTCGCGCCGCTCCTGGCCACGCTGGCCCAGGCCACCGAGATCGTGAACGAGAAGGCCATCGCGGCCAAGGACCCCAAGCTGTTCCCCGTCGGCACCGGCCCCTACCGCTTCGTCGAGTGGATGAAGGACGACCACATCACCCTGGAGCGCTGGGACCGGTACTTCCGCCCGGGCCGGCCGTACGTCGACCGGATCATGTTCTACGCGCCCCCCGACGACACCGTGCGGCTCACCGGCCTTCAGACCGGTCGCTTCAACTGGATCCAGACGGTGCCGCCCCAGCGCATCCCCGAGCTCGAGCGCGCGCGGGACATGACGTCCTCGCCCGGGCGCCCGTACTTCCCGTTCTTCTTCGTGCTGAACGCCAGCCGGCCTCCGCTGGCCGACAGGCGCGTTCGCCAGGCCATCGCCTGGGCCCTCGACCGCAGCGAGATCGTCAAGCTCGTCTACTACAGCAGCCACGTGGTGACGGCCGAACCCACCCCCGAGCCCAGCCCGTGGGCGACGGGTGTGAACGTGCACAAGGGCGGCCCGGACCTGGCCCGCGCCAGGCAGCTCCTGAGCGACGCCGGTGTGGCCTCGGGGCTCAACCTCACCTACCTCGTCAAGTCCCAGGTGCCGGTGCTGGTGAAGACGGGGGAGATCCTGCGCGAGCAGCTCAAGAAGGTGGGGATCACCCTGGACGTGCGGCCGCTGGAGTCGGGCCAGTACTTCGAGGAGTGGGTCGCCAAGCGCTACGAGATCGCGGCGGCGTACTGGAGCGTGACGGTCGATCCCGACAGCTTCTACTACCCGCTCCAGCACTCGAGCTCCCCCTGGAACTTCTCCGGCCTCAAGTCGGAGGAGGCCGACAAGCGGCTCGACGCCTTCCGCGCCGCCTCGACCCCGGCCGCGCGCAAGACGATGTACCCCGAGCTGGTCCGCTGGTTCCAGGAGGAGGGCTCGCTCGTCGTCTTCAGCAACGAGGTCCAGCGCTACTGGATGAAGTCGAACGTGCAGGGGTCGGCGCCGCTGCCCTCGCTCGAGCTGCGCTTCGAGGACAGCTGGATCTCCTGATCGGTGGGGCATGCGCTGACCTGGTCCGCCCGCGGCCCTCGAGGCCGGACAGGCCGCGCGCCGTTCGCGTGGAGCGGCGGGGCCAGGACGGCCTCGCTCCCCGCGGCCGCGAGGATGAGAGTTACCTCGCTGACCTGGGCCTGGCTCGACATGCGCTTCGTCGCCGGTCTCTCGCCCGCTCGGGATCTGCCATCAGCTCCACTCCCCCGGCTCCGCTCCCTCTCCCTCCCCTCCCTCCCAGGGAGAGGGTGGGGGTGAGGGTGGCGCTTCGACCGGGCACCTGGGTCCCGACCCAGCGCGCCCCTCACCCCGCCCTCTCCCCAGCGGGGAGAGGGATCGGATAGCGGGCGAGAGCGGGAGATGGGCTCGCTCGGCGTGTATGCGGTGCACCGCCTCGCCCTCGCCGTGCCGCTTCTCATCGGCATGAGCATGCTGGTCTTCGCGCTCATGCGCCTGGTGCCCGGCGATCCGGCCGTCGTCGTGCTCGGCTTCAAGGCCACGCCCGAGAGCGTGCGCGCCCTGCGCGAGGCCTTCCACCTCGACGAGCCCGTGCTCCAGCAGTACCTGCGCTGGATCGCGGGCGCGGCCCGGGGCGACTTCGGTCTCGACTTCCGTCAGAACGAGCCGATCGGGCAGATGATCCTCGACCGCCTCCCGGTCACCATCGAGCTGACGCTGCTGGCCACGGCGCTGGCCGCCATGATCGGCATTCCCCTGGGCGTGCTGGGGGGCGGTCAGCGCGGGGGGACGGCGGACCGCGCCGCCCTCGCCATCGGTCTTGTCGGCATCTCCATCCCGGACTTCTGGCTGGGCATCATGCTCATCCTCTTCCTGTCCCTCGGGGCCGGCCTCTTGCCCTCGAGCGGCTTCGTGCCGCTCACCGAGAGTCCCGTGGAGAACCTGCTCCATCTCCTCCTCCCGGCGCTGACCCTCGCCCTGGGCCGGGCCGCCGTGCTCGGGCGCCTCACGCGGGCCGCCGTGCTCGACACCGTCCACCGCGGGTTCGTCCAGTACGCGCGGGCCAAGGGCCTCGGCGAGGGCGCCGTCCTGTTCCGGCATGTCCTCCCCAACGCCGCCATTCCCGTGATCACCGTGCTCGGCCTCCAGGTGGGGTACATGCTCGGCGGGGCCATTGTCGTCGAGATGATCTTCGCACTGCCGGGCCTCGGGCGCCTGACGCTCGACGCCGTGCTCGAGCGCAACTACCCCGTGGTCCAGAGCGCCGTCCTCGTGGTCGGGGCGCTCTTCATGCTCGTGAACCTCCTGACCGACATCCTCTACGGCGTGATCGATCCGCGGGTGCGGCGTCGGTGAGGGCGCCGGGTCCCCGATGGCGCCGCGGGGCGCCGCCCCGGCTCGCCCTCGCCGGGGGCGCGCTGGTGGCAGGGCTGGTCCTCCTGGCCGCTCTCGCGCCGGTCGTTGCCCCCGGGAGTCCCACCGCGATCGCGAGCGACCGCGCGCTCCGGGCCCCGACTCTCGCCGAGCCCTTCGGCATGGACGACCTCGGGCGCAGCGTCCTGAGCCGCGTCATCCACGCCTATCGCGTGTCGCTCGGCGTGGCCCTCGCGTCGGTGCTGCTCGCCCTCGCCGTCGGGGGGCCGCTCGGCCTGCTCGCCGGTTATGCCGAGGGGCTCCCCGAGCAGCTCATCATGCGCCCGCTCGACGTGCTGATGGCGTTCCCCGGCATCCTCCTCGCCATCGCCCTCATGGGCGTCTTCGGGACCGGGGTGGCGCTGGTCGCGGTGGCCCTTGCCGTCGTCTACACGCCGGTGGTGGCCCGCGTCGTCCGCGCCGCCGTCCTCGCCGCCAAGGTCGAGGTATACGTCGACGGCGCCCGCGCTCTCGGCGCCACCGCGCCGCGCGTGGTGCTGCGGCACATCGTGCCCAACTCGACCACGCCGGTGCTGGTCCAGGCCTCGGTGTTGATGGCCATCGCCATCCTCGTCGAGGCCGCCCTGTCGTTCCTCGGGGTCGGCGTGCGCCCGCCCACGCCATCGCTCGGCCTGATGCTGGCCGACGGCCGCGGCTTCATGGTGCAGGCCCCGTGGATGGTCATCTTCCCGGGCCTCGCCATCATGGCGGCGGTCCTCGCCTTCAACATGCTGGCGGATGGGCTGCGCGACTGGCTCGACCCCACCGCCGCCGGGCGACGATAAGGGCCCATCTGCTTCGTTGGGGCCCTCGGACAGGCGCTCAGCCGCACAGCAAGTAAGCACGCCTCGCGCCTGTCTGTCGGGCCCCGCCTCGCCGCTGGACCCTTCTCGTCGCCCGGCGGAGCTGGCGAACAGCGATAAGGGCTCAACCGCACAGGAGTACGCCTCGCTCCCGTCCTTCGGGCCCCGCCTCGCCGCGGGACCCTTCTCGTCGCCCGGCGGAGCTGGCGCCGGCACGGGCCCATCTGCTTCGTTTGGGGTCCTCGGCCGGGTGCTATTCTCGGGGCCGGCAACATCTCATCCGGGAGGAGATCCCCCCATGGAGACGCTGGTCGTCGAGCGGGCACCTCACGGTGTCGTCACCGTGACCCTGAACCGCCCCGAGAGGAAGAACGCGCTGAACGCCGCGATGTTCAACGAGCTGCTGACCGTGTTCCGCGAGGTCAACGACTCGACCGCCGACCGGGTACTCGTCATCACCGGGGCCGGCGACGCCTTCTGCTCCGGCGCCGATCTC
>DATKEI010000444.1:0-9506 GCA_035544455.1 Binatia bacterium | reverse complement strand
TCTTCAAGGACGGCGCGGTCGTCGACACGGTGGTCGGCGCCCTCCCGAGGGCCGAGATCGCCAAGCGCCTCGCAAGCCTTCTCTGAGCTCGGGCGCGGGGGCGGCGGCGGGCGCTTCCACGGCCGGGGGCGCACCGCCGCCCCGCTCGCGCCTTCCCGGACGGGAACTGGCGGAGGAGCTCAAGCGCCTCGCCGCCTTCGAGGTAGTCGAAGAGCGATTGAACCGGAACGGGTGTGCCGACAGCAATCGGGGTACCGCCGAGGATGTCTGGGGCGCTCTGTACCATCTCACTGAGCTGGGCCATGCTGGGTGCCCGATTCCGTCGCGTGGACTGTGCACGCACGGAGCCTGCCTGAGGTGCGAACACCGGTTCCTCTGGGCAGAGCGCTGGCAGTCCTGGGCGTGCTCTCCGTCGTCGCCGGAACGTCACCGTCCTCGTCCGTCCCCCGCGACAAGGCCGCCTCCACGTCCTCCGCCGCCGAGGGGTCAGCGCCCTCCGCGCCTCGCTTCGCCGCCGGCGGCCCCGACGCCCAGGACTACGGTGCGAGCGAGGGCTATCCGATCGGCGATCGCTCGACCTTCTTTCGAGTCCCGTTCCTCGTGGGCTCTCACAGTCATCTCGACCAGATCTTCGAAGGCCGGGTGATTCGCCGCGCCCCCACGCCGTCGCGCCTCGTGCGCGCAGACTCCGAGGCGGCGCTCCGCTACGAGTTCGCGGGCAAGACCCGCACGCTCGACGAATACCTGGCGCGCAACCCGGCCACCGGCCTCCTTGTCGCCCGGGGCGACACCATCCTCGTCGAGCGGTACCAGTACGGCCGGAGCGATCGGCATCGCTTCACCTCGTGGTCGATGGCCAAGACCGTCACCGCCATGCTGGTCGGCATCGCCATCGCGACCAGCCACATCCGCTCGATGGATGATCCCGCTGCCCGCTACGTGCCGGCGCTCCGCGAGACCGAGTACGGGGGCACATCGCTCCGGCATCTCCTTCAGATGTCCTCGGGCGTGCAATTCGACGAGCACTACGCGGAACGGGACGACGTGTCCCGGCTCGCCGCCGACACCTTCCTGCAGGCCGGTCCCGGGGGGGCCGCCGCCGTGACCCCGTTCAACAAGCGGGTGAGGCCCGGCGGCGGCACGTTCTCGTACGCCTCCGCCGAGAGCCAGGTGCTGGGCCTCGTGCTGCGAGGGGCGGTCGGGCGACCGCTTGCGGAGTACCTGCACGAGAAGATCTGGGCGCCGATCGGGGCCGAAGCCGATGCCACCTGGCTCGTCGACCGCTCGGGGCAGGAAGTGACGTTCTGCTGCATCAACGCGGTCCTGCGCGACTACGCGAGACTCGGCCTGCTGCTCGCTCACGGCGGGAACTGGCGTGGCCGGCAGATCATTCCCGCCGCGTGGATCGAGGCCGCCACGCGCGTGGCTCCGGACCAGCCCCACCTCGGGCCCGGCATCGCGACCGAGTTCTTCGGGTACGGGTATCAGGTCTGGATCTTCCCGGGCGAGCGGCGGATGTTCGCATTGCTGGGCGTCCGCGGCCAGGCGATCTTCGTCGATCCGGGCAGCCGGCTCGTCATGGTCCACACGGCGGTCCGGAAGCACGCCGTCGATCCGGGCGGCCGCGAGGCAACCGCCCTCTGGCGCGGCATCGTGCGGCACCTGGGTGTGCGACGCCTGGGTGGTTGACCAGCGATACCCTGGGATCGCGTCTCTCGGGATCAAGCCGCCGAATCGGGAGCCCGAGGTGCGCGGACGCGGGCCGGCGCGCGCGGCCGACCCGCGCTCGGCCTGACGCGGTGTACACTCCTCTCCGCCATGACCGTGGCCGCGTCCCCGTCTCCGCCCAGCGCCCGCGGGTTCGCCCGGCGGCCCTGGTCGCGCCGGGTCGTCTCGCTGGCCGGCGTCCTCGTGCTGTGGCAGATCACCGTGTGGCTGAACAACGTCATCGGGTTCATGAACCCGGCCTTGCTTCCGAAGCCGATCGGAGTGATCGAAGCCGCCTCGGAGCAGATCGCCGAGGGATTCCTGCATCTCGACATCCTCTACAGCCTCTACCGCGTCATCGCCGGCTTCGTCCTGGGCGCCTCGATGGCGGTGGTCCTGGGATGCGTGTCGGGATCCGTGCGGACGATCGAGGACTTCGTGGACCCCGTGCTCGAGCTGCTTCGCCCGACGGGGAAGCCGTCGCCGGTGACCTCGTACTGGAGCTGAGCGCCGTTGACCGAGGCGAATGGCATGCGAATGCCATGCGAAGGATCCTCCCGGCTGGAGTGGGGATCGCGGATGCACTGATCGGCGAGGCAGGGTACCACGCGCATGCCTGACCTGACGGCCCTGACGATCGCCGCGGCGGGCGCGCGGCTCGCGCGCGGCGGGATCCGCGCGGCGGCGCTCGTCGATGCATACCTCGAGCGGATCGAGGCGCTCGATCCGATGCTCCACTGCTACCTGGCCGTCCTGCGCGAGTCGGCGCGCGCCGAGGCGAGGGCGGCGGACGCCCGCCGGGCGCGCGGCGCGGCGCTCGGTCCGCTCGACGGCATTCCCGTCGCCATCAAGGACAACATCGACGTCGCCGGCGTGCCGACGACCAACGGGCTCGGCCCGGGCGCGGTCGCGATGCCGGCGCGCGACGCAGAGGTGGTGGGCCGGCTGCGCGCGGCGGGGGCGGTGATCCTCGGCAAGCTCAACATGCACGAGGCGGCGTTGGGCGGCACGACGGACAACCCGCATCACGGCCGCACGCACAACCCGTGGCGCATTGGCTTCACGCCGGGTGGCTCGAGCGGAGGGACGGGGGCCGCCGTCGCCGCCCGCCTCTGCGCGGGCGGGCTCGGCACGGACACGATGGGATCGGTGCGCCTGCCCGCCGCCTTCTGCGGGGTGGCCGGGTTCAAGCCGACCTTCGGCCTCGTCAGCACGCGCGGCGTCGTCCCGCTGAGCTGGCGGCTCGACCACGTGGGTCCGCTCTGCCGCTCCGTCTCCGATCTCGGCCTGCTCCTGGACGCGATCGCCGAGCGCGACCCCGGGCAGGTCGCATCCATCGGTGCGGCCGCCGACATGCGCGACGCGCTGCCCCTCGGCCCGTCCGATCGGGCGGGCCAGGGGCTGCGCATCGGCCTGATCTCCAGCCCGGACGCGGCCCCGCTGCACGCCGACGTGCGCGCCGCCTTCGAGAGCTCGGTGGAGGTGTTCCGGGGGATGGGCGCGCGCGTGGAGCGGATCGCGCTGCCGGGCTACGACCCGTCGCGGACCCGGCGCGCCGGGCTCCTCGTGATCGAGGCGGAGGCGTGGGTCGCGCACGAGGCGGCGCTCGCCGAGAGCCCCGACGCCTTCACCCCGGAGCTGCGGCGGATGCTGGAGTACGGCCGCGACGTTCAGGCCGGCCGCCTGATCAAGGCCGAGCGCCTGATCGAGGCCGCCGGCCTCGCGCTCCGCCAGGCGCTGAGCGAGGTGGACCTGGTCGCCGCGCCTACCGCGGTCATGCCTCCGTTCGCCTTCACCGAGCCGGCGCCATCTCACCTTGCGGACTCGACCGCCCTGGCGAACTTCGCCGGCGCTCCCGCGATCAGTATCCCGTGCGGGCTCACCGCGGACGGATTGCCGATCGGTCTCCAGCTCGTCGCCGCGCGGTTCCAGGATCACGCGCTGCTCGCCACGGCCCGTGCGTTCGAGGCCGCCCGGCCGTTTCCGCCGATGCCGGAGCCCGGTCGGTAGGGGCGCCGGCCATTCGCGGCTCGCGCCGTCCTCCGCGGCGGACAGTGGGAGATCGACGACCTCGGCATGGCCACGGCCCCGGCTGGCCAGTCCCGGGAGTGTTACACTCCCGGGACTGAGGGCTGACGATGGCAACCCCGGCGATGCTCACCTACGCGTGCCGCGCGGCGCTTCCCGGCGCCGGCCTGCGCCACGGGTCCCGCGAGGGCAAGGTCGGGGCGACTCTCGCTCCGGGCGTCCCCCGTGCGGCCGTGACGCGCCGCGCCCGGTGACTCCCGCCTGCAGCCGCCCCGCGAGATGACGACGACCGGATCCGGCGCTTTCGAGAGCCAGCGGTCGAGCGCCGACCGCGCCAGCGAGCCGCCGGGTCCCCCGGGGCCCGGCATGTCGCGCTGGCGGGTCGGCGTCGACATCGGCGGGACGTTCACCGACCTCGCCCTGGCGAACGAGGACACCGGCGAGATCGCGGTGGTCAAGGTCCCGACCACACCGCGCGACTTCGGCCAGGGCGTCATCGCCGCCCTGCGCACAGCCATCGACACTCACGGCATCGAGCCCGGCGCGGTGTCGCTGCTCGCCCACGCCACGACCGTCGTGACCAACGCCCTGCTCGAGGGCAAGGGGGCGCGGACCGCCCTCGTCACCACCCGCGGGATGCGCGACGTGCTCGAGCTCCGGCGCTCGGCCCGGGCCACGCTCTACGACCTCGACCAGGATCCCCCCGCCGTCCTCGTGCCGCGGCGCCGCCGGCTCGAGGTGACGGAGCGGCTGGATGCCCAGGGCGCCGTGGTCGAGCCCCTCCGGATGGACGACGTGGACGCGGCCATCGCCGCCATCAAGGCGGCGGGGGCCGAAGCCGTCGCCGTCTGCCTGCTCTACTCGTTCCTGAACGACACCCACGAGGCGCGCGTGGGCGCGCGGCTGCGCGAGGCCCTGCCCGGGGTGCCGGTGTTCCTCTCCTCGGAGGTCCTGCCCGAGATCCGCGAGTTCGAGCGCACGAGCACGACGGCGGTGTGCGCATACGTGGGGCCGATCCTCGCCTCGTACCTGGACCGGCTGGAGTCCTCCCTGGCCGGGCTCGGACTCCCTGCCCTTCACGTCATGGGCTCGAGCGGGGGCCTGTTCGGCGTGGCGGAGGCGCTCCGGATGCCGGCCATGGTGGTGGAGTCGGGGCCGGCGGCAGGGGTGATCGCGGCCGTGCTGCTCGGCCGGCAGGTCGGCCGCGATTGCATCATCTCCTTCGACATGGGAGGCACCACGGCCAAGGCGAGCCTCATCGAGCGCGGCGAGATCAAGACCACCGCGGAGTACGAGGTGGGCGGGGACAGCCACGTCGGGCGCTGGCTCCACGGCACCGGCCATCCCGTCCGCGTGCCCGTGATCGACCTGGCCGAGGTGAGCGCGGGCGGCGGCAGCATCGCCTGGATCGACGCCGGCGGCTCGCTCCGGATCGGCCCCCGGAGCGCGGGGGCGGAACCCGGGCCCGCCTGCTACGGGCAAGGCGGCGAGGAACCCACGGTCACCGACGCCGACGTGGTCCTCGGCTACCTCAACCCCGAGTACCTGCTGGGCGGGGCCCTGCGCGTGCACGTCGACCGGGCGCGCACCGCCATCGAGACCCACGTGGCCCGGCCCCTGGGCCTCGGCGTGGTCGAGGCCGCGGCCGGGATGCTCGACGTGGTGAGCGCCAGCATGGCCGCCGCCCTCCGCATCGTGTCGGTCGAGCGCGGGCACGACGCCCGGGAGTTCTCGCTGGTGGCCTTCGGCGGCGCCGGTCCCGTGCACGCCGCGCGCCTGGCCGAGGAACTCGAGATCCGAGAGGTCGTCATCCCACCCATTCCCGGCGGCTTCTCCGCGCTCGGCCTGGTGGCGAGCGACCTCCGCCGCGACTACGTCCGCACGTTCTATGCGCGGCTCGACACCGCCGACCTCGCGGCTCTGACCGCGGCCTACGCGGCCCTCGAGGGCGCCGCCGCGGACATGCTGGAGCGCGCCGAGGTGCCACCGGCGCGGCGCGAGATCACCCGGGCCGCCGATCTCCGCTACCCGCGCCAGGCCTACGAGCTCACGGTGCCGGTTCCGGCGGGGCCGATCACCACCGGGTCCCTGGACCGCCTTGCCGCCGCCTACCACGACAAGCACCGAATGACCTACGGGCACGCCAGTCCGGGCGAGCCGGTGCAGCTCGTGAACATCCGCGTGGCGGCGGTGGGCCGCCTCGACCGCCTCGACCTCGGGCGCGCCGGCAGCGGCCCCGCCCGCGGCAAGATCGCGACGCGGCCGGTCTACTTCAACCAGACCGGACTCGTGGCGTGCGACGTGGTGCCGCGGGAGATCCTGGGCCCGGGCAGCGAGCGGCCGGGGCCGGTCATCGTCGAGTCCCTGGACACGACGGTGGTGGTGCCGCCGGGCTGGCGGCTCGCCGTCGACTCCCGGGGCTTCATCTTCCTGGAGGCGCTCTCCCATGCCTGAGGTATCCGCCGGGTCCGGCGCGCAGTCCGACGCCGTGCGCACGGAGCCGGCCACCTTCGAGGTGGTCAAGAACAGCCTGTACGCGGCGGCGGAGGAGATGAAGGTCGTCCTCGCCAAGACCGCCTACTCGCCGCTCCTCAAGGTGGCGGGGGACTACTCGTGCGGCATCTTCGACGTCCGGGGCGAGATGGTGGCGCAGGGCCCGGACCTGCCCATCCACCTCGGCTCCATGCCCCTTGCCGTGAAGGCGGTGATCCAGGCCTGGCCGAGCATCGAGCCCGGCGACGTCTTCATCCACAACGACCCCTACTTCGGGGGGAGCCACCTGCCCGACGTCAACGTCGTCACCCCGGCCTTTCACGAGGGGATCCTCCTCGGCTTCGCGTGCGTGCGCGCCCACTGGCCCGACATCGGCAGCGGAACCCCCGGCAGCTACGGCGCCGCGACGAACATCTACGGCGAGGGCCTGCGCCTGCCCCCCGTGCGGCTGTACGCGGCGGGCGCGCCGAACCGCGACGTGCACGACCTCATCTTCACCAACGTGCGCACCCCCGAGGAGCGGCAGGGCGACATGCGCGCCCAGGTCGCGGCCAACCACCGCGGCGTCACCCGGCTGGGCGAGCTGGCGCGCAAGCACGGGGTGGCGCGGCTGCTCCGGATCATGCAGGAGGTGATGGACTACTCCGAGCGAATGATGCGGGCGGCTCTCGCCGCCCTGCCCGACGGCACCGGGCGCTACGAGGATTTCTGCGACGGCGACGGGGTCCTCGAGGAGGGCGAAAAGGAGGACCGGCCCATCTGGGTGCGCATGCGCGTGGACAAGCGGGGCGACCGGATGCTCGTGGACTTCTCGGGCACGGACCCGCAGGTGCCCGGCCCCATGAACGCCCCGCTCGCCGTCACCGCCTCCGGCATCTACACGGGCGTCAAGATGGTCGCGGACCCGGACAACCACATCCCGCCCAACTCCGGGTGCTGGCGGGCCATCGAGGTGACGGCCCCCCCGGGCAGCGCCGTCAACGCGCTCGCCCCCGCCGCCGTGGTCTATGCCAACCACGAGATGTCGCACCGCGTCTGCGACATGCTCTTTGGGGCCCTCGCCTCGCTCATGCCCGAGAGGGTGATGGCCTGCTCGCAGGGCACCTCGGCGGTGCTCACCCTCGGGGGCACCGACTACCGGACCGGGCAGCCCTACGTGAGCTACGAGACGGTCAAGGGCGGGTTCGGGGCGCGGCCGAGGAAGGACGGCATCAACGCGATCTCGAGCGGCATCGCCAACACGATGAACACGCCCATCGAGATCCTCGAGATGAGCTTCCCGGTGCGGGTCGAGCGCTACGAGATCACCCCCGACAGCGGCGGCCCGGGTCGCCATCGCGGCGGGTGCGGGGTCGAGCGCGCCTGGCGCATCCTCGGCAGCCCGGCCACCGCCAGCGTGTGCCTGGAGCGCGCGAAGTCGGCGCCCTTCGGCCTGCACGGCGGGCACGCCGGCGGCGCGGGCCGCGTGACCCTGATCGGGCCCGACGGCGCCGAGGCCGAGCTGAACAGCAAGGGCTCGGTGGCGGTGCCCCCCGGGAGCGTGGTCTGCCTCCGCGCCCCGGGCTCGGGCGGCTACGGCCCACCGGCCGAGCGCGACCCCGCGCGCGTGCGCGAGGACATGCGCGACGGCTACGTCTCGGCGGGGGCGGGGGCTGCGGCCTACGGCGTGCGCGACATCACGTGAACCCAGGGACCCATGGCGGCCCGGAACGGAGGAAGACGCACATGCTCGGCATCGTCGCCACCATCAAGGTGAAGCCCGGGATGGAGAAGGAATTCGAGGCCGTGGCCCGGGAGCTCGTGTCCAAGGTCAACGCCAACGAGCCCGGCTGCACGCTCTACGCCCTTCACCGCGCCGAGGGCAGCGGGGCCTACGTGTTCATGGAGCGCTACAAGGACCAGGCCGCGGTGGAGGCGCACCGCGGCACCGACTACTTCAAGGCGCTCGGCCGGAAGATGGGCGAGTACATGGACGGCCGCGCCGAGGTGCTCCGCCTCCAGGAGGTCGAGTAGCGCGCCCTGCGCACCGATGCGGCATCGCCCGGGACCGATCCCGGGCGAGAGAGGAGGCGGCGATGAGCGGAGCGGCCATGCTGAGCGACGGCGTCATCAAGGCGTTTGCGGCCGGGGTCAAGGGCCAGGTCTTGCGCCCGGGCGAGGACGGCTATGATGCCGCGCGCCAGGTCTGGAACGGGATGATCGACAAGCGCCCGGCGCTCGTCGCCCGCTGCGCGGCGGCCGAGGACGTGGTGGCCGCCGTCAACCTGGCGCGCGACCACGGGCTGCTGCTGGCCGTGCGCGGGGGCGGCCACAGCGCCTCCGGAACCGGCGTGTGCGACGGCGGGCTCCTCATCGACCTGTCCGGCATGAAGGCCATCCGGGTCGACGCGGCCGCGCGCACGGCGCAGGCCGAGGGGGGAGCGACCTGGGGCGACCTCGACCGCGAGACGCAGGCTTTCGGGCTGGCGACCCCGGGAGGAGTCGTGTCCACGACCGGGATCGCCGGGCTGACCCTCGGCGGCGGCGTGGGCTGGCTCGTTCGCAAGTACGGCCTCGCGTGCGACAACCTCCTGTCGGTGGACATCGTCACCGCGGACGGCCGCCTGCGCACGGCCAGCGCCACCGAGCACCCCGACCTCTTCTGGGCGGTGCGGGGCGGCGGCGGCAACTTCGGCGTCGTGACGCGGTTCGAGTACCGGCTGCATCCGGTTGGCCCCCAGGTCCTGGCCGGGCTGCTGATCCACCCGCGTGCGCGGGCTCCCGAGATGCTGAAATTCTGGCGCGACTTCACCCGGACCGCGCCCGAGGACCTGGCCACGTACGCCGCCCTGGCCCACGCCCCCGACGGCACCCCGGTCGCGATCATCATCGTGTGCTACCACGGCCCCCTCGCCGAGGGCGAGGCGGTGATCCGCCCCCTGCGCGAGTTCGGCCCGCCGCTCCAGGACGCCGTCCAGCCCATGCCGTACGTGGAGTTCCAGACGGCCCTCAACGGCACCGGCCCGGCCGGCAAGCGGGCGTACTGGAAGTCGTCCTTTCTCCGCGCGCCGCTTGACGACGCCGCCCTCGACACCGTGGTCGAGCACGCCATGGCCTTGCCGGCCCCGCTCTCGGCCACGATCCTCGAGTTCTACGGCGGGGCCGTGAACCGCGTGCCCGCCGGCGCCACCGCGTACCCGCACCGCGACGCCGTGTACCTGCTCAACATCTTGACCCTGTGGGACGAGGCGGGGGCCGACGACGCGAACATCCGCTGGGTGCGCGGCCTCTTCGACGCC
>DATKEI010000443.1:0-3705 GCA_035544455.1 Binatia bacterium | reverse complement strand
AGAGCGACATCCGCCGAGTCGCCGCCTTCCGGGAGAAGCCCAGCGCCGAGGAGGCTCGCGATCTGCTCGCCCGCGGGTGTCTGTGGAACACGTTCGTCTTCGTCGCGGGACTCGATGGCCTGCTCTCCCTGGCCGACTCCGCGCTGCCCGCGATGAACGAGCGGCTCCGGAGGATCGCCTCGTTCTGGGGAACCGAGCACGAGGCCTTTGGCCTGCACCAGGGGTACGCGCTGATGTCATCGGCCAGCTTCTCCCGCGCCATCCTCGAAGCCCGTCCCGACGCCCTCGCCGTCTCGGAGCTGCCACCCCTGACCTGGTCGGATCTCGGCACGCCCCGCCGCGTGCTCGCAGTCATCCGGGACGTCAAGCTGGCTCCACCCTGGCACTGTCCTGACCTCGGCGACGAGCGCTAGTGTCCCGCGAGTCGAGGCGTGCCGCCAAGCGCCGGGCGGGGTGGGGGCCCTCCCCGCGGGACACGCCTGTAACGCGGGAGCGCTGCCGGCACTCAATGGGGCCACGAGATGGGTGGGGGGTGGCACCGGCAATCCGCAGAAGATACGGTCCCGCGGGGAGGACCCCCCACCCCACCCGGCGCCGCGAGTCCACGAACTTCTGACGCGACGCTAGCGACGCGCCACGAGGGCGGTGATCGTCTCGGCGAGGAGCCGCGTGTCGATCGGCTTCGCCAGGTGGGCCTGGTAGCCCGCGGCGAGGACACGCTCGCGATCGCCCGTGCCTGCGTAGCCTGTGAGGGCGACCGCGGGGAGGGGGTCCGTCGCCCCGTTCTCTCCGGCTCGCACCTCGCGAATCAGATCGTAGCCGTCCATGCCCGGCATCCCGATGTCGCTGACGAGGACCTGGGGGCGCTCGCGCCGGATCACTTCCAGCCCTTCCGGCGCCGACGACACCGCCACCACGCTGGCCCCCAGCCGGCCGAGGGTGCGGCTCACCAGTTCGCGGGCGTCGCCGTCGTCCTCGACCAGCAGCACCGCGATGCCGTCCAGCCGTCCGTGCCCCTCGATCGGAGTCGTCTCGACCACCGCCGGCTGGCTCGCCGCCGTCAGCTCCGCCGCCACCGGCAGAACGACGGTGAACTCGGCGCCCCGGCCTGAACCCTGGCTCGCCGCCGCGATCCGCCCGCCGTGCCGCTCGACGATCTCCCGGGCGATGGCGAGGCCGAGCCCGAGACCTCCGTGGCGGCGCCCCGGGCCCATATCGGCCTGCCGGAACCGCTCGAAGAGGTGAGCCTGGAACTCGGGGGGGATTCCCTCGCCCGTGTCGCGCACGCTCACCGCGACCTCGGCGCCCCCCCGGTCGACCCCGACGCGGACCTGACCGCCCTTGGGCGTGAAGCGGATGGCGTTCGAGAGCAGGGTCACAAAGACCTGCTGGAGGCGGGACGCGTCGGCCAGCACCCAGGACCGCCTGTCGTCGAGATCGGCGGTGAGCTCGACCGCCTTGCGCCCCGCCTCATCCCCCGCGGCCTCCAGGCTTCCTCGAACGACGGCCATGAGATCCACGGGGCGGAGATCCACGGTGAATCGCCCCGAGCTCATCCGCGCCAGATCGAGGATGTCCTCGATGAGCCTGGCCTGGAGCCTGGCGCTCCGCTCGATGGCCTCGAGGGCGCGGCTGGACATGCTGGGCTCGGCCGGTGCTTCGCGCAGGACCTGCACCCAGAGCAACATGCCATTCAGCGGTGTCCTGAGCTCGTGGGAGAGGGCGGCCAGAAACTCGTCCTTGGCGCGGCTCGCCGCCTCCGCCTCCCGCTGCGCCGCCTGGGCTCGCTCGATCAGCTCCGCGCGCTCGGCCTCGGCGCGCTTGCGCTCGGTGACGTCCATCAGGACGGCGATCCACTCGACGAGCCGCCCGTCGGCATCGAGCACGGGCCGGGCGTGGGCGGCCAGCCAGCGGTACTCGCCCCCGGGCGAGGCGGCATCGCGCAGGCGGAACTCGGTGGAGAACTCGGCGGCCCGCGCCCGCGCCTCGGCCCACTCCGAGGTCACACGCCGCCGGTCGTCCGGCGGAATATCGCCCGCCCATGCGACCTCGCGCGTGTCCGCGAGGGACAGGCCCGTGAGCTGCGTCCAGCGCTCGTTCACGTACGTGGCGCGGCCGGCGGCGTCGGCGCGCAAGAGGCCAACCGGCGCGCACGCGGCGAGCGCAGCGTGCCAGGCCTGGCTCTCCCGGCCGGCGGCGTCCGCCTCCCGGAGAACGGCGGCGCGCTCCTCGATCGCCTGCCTGGCCCGGGCCAGGCTCGTCTCGAGGACTGCGATCTCCCGCACGACGGACGGGGACGCGCCGGTGCCGGCGCGGCCATGCTCGATGGCGTCGGCCCCGGCGCTCAGGGCGGTGAGCGGCGCGGCGAGCTGGCGCCCGACCACGGCAGCCAGGCCCGCCCCAACGAGAAGACAGAGCAGCCCGCCGGTGACGACGGCGAGGACGGAGCGCCAGAAAGGGGCGTTTACGACGGTCCGGGGCACCGAGATGCCGACGCCCCACGACGATGCGGGCGCGCGCTGCAACGCGAGGTACGTTGGTACGCCGGCTCGATCGACGCCGAGCTGCCACCCGGATACCATCCCGGCGTCCACGCGCAAGACCGAGGGCACCCCGGCGGCCGGGTCGTCCCCGCCGGGCGGAACCCGCGCGGCGACGCGGCCGGTGGGATCGACGACGACAGCCGTCCACTCCGGCGGCAGCACCTGCCACTGCAAGATCCGCGCAAGTCCCGAGCTGTCGAGGGCAGCGACCACCACGGACCGGAGGCGTCCATCGCGCTCGACGGGGGCAGCGATCAGGAACCCGGGCCCGGCGGGCAAGAAGTCGAGCGCGGCGACGAGGGGGGAGAAGGCGGGGGCCCGCGTGATCTCGACCTGGCGCCGCAGCGACATCGCCGCCGCCGCGATGCGCGCCGACTCCGCGGCCTCGGTGGTGGTGGCCAGCACCTCGCCGGTCCCGGACAGGACCAGCACCGCGCGCCATCCCTCGCGGCCCGGGACGACCCGGGCGATGCGCTCGGCCAGCTCCGCGGTCCGGCCGGAGGCATCGAGAAGATGGCCCGTCCCGAGCACCACCAGGCTGTTCATGGCGCCCACCTGGTACTCGTCGACCGCCAGGGACAGGGCCCGGGCCATCTCCTTGAGCCCGCGCTCGCGTTCGGTCTGGTCGCTCCGGGCCTGGTGTATCACGAGCAGCGCGGCAAAGATCGCCAGCGGCACGAGCGTGACCACCGAGAGCAGGACCAGATACTTGCGGATGGACAGCGTCCGCCCCGCGGGCCACCAGCTCCGCCTCGGGCTCATCAGGTCACTCCGGATGCCGGGTGGGGGCCTGTCATCGGTGGCCCGTCCAGGATCTCGTTCAGGGCGCGGCAGGCCTCGACCACGGCGGGGGCCACGTCCGCGAACCACTCGGCGATCCACTCGGGTCGCTCGAAGAACGCCAGCGGGGGGCGTCCGGCGCGGCGAATGCTACCCCGGCGCACGAGGCCCGACGCATTGATGAAGCTCACCTCGCTCAGCATGCGCCCGGGCGCCTCGAACCCCGCGGTCACGGGACAGAGCGCGCGCAGACGGGCCAGCGTCTCGCCCACACCGCGCAGGCAGATGACGTGAGCGCTCGGCCGACTCTGCACGGGGAGGCGATCGAGCAGGGTCTCGACCGTGATGCCCGAGAAGGCCGTGTCGTCCACCAGCGCGACGG
>DATKEI010000442.1:0-11450 GCA_035544455.1 Binatia bacterium | reverse complement strand
ATCCCGCACCGCCACCCCGCTGTACTTCGTGTGCAGCACCTTCGTGATCGCCGACGTCAACGTCGTCTTCCCGTGATCGATGTGCCCGATCGTCCCGATGTTCACGTGCGGCTTCGTCCGATCGAACTTCGCCTTGGCCATCCGCCTAACCCCTCCCTCGGTCCTGTCTGTGATCGAGATCGGACAAAACAGCAATGGAGCCCATGTCCGGGATTGAACCGGAGACCTCGTCCTTACCAAGGACGCGCTCTGCCGACTGAGCTACATGGGCACGGGTAATCACCACGAGAGTGTCGAGCCTCACGCGCCCCGGACCCCCGGGGGGGCTGGAGCGGGAAACGGGATTCGAACCCGCGACCCCCAGCTTGGAAGGCTGGCGCTCTACCGCTGAGCTATTCCCGCATCCCCGCCCAGCGCGCGAAGCCCGCGTCACGGAAAAAGGAGTGTGGTGGGGAGAGGAGGATTTGAACCCCCGAAGGCGTCCGCCAGCAGATTTACAGTCTGCCCCCTTTGGCCACTTGGGTATCTCCCCGCTCGCCCCTTCGCTGGCAATGCTGGCGCTCCCGATCGTTCGCAAGCTGGCGCTGGCGGAGGGATTTGAACCCCCGACCCACTGCTTACAAGGCAGTTGCTCTGCCCCTGAGCTACGCCAGCCGTCGCAAAACTACACTTTATTTCCCAGATGGCCGTTCGTCAAGCGGTTTTGCGCGGTGGGATGTTCGCTGCCTGGCCGGGGGCTCTCCGGAACGCCGCACGACAGTCCGCTGCCGGACAACCTCGAAGCACAGTGCCGCCGCGGCTGCCGAGACATTGAGTGACCGAAGTTTACCATGCATGGGAAGGGTCAATCGATAGTCGAGCCGTCGGGCCACCAGCGGGCGGATCCCCTCGCCCTCCCCGCCCATCACCAGGCAGACGGGCACCGTCAGATCGACCTCCCAGGGTGGCGTGCCCCCGGAGGACACCGCCCCGGCGATCCAGATCGCCCGGTCTCTCATGACATCCAACGCATTGACAAGATTGGTCTCACGGGCCACCGGCACGATCTCCATGGCCCCCATGGCCGCGCGGGCCACGGCGGGCGTGAGGCCGACGGCCTGGTGGCGCGGCACCACGACGCCATGCACCCCCGCGGCCTCGGCCGTTCTCAGGAGCGCGCCAAGGTTCCCCGGATCCTGGACGCGATCCAGGGCCAGAAGGAAGGGGGCCTGGCCCCGCTCGCCGGGAACGGCGAGGATCGCGTCCAGGTCGTGGTAGCTCGCCTCGGCCACGCGCGCCACCACGCCCTGGTGGTGCGGGGTTCCCGCCATTGCCGTCAGCTGGTCCCGGGTGCGATAGGACACCCGGACCCCGAGGCGCCGGGCGAGGATCAGCAGGTCGTGGAGCGCCGGACCCCGGCCCTCCCCGAGAATGGCGATCTCCTCCACCCGCCGTGACCCGCTCCGCAAGAGCTCCAGCACGGGGTGCCGGCCGTACAGGGGTGCGTCGGCGCCGCCATCGATGGCCATGGGGTCACCGCCTGAGCGTCCACGTGGTGCCCGCCCGCGTGTCCTCGAGCACCACGCCGAGCCCGAGGATCTCGTCCCTCAGGCGATCCGCCTCGGCGAAGTCGCGGCGCTGCCGGGCCTCCTGGCGGAGCCCGACCAGGGCGTCGATGCGGGCCCTGACATGGGGCTCGATCTCCGGGGCAGCCGCGGGCGCCTGGAACAGACCAAGGACGCCGCCCAGGGTGACCAGCTCGCCGACGCCGAGCAGGAAGGGCGCCGCCCCGATCTGGCCGGCCTCGACCCGAGCGCGCGCGGAGTGAAGCAGCCGGCTCAGGTCGAACAGTACCCCGAGGGCCTGCGCGGTGTTGAAGTCGTCGTCCATGGCCGCCTCGAACCGGCGGCGATACTCCGCCAGCTCGCCGAGGAGGCCGCCGTCCGCGCCGGACCGCGGCGTGCCCGCAGCGGCGATCCGGTCGGCCTGAAGGCGCAGGGCGCGCAGGCGCTGAAGGGCCCGCCCCGCTTCCTCGAAGCGCTCCTCGGCGAACTCGACGGGGTTGCGATAGTGGGTCCCGAGCAGGTACAGGCGAATGGCCTCGGGGTCGTGCCGCTGCACCAGCTCGCGGATCAGGAGCGTGTTCCCCAGCGACTTCGACATCTTCTCGGCGCCGAGGTTCACGAACCCGTTGTGCATCCACCAGCGCACGAAGGGGCGGCCCGTGGCCCCTTCGGACTGGGCGATCTCGTTCTCGTGGTGCGGGAAGATGAGATCCTCGCCGCCGCCGTGGAGGTCGAGGGTCTGCCCGAGATACTCCATCGCCATGGCCGAGCACTCGACGTGCCATCCCGGCCGCCCGGGCCCCCAGGGGCTGGACCAGCTCGGCTCACCGGGCTTGGACGCCTTCCACAGCGCGAAGTCGAGGGGATCGCGCTTGCGCTCGTCCACCTCGACGCGCGCGCCGGACAGGAGCTCCTCGAGGTTCTTGCCCGAGAGCTTGCCGTACGGCGGGAAGCGCCGCACCTCGAAGTAGACGTCCCCGTCCACGAGATAGGCCACGCCCTTCGCCTGCAGGCGCTCGATCAGCGCCACCATCTGGGGGATGTGCTCGGTTGCCCTGGGCTCCACGTCGCCGGGCAAGATGCCCAGGGACGCCATGTCCGCCCGGTACTCGGCGATGTAGCGCTCCGCCACCTCGGAGGCCGGCACCGCCTCGGCCTGGGCCCGGCGGATGATGTTGTCGTCGATGTCGGTGAAGTTCTTGACGAACGTCACGCGCAGGCCCTTGAAGGCCAGGTAGCGCCGGATGACGTCGAAGACGAGCGCGCTCCGGGCGTGGCCGATGTGGCTCAGATCGTAGGGGGTGACGCCGCACACGTACATGCGGACCTCGCCCGGCGCGAGCGGCGCGAAGTCCTCCTTCCGGCGGCTGAGCGAGTTGAAGATCCTGAGGGACACGGGACGCTCCTTGGCTTCGTTCACGGGCGCTCACGTCCGTGGCCGTCGACGGCCACGGACACCACCGCCATGGCCGCAATGCCTTCCTCGCGGCCGATGAGCCCCAGGTGCTCCGGGCTCTTGGCCTTGACGCTGACCCGATCCGCCGCGACGCCGAGCGCGCCGGCGAGCCGCCCCGCCATCTCCGGCAGGAACGGGGCGAGGCGCGGGGCCTGGCAGATCACGGTGGCATCGACATTCACGAGCCGCCCTCCGCGGGCGCGCACCCGCTCCATGACCGCCATCAGCAGGGCGAGGCTGGACACGCCACGATAGCGCGGATCGGTATCGGGGAACAGGCGGCCGAGGTCGCCGAGGGCCAGGGCTCCGAGGAGCGCCTCCCCGACGGCGTGGCTCAGCACGTCGGCATCGGAGTGGCCATCGAGCCCCACCGCCGAGGGCACGGTGACGCCGCCGAGCACCAGGGGGCGCCCGGGCACCAGGGGATGGAGATCGAAGCCGAGACCGCTCCGGATCTCCGCCGGCCCTCGCGGGTCGATCACGCTCTGCTGCGTCCCGGCGCCCGCCGGGGGCGCGCCCAGCGCCGGGCCAGGGCCAGATCGATGCGGCTCGTGATCTTCATGTTCTGCGCGAGGCCAGGCACCATGGCCACCCGCTCGCCGAGGCGCTCGACGAGCACGGCGTCGTCCGTCCCCGCGAACCCGTCCCGGCGCGCCGCCTCGTGCGCCCGGCAGAGCAGCTCGCGCCGGAAGCCCTGCGGTGTCTGCACCAGCCACAGCCCCTCCCGATCGACGGTGGCCTCGACAGTCTCCCCTCGCACGCGCTTGACCGTCTCCCGCACGGGGACACCGCACGTCGCCGCCCCCCACCGGCGCGCCGCGGCGAGGACGCGCTCCACGAGATCCGCCCCGATGAACGGCCGCACCGCGTCGTGGACGAGGACGAAGGGAATCCCTCCGGGAGCCGCCTCGAGGCCGGCGCGCACGGAGTCCTGACGGGTGGTCCCCCCCGCCACCACCGTCACCGACCTCGGCAGCCGGTGCCGGCGGAGCAGGGCGCGGGTGGTCTCGACACGCGGCGCCGGGGCCGCCACCACCACGCCCGCAATCGAGGGCGCGCGCGCGAGCAGGCGGACGGTGCGGACGAGCAGCGGCGTCCCGCCGACCGCGAGGTACTGCTTGGGCACGCGGCTGCCGAGTCGCGTGCCCGCCCCCCCCGCCGGGACGATGGCGACCGCTACGGGGCGGCGCGGCGCCCGGCGGCGCGCGCTCATCGCGCGTGGGGTCGCGGGGCGCAGATCGCGATCGGCGCGCGCGGTCGGCTCATCCGCCCAGGAGCGCCTTCACCGCCTCCTCCACGGAGGCGACCCCCTGCACGTCCAGCGGGAAGGGCCGCTCGGCCGCGGCGAGGTTGTTCTGCGGCACGAGGGCCGTGCCGAAGCCGAGAGCGGCGGCGTCCTTGAGACGCGCGGCCAGGCCCGTGACGGCGCGGACCTCCCCGGCCAGCCCCACCTCGCCCATGACCACCACGTCGGCGGGGACGGGGCGATCGAGGTAGCTCGATGCCACCGCGACCACGAGGCCGAGGTCGGCGGCCGGCTCCGCGACGCGCCCGCCCCCGGCGACGTTCACGAATGCGTCCTGGCCGAGCAGCGGCAGGCCCAGCCGCTTCTCGAGCACGGCCAGGAGGAGGCAGACGCGGTTGTAATCCGCCCCGAGCACGGTGCGCCTGGGCGTGCCGAAGCTGGCGGGCGTCACCAGCGCCTGCAGCTCGAGCAGGAGCGGCCGCGTCCCCTCGAGCGTGGACACGATGACCGAGCCGGGCGCGCCGGCCGGCCGCTCGGCGAGGAAGAAGCGCGAGGGGTTCCGCACCTCGATCAGCCCGCGCTCCTGCATCTCGAACACGCCGATCTCGTTGGTGGACCCGAAGCGGTTCTTCACGGCGCGGAGCACCCGGTAGGCGTGGTGCTGCTCGCCCTCGAAGTAGAGGACGGTGTCCACCAGGTGCTCCAGCACTCGCGGGCCCGCCAGCGCCCCCTCCTTGGTGACGTGGCCGACCAGGAACGTGGCGACCCCGCGGTGCTTGGCCAGCAGCATGAGCCGGGCCCCACACTCGCGCACCTGGGCGACGCTGCCGGGCGCGGACTCCAGGGCGGGCAGGTAGGCGGTCTGGATGGAATCCACCACGAGGACGCGCGGCCGGAGGTCGGCCACGTGCGCCTCGATGGCCTCGAGGTCGGTCTCGGCGAGGAAGTAGAGGCTCGGGCTGGCGACCCCCATCCGGTCGGCCCGGAGCTTGACCTGTCCCGCCGACTCCTCGCCCGATACGTAGAGGACGGGTCCCGCAGCGGCGAGGGCGTGACTGGCGGCGAGGAGGAGCGTGGACTTGCCGATCCCAGGATCACCGCCGATCAGCACCAGCGACCCCTTGACCACCCCGCCGCCGAGGACGCGGTCGAGCTCGCCGATGCCCGTCCCCGTGCGCTCGCCCTCCTGCGCCTCGATGGCATGGAACGGCAGCGGCCGGGCCCCCGGGGTTCCGCGGGGCCGGCGGCCGGTCCGCGCCGGGGTGGCGCGCTCCTCGACGAGCTGGACGAACGTCCCGGCGCGCGCGCAGTCCGGGCACGTGCCCGGCTTCGGCGACGCATAGCCGCACTGCTGGCAGCGGTGCGCGCGGGCGAGCGTCATCGCGGAGGGACAGGCGAGGGGGGGGCGGGCTGGGGGGAGGCGGCACCGATGCTGGAGCGGATCAGGGCGCGGAGCAGATAGTTCCGCTGAGCCCCTTCGAGGAAGGCGGCCAGGTTCTCGTACACGGTGGGGTCGGCAAGGAGCGCGCCCAGCGTCCCGTCGCCCGCGCTCAGCCGGTCCGTGAGGGCGCGCAGGTTTGCCATGGCGACCCGGAAGTCGCCGACGGCGTCCCCCATCGCCCCCGGCGTCTCGGAGCTGGCGAGCGCGCCCAGGAGGCCCTCTCCGCGCACCACCCGGTCGGAGACCTCGCGGAAGTTCCGGCTCAGCGCGCGGAGATCGCGCGCGACGTCCTTGTACTCGGGATCGACGAGCAGGGCCCACAGGAGGCCGTCGCCGCGCTCCACCTGGTCGGCCATCCGCTTGACCGACTGCATGGCATCCAGGAGGGCGCGCACGCCGCGGTCGCCGCCGGGCGCGAGCAGGGCGCCGATGGCGCTGTCCCGGCTCTCGGCGCGGACCAGGAGGCCATGGGCCGAGCGGAGGAGGGCGTCCAGGCGCCGCATGGCTTCCGGCTCCTCGTAGACGAGGGCGTGCACGAGGCCGGGTCCCTTCTCCACGCGCTCGCCGATCTGCCGCATCGAGCGCGCGGCGGCGGCGAGGTCGCCCAGGGTCCCGCCGTTCTGGAGCGCCTCGAGCCCCTCGGCGAACCGCCGGGTGGATTTGAGCGCGGCGCCGAGATCGTCCATTGCCCCCGCGTCGTTGACGCTCGCGAGCGTGCGCTCCAGGCCATCGGCGAGCCGGCCGACGCTGCCGAGGATGCGGGCGCCCTCGGCCAGGATCTGGCCCGGCTCGAACGGATCGCGGCTGGTGATGACGTCGCCGGGCGCGAGCGGCGGAGCCCCGGCGCCGCCGATGGTGATGTCGACGAGCTTGTCCCCCAGGAGTCCCTGCGTGGTGATCCGGGCCTCGGAATCGCGGCGGATGCGATCCATGAAGCGCCGGGCGATGGTCAGCGTCACCCGCACCTTGCCCGCGGGCTCGCCCGGCAGCACGACGTCGGTGACCCGGCCGATCTGCACCCCGGCGAGGCGCACCGTCGCCCCCTCGATGAGCCCTCCCACCTCGGTGAACTCGGCGACGAGATCGTACTTGCGCTCGAAGTACCGGGCCTGGGCGCCGAGCAAGTAGATCATGGCCAGGAACGCGAGCAGGCCGGCGACCACGAAGGCGCCGATGCGGAGCTGGAGCGACATGCCGCGGCCGTCCGCCGGTTCCGCCATCGCCGCTCAGCCTTCCCGCAGCTCGCCGGCGAGAAACTTCCGCACGGTGGGGTTGTCCGAGGCGTGGATCGCCGCGGGCGCGCCCACCTCGGCAAAGCGGCCCGCGTGGAGGATGGCCATCTGGCTCGCGACGAGGTCGGCGAACTCGATGTCGTGGGTGACCACCACCGCGGTGTCGCAGACCCCGCGCCGGAGCTCGGCGATGAGCTCCGCCACCAGGCGGGCGTTGGTCGGATCGAGGCCGGCGGTGGGCTCGTCGAAGAGCACCGCCTCCGGCTCCATGACGAGCGCCCGCGCGATCCCGACCCGCCGGCGCATGCCCCCGGACAGCTCGCCGGGCAAGAGGTCGTCGGTCCCGGGCAGGCCCACCATGGCCAGCTGGCGGTGGACCCGGTCCGTGATCTCCCCGAGCGACAGTGCGGTGTGCTCGCGCAGGGGAAACGCCACGTTCTCGAAGACGGAGAGCGAGTCGAACAGGGCCGCCCCCTGGAAGACGAACCCCACGCGGCGCCGGATGGGGAGCATCTGTTCCTCGCGCAGGGTGTCGATGCGCGTGCCGAACAGCCGCACCTCGCCCCGGTCCGGGCGGATCAGCCCGTCGATGATCCGGAGCAGCACGGTCTTGCCGGAGCCGCTCCCGCCCATGACGGCGAGAACGGTGCCCTTGTCCAGGGACAGGCTGAGCCCCCGCAGCACGGGCTTGCCGTCGAAGCCCTTGTGGACCTCCTTCACGTCGACAATGGCCATGGTCCGAGGATACGCGCTCGCGACGCCTACCAGAACAGGATGAGCAGCAGCTTGGTCAGGAAGAAGTCCGAGATGATCACGCTCATGGCGACCTGGACCACGGTGGCCGTGGTGGACCGCCCGAGGCCCTCCGTGCCGCCGGTGGTGGCGAGTCCGTTGTAGCAGCCGATCAGGGTGACGAGAACGCCGAAGACCAGGCTCTTGAAGATGCCGGTGAGGAAGTCCTTGAGCACGACCCAGTACGCGATCGTGTTCCAGTACAGGAAGGTGTCGACGTCGCGCTCGAACACCACGACCAGCATGCCACCGATGAGCCCCACCGCGTCGGCCAGGACCGTGACCATCGGGAAGACGAAGAGCGCGGCGAGCACGCGCGGCACGATTAGGCGCTTGATGTAGTTCACCCCGAGGGCGCGCAGGGCGTCGATCTGCTCGGTGACCCTCATCGACCCCAGCTCGGCCGTGATGCCCGAGGCGACCTTGCCGCCGACGAGGATGGCCGTGAGCACCGGCCCCAGCTCGCGGAGGATGGAGAGCGCGACCACTGGCCCCACGTAGTTCTCCGCCCCGAACCGGGCCATGTTCACGGCCGTCTGCAGGGCCAGGACCATGCCGGTGAACAGCGCGGCGGTGAGGGCCACGGTGAGGGACCGCACGCCGATGGTGTCGATCTCGCGCGCGACCAGGGCCAGGTAGGCGGGCGGCAGGGCGAGGTTGCGGCCCACCTGGACCACGAGCAACCAGAGCCCTCCGTACCAGATCAGCGACTCGCGCACGTGGCGGGAGAGTCCGATCGTCATCGCCCGGGCCGCCCGGCCGCGAAGCTGCCGATCAGCGCCCGGAAGGCCGGGCGTCCGGCCTCGAAGCTCTCCGGCGAGGCAACGTACAGGAAGTCGTACACGCACCGCGCGTCCTTGGTCACCACCGCCTCGACCATGACCTCGGTCCCGTCGACCCGGCCACTCAGGACCAGCCGCTCCGCGGCCGCCCCGCCGACCTCGGCCGGGCCGCGCTCGAGCGTCCGGCGGTCGGCCAGGCCAAAGGTCAGGTGGCGCGCCAGCAGGGGGAGCGGCCGGCCCGGCGGCGCCCCTTCACAGGTCGCCGACACCGCGATGCCGCCGGCGGGCTCGGACCGGCGCAGCTCGAGATCGGCGTCCCCGCTCTTCACGACGGTCCAGCCGCCGGGGGGCAACGTCACCCGGTACCCCGTGTCCGAGTGGAAGATGCCGGCCTGGACGCGGGCTGTGCTGCAGGCCGCGGCGGCCACGGCGACGAGCAGAAGCCACGCCCATCGGCCTCTCCTCATTCTCCGCGGGGATCCGGGGCCGGGCCGTGGTCGCAGTCTCGCGCAGGCTCGGTGCAGAGGCGGACAAGCGCGGTGCCAGGGGCGGTCAGGCGAGCAGCGGCCAGGGATCACCGATCCGAAGCTCCCCCGCGCTCGGCGTGGCGACGAGCCAGCTCGGCAAAGACGCGGCGGAGGGGAATCCCCCGCGCCGCCAGCAACACCATGGAATGGAACCAGAGGTCGGCCATCTCGGCCACGACGCGGGCGTCCCCCTCGCCTCCGAGCGCCGCCGTCACGACCTCGACTGCCTCCTCGCCGATCTTCCGGCAGATGCGCGGCTCGCCCGCCGCGATGAGGTTCGACGTGTAGGAGCCCGCAACCGGCTCGGCCGCGCGGGATCGGAGGAGCCGCTCGACCACTTCGAGCACACCCGGCCCTTCCCGGCGGGCCTCCGCGGCGCCGGCCCCGCCTGCGGGCCCGGACAGGCGCGTGAAGAAGCAGCTCCGCGCCCCGGTGTGGCAGGCCACGCCCTCCTGGTGCACCTGGACGAGCAGGGTGTCCCGGTCGCAATCGGCGTACACGGCGTCGACGTGCTGGACGTGGCCGGACGTCTCGCCCTTGCGCCACAGGGCCTGGCGGGACCGCGACCAGAAGTGGCTGGCCCCGGTCCGGAGCGTCTCGGCAAGCGCGTCCGGGCTCATCCAGGCCACCATCAGCACCTCCCCCGTCTCCGTCTCCTGGACCACGGCGGGGAGCAGGCCGGCCGCGTCCCACCGGAGCTCGTCGGCGAGACTCATGGCTCGATCCGCACGAGGACCCCCCGGGCGCGCATCGCGCGCTTCGCCTCGATGATCCGGTACTGGCCAAAGTGGAACATCGAGGCCACCAGCACCGCGTCGGCGCGGCCCTCGCTCACGACGTCGGCCAGGTGGTCGAGCGTGCCCGCCCCGCCGGAGGCGATGACTGGCACCGAGACCGCCTCGGACACGGCGCGCGTCAGATCGACGTCGTAGCCCTGGCCCGTGCCGTCGCGGTCCATGCTGGTCAGGAGGATCTCTCCGGCGCCCCGCCCCTCCGCCTCGCGCGCCCACTCGACGGCGTCGCGGCCGGCCGGGTTCCGGCCCCCGTGAGTGTAGACCCCCCAGCGCGGCGCCGGCCCGCCCGTCTCCCGCCGCGCGTCGATGGCCAGCACGATGCACTGGCTTCCGAAGGCCTGGGCGGCGTCGCGGATCAGCCCGGGGCGGGCCAGGGCCGCCGTGTTCAGGGAGATCTTGTCGGCCCCGGCGCGGAGCAGCGTGCGGACGTCCGCGAGGGTCCGCACCCCCCCGCCCACGGTGAGCGGCATGTAGATGCCCTCGGCGGTCCGCCGCACCACGTCGAGCATGATGGCGCGCTCCTCGAGGGATGCTGTGATGTCGAGGAAGACCAGCTCGTCCGCTCCCTGGGCGTCGTAGGCCAGGGCGGCCTCCACCGGATCTCCCGCGTCGCGTAGATCCGCGAACCGGACGCCCTTGACGACCCGCCCGGCGTGCACGTCGAGACACGGGATGACGCGCTTGCAGAGCATGCCCTGGCCCCTAACAACTCCCCCGGCCCTCTCCCTCGGTGACGGCCGGGGGGAGGGTGGCCCTCTGTTCACGCATGGTCCGGGGCCCGGCCCACCGCGCGCAGGGCGGCGGCGAGGTCGACGGCTCCGCTGTAGAGGGCGCGCCCGACGATGGCCCCCTCCACGCCGGCGATGCGGGCGAGCTGACGCAGGTCGGCCAGCGACCCCACGCCCCCTGAGGCCAGCACGGGAACTCCCGCGGACCGGGCCACGCGCTCCGTGCTCCGGATGCTGGGACCGCGCTCTGTGCCGTCGCGGGCGATGTCCGTGTAGAGGATCGCGCAGGCGCCGGCGGCCGCCGCGGTCCGCGCAAAGGCGACCGCGTCGAGATCGAGAACGCGCGTCCACCCGTCCACGGCCACCCGGCCGTCGGCGGCGTCGACGGCGACGATCACCTGGTCGGCGAAGGCGCGGCACGCCTCGGCGAGAAACGCGGGATCCAGCGCCGCCCGCGTCCCGACGACCGCCCAGCGGGCCCCCGCCCGGAGGGCGGTCTCGACGGCGATGAGGTCCCGCAGGCCTCCTCCGACCTCGACGGGAACGGACACCGCGGCCGCGATCTCCCGCAGCAGCACCGATTGCGCCGGCCGACCCGCGAACGCGCCGTCGAGGTCCACGACGTGAAGGCGCGGCGCGCCCTCGGTCTCCCACCGGAGCGCGACGGCGACGGGATCGTCGGAAAACACCGTCTCCTGTTCGGCCCGGCCCTGGAGCAGCCGCACGCAGCGCCCGCCCCGGATGTCGATGGCGGGGATGACCAGCACGGTCAGTTCGAGTCGGGGGGGAGCGCCCGCCGCTCCTCCCCCGACACCCCCCCACCGACCACCCGCCGCGCCCGCTCCCGCACGACTCCGGGCGAGCCGGGGGGGAGCGCCCGCCGCTCCTCCCCCGACACCCCCCCACCG
>DATKEI010000441.1:0-11427 GCA_035544455.1 Binatia bacterium | reverse complement strand
TGCGGATGGCCGAAGCCACCCACCACCCATCTCGTGGCCCCATTGAGTGCCGGTAGCGCTCCGCGACACAGCGTGTCCCGCGGGGAGGGCCCCCACCCCGCCCGGCGCTTTGTCGGCACATTTCTGACTCAGCACACTAGGGCCGCGAGGCTGTCCTGCGGTGTCGCGGGTGTGTCCGGATCTGGTCTCCGGGGGAGTTCAGAGCTGGTGCTGGAGAAAAGTCGCGCGCGCCATGCGGCGCTGAATCGAGGCCGCGTGGCGCCGATAGCCCGGACTATCCGCCCCCGGATGCCAGGCTGACGGGTTCGGCAAGCTCGCGGCGAGCTGGGCCGCCTCAGCCTCTCCGACCTCGCTCGCCGCCTTGCCGAAGTAGTGCCGGCTCGCCGCGCCCACCCCGTAGACTCCGGGGCCGAGCTCCACGACGTTCAGGTAGAGCTCGAGGATGCGCCGCTTGCCGAGCGCGCGCTCGAGCTGCCAGGTGAGGATCGCCTCCTTGGCTTTCCGCCACGGGTTGCGCGACGGCGACAGCCAGAGATTCTTGGCGAGCTGCTGGCTGATCGTCGAGGCCCCGCGCGGTATCTCTCCCTCTCGCAGGGCCTCCTCCAGCGCGTTCCGGATCTCCTTGGTCTCGAAGCCCCGGTGCGAGAAGAAGTTGACGTCCTCCGCCACGAGGACCGCCCGCTTCAGGCTCGCCGAGACGGCGCCGTATGACGTCCACGTCCAGGCCACGCGGTCCGGCTTGCCGGCCGCTCGCCGGGCCTCGCGGTACCGATCGATGAAGGCCGTGGTGGGCGGTCGATCCCTCGCGAGCCCGGCAACGTCCGGCCAGGTCACCCACTGGTACGCGAGCCAGACCCCGAAGGCGAGACCGGCGGCGGCCAGGATCCGCACCCCCCACCGGGCGGCCGGGCGGGGCCCACGGCGTCGCCGGTGGCCGGCGGCTCGCGCGGTCAGGCGATGCTCGCGACCACGGCTCCCGGGCCGAGTCGCGCGCCCCGGAGGTAATCGGCCCAGGTCATGGCTCGCCGGTTCTCGGGCTGGACCTCCAGCGGCACGAGCACCCCGCTCCCGGTGGCGATTCCAAGCTCGCCGCCGGCCGCCACCAGCGTTCCCGGCGCGCCCTCTTGCGCCGCGGGCCGGGCCACCGCGCGCCACACGAGCACGCGTCCCCCTGGAGCTCTCAGCACCGCCCCCGGCCACGGATTGCAGCCGCGCACCCGGCTGGCCAGGGCGCTGGCGCTGTCGGCGAGCTGGAGCCATCCGTCCTCCTTCCGCAGCCGCGGCGCCGGAGTGGCGGCGCTGTGGTCCTGCGGGGTTGGGCGCAGCCCGTCGAGCTGCGAAAGCGTCCGGGCGAGCACGTCGGCGCCCAGCGTGGCCAGGCGCCGGGCCAGGTCCCCGGCCGTCTCGTCGGGGCCGATGGCAGTGGCCGACTGGAGCAGGAGATCGCCGGTGTCCATGCCGGCGTCCATCCGGAATGTCGTGATCCCGGTCTCGGTCTCGCCGCGGATGATGGTCCACGCGATCGGGGCGGCGCCCCGGTACCGCGGCAGCAGGGAGGCGTGGACGTTGATCGAGCCCCGCCCGGGGACGTCGAGCACCGGCTTCGGGAGGATCTGGCCGAAGGCGACGACCACCGCCACATCCGCGCGATACGCGGACAGGCGCTCGGCCCAGCCGGGATCGCGCAGGCGGACTGGCTGTAGCACCGGGATGCCAGCCCGGACGGCGCGCCGCTTCACGGGGGGAGCCAGGACGCGCTGGCCACGGCCGCCGGGCCGGTCCGGCTGGGTCACGACCCCGACCACCTCGTGGCGCACCAGGAGCATGTCAAGCGTGGGCAGGGCGAAGTCGGGCGTTCCGTAGAAGAGCACGCGCACGCTGGCCTCGAAAGCCTGGTCCGCATCGGCGCGAGCCAGGCGGTGCGGACCGGGGAGCGCTAGAGCGCGAAGGCCCGGTGGGAGCCCTCCGCGGGAAGGCCCTCGCGCTGGATCCGCTTCTTGATGCGGTCACGCGCCACCGGGGGCAGGCGATCGATGAAGAGGACGCCGTCGAGGTGGTCCATCTCGTGCTGGACCACGCGCGCGAGAAAGCCCCGCAGCTCGATGGCCACGGGCTTTCCGTCCTCGTCGGCGGCCTCCACCCGGATCCACTCGCTTCGCTCCACCTCGGCAAAGATACCCGGGACGGAGAGGCATCCCTCCTCGGCGACCACCGAGCCGCGGCGATCGGTGATCTCCGGATTCACGAGGGCCCGGGCCTTGCCCTTGCCGTCGTCCATGACGACGAGCCGCAGCGCGATGCCGATCTGTGGAGCGGCCAGGCCCACTCCGATCTCGTGGTGCATGGTCTCCACCATGTCGGCGATCAGCGCCCGGATCTCGGCCGTCACCTCCGTCACCGGGCGCGCCTTTTGCCGCAGGACAGGGTCGCCGTAGCTCCGGACCTCGCGAACTGCCATTGCCACCGTCTCCTCGCCGGGGTCGTTCGGGGGACTACGAGAGCGATACCGGATCCATCTCTACTTCTACCACACCGGCCGCGCGGCGGCCTCGCTCGAGGACCGAACGCAGCGGCTCGGCCAGCAGGCGGGGCAGCTCGGCCGGGCCCTTGACCACCACCTGCCAGCGCGGCCGGCGCGCCCCCGGCCCACCCGCGGCAACGGGGGGATAGACGGTCAGCCCCGGCACCCCCCGCGCGGCGGCCGCGCACTCCTGCGCCAGCGCGTGAGCGGCCAGCCGATCGCGGCCGCGCACGGTCATCGCGCACAGCCGCCGGAAGGGCGGGTAGCCGAGGTCGCGGCGCGAGGCGATCTCGGGGCCGTAGAAGGCGGACCGATCCTGCTCGCGGACCGCGGCGACCGCGTGGTGGTCGGGGTGCAGGGTCTGGACGACGAGGCGCCCGCGCGGGCCCACCGCCTCGGCAGCGGTCCACAGGGTCTGGAACACGCGCTCGCCGGCGCGAAAGTCGGGGAGCCGCAGGAGCCCGTCGAGGGAGATGAATCCCACGCTGCCCAGACTCCGGGGCCGCACGGTTCGCAACAGCGCCGCGGTGCCGATCACGACGTCCGGCTCCGGGGCCGCGGCCCCCGGCGCGCGCGGCGCGGCCCGGGCCACGCGCAGGCGGGGGAAGCGGCGGGCCACCGCGGCTTCCACGCGCTCGGCGCTCCAGCCGAAGGGCGAGAGGCGATGCCCTCCGCACCGGGCGCAGCTGTCGGGCACGGGCTCGCCGCGCGAGCACAGGCGGCAGATCGCCTTCGCCGCCCCTCGCGCGTGGGACAGCGCGATGGCACAGTCCGGGCAGCGCACCACCGCTCCGCAGTCGTCGCAGCCGAGGGCCGTCGCGCTCCGCGCCGCGATGAGGGCCACGCGGCGTCCCGCGCGCGTGGCGTCCTCGATGGCCCGGGTCAGCGGCGGGGTGAGCGGATGGTTGCGCAGGATGCCCCGGGTGTCGGCGGTCACGACCTCGGGCCAGGGGCCGCGATCGGCCCCGTGGCACGCGATCGCCCCCTGCGCGCTCCCCCACCAGCTCTCGCACGAGGGCGCGCCCGAGAGCATGACGAGCCGGCTGCCCTCGAGGGCCGCGCGCTCCCGCAGGAGGTCGCGCGAGTGGATGCGCGGGGCGCCTGGAGGACGGTGCGCCACGTCCTGCTCGTCGAGGAGGACGAGCATCGCCGGCGGGGGGAGAGGGGCCAGCAGGGCCGACCGGGTGCCCACGACCGCCCGGGCGCGCCCCCGGGCTGCCGCGAACCACGCCGCCCTCCGCATCTCGTCCGACGTGCCGCTGTCCAGGCGAGCGGCTTGCAGGCGTCGGGCCCAGCGACCGGCGCCGGCGATGTCGGGGGCGATGATGAGAGCGCTCCCGGGCATCTCCGAGAGCAGAGCGACGAGCTCCTCGCGCCGCCGCGCTCCCACCCAGATCTCCGGAAGGCGCGGCGTGGCCGCCCGGGCCATCGGCGGCGGCGCAACCGCCTCGCCCCGGCGGCGCGGGGGCGGCGGGAGCAGGGAGGCCAGCGTCGAGCCGAGGGAGGAGAGGCTCTCCTCGGCCGCCCAGCGGCACAGGCCGAGGGCCGTCTCGGAGGCGATGGGCACGGGCTCCACCGCCTCGCCGAGCGGCTCGAGCCCGACGCCGTCGCCCCTGCGCAGCGCGATGACCACGCCCAGGCGCGGCTTGCCGCGGAGGGGAGCCCACACGCGCTGCCCGCGCGCGAGCGCCCGGGCGTCGGGCGCGGCGTAGGAGAAGGCCTGCCGGAGCGGCAGGTCGAACACGACGTCGGCAATCACCGCGATCGGGCGCCGACGGCTCTCAGTCGCGGTGGGCCGGGCGGGACGGGCCGCCGGCGAGTCGCTCGTGCTCGCGGCGCGCGAGCTTGAGGTCGTCCCAGGCCATGCGGCGGTACTCGGGGCCGGGGTTTCTCAGGAGGAACGCCGGGTGAAAGGTCGGCACCAGCACGATCGCGCGGTACGGGTACGTCCGGCCCCGGAGCTTGGTGATGCCCTCGCGCGTGCCGAGCAGGGTCTGGGCCGCGAAGTTGCCGAGGGCGAGGATGACCCGGGGCCGGATGGCGTCGAGCTGGGCGAGCAGGAACGGGCTGCAGGCCGCGACCTCGTCGGCCTCCGGGTTGCGGTTCCGCTCCGGGCGGCACTTGACGACGTTGGCGATGTAGCAGTCGCGCTCGCGGTCGAACCCGACCGACGCCAGCATCCTGGTGAGGAGCTGTCCGGCCCGCCCCACGAAGGGTTTGCCCTGCTTGTCCTCCTCCTCGCCCGGTCCCTCGCCGATCACCACCAGCTTTGCCCGAGGGTTGCCGGACCCGAAGACGATCGTGCTCCGGCTCCGCGACAGCTTGCAGCGCGGGCACCCCTGCAGGTCGGCCTCCTGGGCGGCCAGGACGTCGGCCGGGTCGGGGAAGGGCGTGCGCGTCATGGGGATGGCGGTCAGGCCGAGGTCTCGATGGTGGCGGAGGGTGGAGGCCAGGTCGCGCAGCGTGTCGGCAAGGGCGAGGCGGGGATCCGTCACGCCGCGGCCAGGGTCGCCCGCGCCCGGGGCCACTACCGGGCCGCCGGATCGGTCGCCGCGCGGACAGGGGAGGCGCGCAGGGCGACGATCCGGTCGAGGATGGCGTCGGCCACCTCGAGCTTGCTCATCCTGGGCACGTCGACGACGCCTCCCCAGCGGTCGAGGAGGAACACCTGGTTGTCGTCGGCCTCGAAGCCGATGTCCGCCCGGCTCACGTCGTTGGCGACCAGGAGGTCGATGCCCTTGGCCCGGAGTTTGACGAGCGCGTGCTCGCGCACGTGGTCCGTCTCCGCGGCGAAGCCGACGACGAATGCCCCGCTCTTGCGCCCGGCGACCTCCCTGAGGATGTCGGGGTTGGGCGAGAGCGACAGGGTCAGATCCTCGTCCTTGCGCGACTTGATCTTGGTCGCGCTCGGCGCTGTCACCCGGTAGTCGGCCACGGCCGCGGCCTTGATGACGATGGTGGCGTCTCCGAGGTGATGCAGCACCGCCTTGCGCATCTCCTCGGCGGTCTGGACGGGGACGACGACGGCGCCGGCCGGTGGGGTGAGAGCCGTCGGGCCGGAGACGAGCACCACGCGGCCACCCCGCCGGAGCGCGCAGGTGGCCAGCGCCTGTCCCATCTTGCCCGACGAGCGGTTCGAAATGTACCGGACGGGGTCGATGGGTTCCCGGGTCGGCCCGGCGGTGACGATCACCCGCTCCCCGGCCAGGTCGCGCCGCGGCGCGAGCAGGCGCTCAAGCGCCTCGACGAGATCCGGCGCCTCGGGCAGCCGGCCCGGCCCGGCGAGGCCGGAGGCCAGCGCGCCCGCGTCGGGCTCCAGCACCGTGACCCCACGCCCGCGGAGGGTCTCGACGTTGGACACGACGGCGGGGTGGTTCCACATGCCGCCGTCCATGGCGGGCGCCATCAGCACCGGACAGCGCGCCGCCAGCAGCAGCGTGCCGAGGAAGTCGTCGGCAATTCCGTGGGCCGCCCGGGCCAGGGTGTTCGCGGTGGCCGGCGCCACGAGGAGGGCGTGGGCCCGCTCCGCGAGCGCCACGTGCTCGACGGCGGCCTCGGTGTCCGGGTCGAACAGGTCGTGGAGGACGGCGCGGCCCGAGAGCGTGCGGAAGGTGAGGGGACCGACGAAGCGCGCGGCGTGCTCGGTGAGCACGACGGTGACCCCGGCGCCGGCCCGCGTGAGCTCCCGCAGCAGGTAGACCGCCTTGTAGGCAGCGATGCTGCCGGTCACTCCGAGGATCAACTCCTTGCCGGCCAGGCTCATCGGCGGACGTCCCGGGCACTCAGGTCTTGCCGGGGTCCTCGTCCTTGAGTCGGTAGCCGATCTTGCCCTCGGCGATCTCCTCGAGGGCCATGCTCGTGGGCTTCTTGTGGCGCGTCTCGATCTGCGGCGTGGCGCCGCGGTTGAGCTGCCGGGCGCGCTTGGCGGCCAGCACCACGAGCAGGTAACGGTTCGACGCCTTGTTCAGCGCGTTTTCGAGCGACGGGAACGCCATCAGTCGGGCACCTCCACGTCCGGGAACTGGATGGTGAGGCGACTCGTGCGCCAGCGCTCGCCCTGGATGATGGTGGCGAGCCGCTCGACCGCCTCCTTCACGTCCCGGTTGATGATCAGGTAGTCGTACTCGCGCCACGAGGCGATCTCCTGACGGGCGCGGCCAAGACGGCGCACGATCTCTCCGGGCGCGTCGCTCTTCCGCTCGCGCAGGCGCGCCGCCAGCTCGGCGAGGGACGGAGCCATGATGAACACGCTCACCGCCTCCGGGTAGCGCTTCCGGAGCTGGCGCGCGCCCTGGGTGTCGATGTCCAGCAGCACGTCCTCGCCGCGGGCTAGCGCGGCCTCGAGGGGGGGGGCCGGCGTGCCGTACAGGTTGCCGTGGACCTGCGCCCACTCCGCGAGCTCGTCGCGGTCCCGCATGGCGACGAACTCGGCCTCGGACACGAAGTGGAAATCCTTGCCGTCCACCTCGCCCGGCCGGGGGAAGCGCGTCGTGCAGGAAATCGAGTAGAAGAGCTTGGGGACGAGCGTCCGCACCTCGGCGCACAGCGTGCTCTTGCCGGCCCCCGAGGGAGCGGACACCACCACCAGAACGCCGCGCCGCCGGATCTCCATCGAGCCGCTCTCGCCCTCACTCGACATTCTGGACCTGCTCGCGCAGCTTCTCGACCGTCGCCTTGGCGGCGATCACGGCCTGGGCGATGGCGAGGTCGTCGGACTTGGCGCCGAGGGTATTGACCTCGCGGTGCATCTCCTGCAGGAGGAAGTCCATGGTTCTCCCCACCGGGCCCCCCTCGTCCAGGAGCGCTCCGAACTGGTGAAGGTGCGCGCGGAGCCGTGCCACCTCCTCGGTCACGTCGGCGCGCTCGGCCAGAACGGCCACCTCCATGGCGATACGTCCCTCGTCCACCGGCAGGTCCCCGAGCAGGGCCTGGATGCGCTGGCGAAGCCGGGCCGCGCGCCCCTCGCCGATGCGCGGGAGCAGGCCGGCCACGTGGTCCACCTGCTCGGCCAGCGCCTCGCGGAGCCGGCCGAGCTCCTGGGCGAGGGCCTTGCCCTCCGCCTGCCGTCTCGTCACCAGGTCGCCGAGCGCCGCCGCCAGCGACCGGGACAGCAGGGCGGCTCCCTCCTCGACGGAGAGGGCGGTGGCCTCCTGGCGCTCGAGGACGCCGGGCTGGCCGAGCAGCCACTCGATGCTCGGGGCGCCCGTCACGTCCACCGCGGCGGCCAGCCGGTGTGCGGCGGCCAGGTACTCGCGGGCCTGGCCGAGGCTCAGGCCGACCTGGCTGGCGGCGCCCTCGGCGGTCGCGAGGGTTGCCGAGATCTCCACGCGGCCCCGCTGGACCGCGCCCTGGACGGCGCGTCGCGAGTCGAGCTCGAGCGAGGCGAGCAGGCGCGGCAGCTTGAGCACGATGTCGAGGTGGCGGTGGTTCAGCGACTTGCACTCGACGGCGATGGTGAGGCGTCCGCCGGAGGTCTCCGCCCGGCCGTATCCGGTCATGCTCTGGATCATGCGCAGGGGAGGAAGAGGCGAGGGGCCGGCGGGGCAGGGGGCGCTGCAGACACACGGCAAGGGTAGCCCGAAACGCCATTGCTGTCAAAGCCCTTCCCGAACGTCCGTTTGACCCGCGGAACGGCCGCGTGTCGAGGATCGGCGACATTCCGTGCTCTCGATACACGGCCCGCGGGCGCGCCGCGGGCGGTCAGCGGCTGACGGCGGGGACCTCGCTCCACCCCCGGCGCTGGCGGAGGCCGGCGCGACGAGCGGAGGTCGCGGCCTCGTCCACGCGCCAGGCGCCGAGATCGATCACCACGCCGTAGTCGTCGCGGGCGGACTCGGGGCTGACCAGCTCGTTGCGCACGTCGCGCAGGACCCGGGCCGGCTCGCGCTCCAGTGGATCACCCCAGCCGCCGGGGCCCGCCTGCTCGTGGCGGAAGACCTCGCCGCGCCGCATGGTCATCGTGACCTTGGCCGCGATCTCGCGGCCGTCGGGGCCGGGGTTCATCACGTTGCGGGAGGGCCGCCCGGGCGATCCGCCGTACAGGCCGTAGGGGCGGAAGGTGTGGCGGTCGGCCCGCACCTGGAGCACCGCCTCCTCCTCGAGCAGGCGGTAGTCGCGGCGGATGCTCATGCCGCCGCGGTACTTGCCGGGGCCGCCCACGTCGGGGATGAACTCGCAGGCCAGGATCTCCAGGGGCTGCTCGGTCTCGGTCATCTCGGCGGACGGCAGCGACATGTTGGCGAACATGTTGGCGTTGCCGTCGAGGCCGTCGGCCCACGGCCGCCCGCCCCACGCCGAGCAGATGAACTCCACGAAGATGAACGGGCGGCGGTCGGCGGAGTACCCGCCGATGGAGACCCCGGTGTTGCCGCCCTCGGAGGCCGCGATCACCCGATCCGGCAGCATCAGGGCGAGGGCCCCGAAGCAGCAGTCGAGCATGCGGAAGCCGGTGAGGCCGCGCGCCGCGCAGGCCGCGGGGGGCACCGAGTTGGCGATGGTGGCGGGCGGGGCGATGACCTCGATGGCCCGGTAGAAGCCGGCGTTCTGCAGGATCTCGTGAGGGAGGATGGACTTGATGCACGTGTAGGTCGCGGCGCGGGTGAACGACAGCGTGTTGTTGATGGCCCCCTTCACCTGGGGGGAGGAGCCCGTCCAGTCCGCCACCATGTGGTCGCCGCGCGTGGTGATGGTGACCTTGAGGGGGATGGGCCGCCCGAGGTCGATGCCGTCGTCGTCGATCCAGTCCTCGAAGCTCCACGTGCCGTCGGGCAGGGCGGCGAGGGCGGCGCGGGTCAGGCGCTCGGTGTAGTCGAGCAGATCGCGCATCCACTCCTTCACCTGGACCGCCCCGTGCCGCTCGACCAGCCGCACGAAGGCCTCCTCGGCCACGTGACAGGCGGAGAGCTGGGCGCGGAGGTCGCCGAACACCCGCACGGGAAGGCGCACGTTCTTCTCGATGAGCCTGAACAGCGTCTCGTTCGGCTCGCCGGCCTCGTACATGCGGACGGGCGGGATGCGCAGGCCCTCCTGGTAGATCTCGGTGGAATCCGAGGCGTTGGAGCCGGCCACGCGCCCGCCCATGTCGGTCTGATGACAGATGGTGGCGGCGAAGGCAATCCGCTCGCCCGCGTGGAAGATGGGCTTGAGCACGAACACGTCCGGCAGGTGCATGCCCCCCTCGAAGGGGTCGTTGAGGCAGTACACGTCGCCCGGTTGCATGCGGTCCCCGTAGCGCGCGATCGTGGCGGCCAGCGCGTCGGGGAACGACGAGAGGTGCCCGGGCAGGGTCAGTCCCTGCGCCACCGTCCGTCCCTGCCCGTCGCAGAACGCCGTCGAGTAGTCCATGTTGTCCTTGAGGACACCGGAGTACGCGGTGCGCAGGATGGTGAGGGCCATCTCGTCCGCGATCGAGAGCAGCGTGTTCTTGAACAGCTCGAAGGCGATGGGATCGCGCGGCCCGCTCATCTCCGCTCCCTCCCCGCCCCGGGGTCGGCCCCGAGGTCGATCACGATGTTGCCCCAGGCGTCGAGCGCGGCGCGCGCCTCCGGGGGAATCACGCAGGTGGCGTCGTATTCCTCGACGATGCACGGGCCCTCGCGGCCCCTGGCGAGATCGGCCCGCGTCAGGACCGCCGCCTCCCGCCACCCGGCCGCGGGGCCGAAGTACACGCGGCGCGTGCGGAGCGCTCCCGGAGCGGCCGCTCGGTCCACCGCGATCCGCTCGGGCACCCGGGGCCGGTCGGGGACGCCCTGGGCCACCACGCGCACGCTGACGAACTCGACGGGCTCCTCCGGCCCGGCGCGGTGGCCGTACGTGCGCTCGTGCTCCCGGCCGAAGGCCTGCTCGATGGTGGCAAGGGCGGCCGGGCCCGTCATCACCCCCGGCACCGGCACCGTGAGCTCGAACGACTGGCCCTGGTAGCGCAGGTCGGCCGAGCGGGCGAGGCGCATCGCGTCCGGCCCGAAGCCCTCGCGCGCGAGCTGGGCCCGCGCTTCCTCCTCCATGCGGGTCCACAGGGCGGTGATCTCGCCGGGCGGCGCGGCGCGGAGGAGGCGCCGGTAGGAGCGCACGTAGTGGTGCTCCACGTCGGAGTACAGGAGGCCGAAGGACGAGAAGAGCCCGGGCGCGGGCGGCACGACGATCCGGCGCATCTCGAGGGCGGCGGCCATGCCCGCGGCGAACAGGGGGCCGTTGCCCCCGAAGGCGAACAGCGCGTACTCGCGCGGGTCGCGCCCGCGCTCGCTCGAGACGGCCCGGATCGCCCGCATCATGTTGGAGGCGGCGATGAGGTGGGCGCCGTGGGCGGCGCCCTCGAGGGACAGGCCGATGGGGCGCGCCACCGTCTCCTCGAAGACCTCGCGGGCGCGCCCGGCGTTCAGCTTGACGGCCCCCCCCGCCAGGGCCGTCGGGTTCAGGTACCCGAGGATGACATTGGCGTCGGTCACGGTGGGCTCCCTGCCGCCGAGGTCGTAGCACAGCGGCCCCGGGAACGCGCCCGCGCTCCGCGGGCCGACCTTGAGGGCGCCGCCGGCATCCACCCAGACGAGGGAGCCGCCGCCCGCCCCGACCTCGGCGAGGTCGATCGAGGGCACGCGCAGGAGGTACCCGGCCCCCGTGAGCAGGCGTGAGCCCAGCATGATGCCGCCTCCCACCTGATACTCGGCGGCCCGGTTGATCTCGCCATCCTCGATGATCGAGGCCTTGGCCGTCGTGCCGCCCATGTCGAAGGTGATGACCCGCGGCAGCTGCATCCGGCGGGCGAGGACCTGCGCCCCGACCACGCCGGCGGCCGGACCGGACTCGATGATGTGCATGGGGGCGGCGGCCGCCGCCTCCGCCGTCATGAGGCCCCCGTTGGACTGCATGATCATGAGCGGCGCCCGCACCTCGATCTCGCCGAGCCCGGC
>DATKEI010000440.1:0-6823 GCA_035544455.1 Binatia bacterium | reverse complement strand
CCTGGTGAGAAGCCCTCCTACCACGCACCCGATGGCGCCCGCGCCGATGATCCCGAGCCTCATTGCCCCTGGCCTCCTCGCGATGTGAACGTCGACTGCCGCCGGGCCGACGGCCCGCCCCGGGAGAATACCACCGCGGCCCCGGGGAAGGCGGTGCTCCGGCCGGCCCCGCTGGCCGTGCTGAACGAGCGAGGAAGCCCCCGGGGCCGCGCGTCGGGTGCGTTCCGCGGCCCCGGGGCGGGGCGGAAGCCGCGCGTCAGACCTCGGGCGGCCGGCGCTCGTGCCAGGGCGTGGCCTGCTCGTACGCCCAGCCGATGCGCAGAGCCATGGCCTCGTGCCCGGGGTGGCAGAGCACCTGGAGAGAGACCGGCAGGCCGCCGGCGGTGAAGCCGTTGGGCACGGCCAGGCCGCACAGCCCGAGGTAGTTGCCGGCGCGGGTGAAGTACGCCGGCGTGCTGTTCTGATCGACGGCGTCGACGGGGATGGCCGGGGTCAAGGTGGTCGGCGTCAGCAGGGCGTCGACCTCCGCGGTGGCGCTCTCGAATGCGCGCATGTGCGCCTCGCGCTCGGCGAGGGTCAGCAGGTAGTCGCGCGCGGACACCCCGCGCCCGAGCTGGATGCGCGGGCGCACGTGCGGGTCGAGGGGCAGGCCCGGGTCGTCGACGAGGGCGCCCACGAAGCGGTAGCCCTCCGCCCCGATGATGCGCCCGGTGGCCGCCGCGTAGTCGGTGAAGCGATGGGGAAGCGGCACGCGGACGATCTCGGCGCCGAGACCGGCCAGGGCGGCGAGGGACGCGTCATAGGCGGCGAGCACCTCGGCGTCGACGCCCGAGCGCTCCGCCTCCGGCAGCGCGGCCAGGCGGAGGCCGCGCACGCCGCGCCGGAGCGAGGGCAGGGGGTCGTCCGGGGCCCACCGGAGGGTGGCGGGGTCGAGAGGATCGGGCCCGTTCAGCACGCCGTAGACGATGGCGGTGTCTTCCACCGAGCGGGTCATGGGTCCGGGGGTGTCGAGAGTCGTCGACAGGGGGAGCACGCCGTGGGTGCTGATCCGTCCGTGGGTCACCTTGAGGCCTGCGAGGCCACACCAGGCCGCGGGGACGCGCACCGACCCGCCGGTGTCGCTGCCGATGGCGGCGGGGGTCAGCCCCGCCGCCACCGCCACCGCCGACCCGCTCGAGGAGCCCCCGGGCGTCCGGTGCACCGCACGGTCCCACGGGTTGCGCGGGGTGCCCATGTGGGTGTTGGTGCCCCACCCGCCCATGGCGAACTCGACGGTGTGGGTCTTGCCGAGAACGATCATGCCGGCGGCCACCAGGCGCCGCGCCAGGGTGGCGGTCACCGGCGACACCCGATCGGCCCACACCCGGGAGCCGCCAGTGGTGACGCGCCCCTCGAGGTCGATCAGGTCCTTGAGCGCGATGGGCACGCCGTGGAGCGGCCCGACGCCATGGCCGGAGCGGATGGCCTTGTCGGCGGCCTCCGCGGCCAGGCGCGCGTCGGCGCCGTACACGGCGATGAAGGCGCCGAGCACGGGGTTGGCGCGCTCGATGCGGGCCAGCAGCCGGTCCACGACGTCGACGGGCGACAGCGCGCGCCGGCCGAAGGCGGCCGACAGCTCGGCGACGGAGGCATAGGCGGGATCGATGGCGGTCACCTCGCCGGGCCCGTCCGTCACTTCACCTGGGTGGGGGACTTCCACTTCACCAGGGTGGGATCGACCTCCTCCAGGAGCTTGGTGTAGAGGACGCTGTCCGCCGGGATCTTCTGCTTGATGCGGTCCAGCGAGTGGAGGAAGTCGATGAACTCGACCATGCCCTTCTGGATCTTGTCGTTCATCTCCATCGAGTAGATGTTCAGGGCCATGATGTCCCGGGCCAGGCTCTCGTCCATCTTCATCTGGGCGGCCACGATCTTCACCGCCTGCTCGCGGTTCTCGTTGATGGTGCTCGTGGCCTTCTTGAGCGCGCGCAGGACCGCCTTCAGGGTGTTCGGGTTCTCCTTGAGCATCTTGCCGCTCGCCACCACTCCGGCGTGGACGTGCAGCCACTCGACCTGGCCCTCCTTGCCCGGGATGAAGCTCTGGTTGCCGGTGAAATAGACCTTGCCGCCCGCCTGCTTGACCCCGTTGAAGACCCAGGGCGCCCAGCCCGCCATGGCGTCGATGTCACCCTTGGCGAGGGCGGTCACCGAATCCGGGGGGGCGAGGTTCACGAACTGGATCTTCGTGAAGTCGATGCCCGTCTCCCTGGCCATGGCCTGGATGGCCATGGTGACGGAGGCGCCCTTGGGCATACCGATCTTCAGCTTCTCGAAGTCCTTGGGGCTCTTCACCGCCTCCTGCGCCTTCTTGCCGAGGAGGATCTGCTGCGTGCCCGCGATATCGCTCTGCGGGGCTATGTTGTAGATGGCTTGCCCGGAGGCGGCGATGGGGACGACCATGGTGGCGGTGGCGGTGCCGAGGTGGATGTTGCCCGCGCCCCACATGGAGGGCAAGTCGGTGCCCGCGATGTACCAGCGCGGCGTGATCTTGAGGCCCTCGTCCTTGAAGTAGCCGAGCTGGTCGGCGACCGCGAACTGGGCCGACATCTGAGGATCGCGCACGAGCCAGGCGTCGAGCTCCGTCACCTCGGGCTTCTGGGCGCGGGCCAGGCCGGCGCCGAGCGCGGCGAGGCCGATCATGGCGACGAGGGCGGCGGCGAGCAGTCGCGGACGATGAAGTCGCATGGCGCGTCTCCTTGGCAAGTCGGTTGAGCGCGGGGCGGGCCCGGTCAGGCCAGGGCCTGCCCCCGCAGCATGCGCCGCTCCAGGGCGAGCAGCAGCGCGTTGACGAGCGATCCGAGGAGCCCGAGGACCAGGGCCCCCATGACGATCTGGGCCGGGTTGAAGAACGTGCGGCCCTCCATGATGAGATGCCCGAGCCCGGCGTCGGCCCCCATGAACTCGGCGCCGACGATGACAAAGAGGGCGAGGCCGAACCCGAGCCGCAGCGCGACCACGATGCCCGGCAGCGCCGCGGGGAGCACCACCCGGCGTATGAGGTCGGCCCGCGAGGCCCCGAGGCTGGCCGCGGCGCGCAGCAGCATGGGGTCGACCCGCAGCACCGCCGCCGCCACGCCGACGAGCATGGGGAAGAACGTCGTGTAGCCGATGAAGGCGACCTTGGACGCCTCCCCGAGGCCGAACCACACCAGGAACATGGGCAGGAAGGCCAGGGGAGGGATCGGGCGCACGAACTCGATCACGGGCTCGACGGCGAGGCGGATCGGGCTGCTGAGGGCGGCGAGGAGGCCGAGCCCGAGCGCGGCCAGGGCGGCCAGGCCGAAGCCCTGGGCCACCCGCCCGAGGGAGGTGACGACATCGCGGGCCAGGCTTCCGTCGCGGGCCGCCGCCGCTCCCGCCTCGAGCACCGCGCCCGGGGTGGGGATGAGCACGGGGTTGACGACCTCGAAGCGCGCGTTGCCGTACGCCACGAGCACCCACGCGAGCGCGACAGCGCCGAGGGCGGCGGCGCGGACGACGCGCGCCCCCGGCGCCGAGATCCTCGGCGCCGTCCTGGTCACCGCCGCGCCCGCCGGCATGCCGCTTCCGACGAGGCCGCGGGAGCGGGCCGCCGGCGCCAGCCCGTCGCGCCCGCTCACACGTGCACCTTGGCGACCTCGTCCTTCAGCACCCGCGTGATCTCGCTCTCGTACCGGGTGAACTCCGGGGCGAAGCGGTCACGCACCTCGGGCAGGTCGATCTCGAACACCTGCTTGATCCGCCCGGGGGCCGAGGTCATGACGATCACGCGGTCGGCCAGGTAGACCGCCTCGCGGATCGAGTGCGTCACGAACACGATGGTCTTGTGCTCCACGCGCTGGATCCGCGAGAGCTCGTCCTGGAGGACCTCGCGGGTCTGAGCGTCGAGGGCGCCGAAGGGCTCGTCCATCAGGATGATGGCGGGGTCGTTGGCGAGGGCGCGCGCGATGGCCACGCGCTGCTTCATGCCGCCGGAGAGCTGCCCGGGATACTTCTCGGCATGGTCGGCCAGACCCACGAGCTCGAGGTAGCGTCGCCCCCGCGCGCGCCGCTCCGGGGCCGCCATCCCGCGCAGGCTCGGGCCGAACTCGACGTTCTGCGACACCGTGAGCCACGGGAAGAGCACGTACTCCTGGAACACCACGCCGCGGTCGGCGCCGGGCGCGGTCACCGGCACCCCGTTCACGAGCACCTGCCCGGCGGTGGGGGGGATGAAGCCGGCCACGATGTTGAGCAGCGTCGACTTGCCGCAGCCCGAGGGCCCGAGGAGGCAGACCAGCTCGCGGTCGGCGATCTCGAGGTCGACGGGCTCGAGCGCGGGCGCGGGCCGGCCGGCGACCCCGAACACCCGGGACACTCCCTGGATCTGGATCTTCGACGCTCGCGCGGCGCGGTCCATCGGCGGCGGTCTCTCCCGGCTAGCTCGGCTGCTGCCAGCGCAGCACCCGGCGCTCCAGAGCGCGCACGAGGGCGTTGCCGCCATAGCCGAGCAGACCGAGCAGGATGGCCGCGGCCAGCATCTGGGGCACGAGGAAGAAGTTGCGGCCGTCGTTGATCAGGTACCCGAGCCCATGCTCGGCGCCGATGAACTCCGCGATCACGATCACGAAGAACGACAGCGCCAGGCCCAGGCGGATGCCGGTCAGGATCTCGGGCAGGGCGGCAGGCAGGATCACGCGCCGGAACAGCGCCACCGGGCGCGCACCCAGGCTCCGCGCGGCGCGGACCAGCAGCGGATCGATCTGCCGGACGGCGTGCACGGTGGTGAGGAACATCGGGAAGAACGTCGCGTAGGTGATGAAGCCGACCTTCGACCCCTCGCCGATGCCGACCCACACGATGAACAGGGGGAGCATGGCGAGGGGCGGGATCGGGCGAAGCAGCTCGACCACGGGCTCGAGAACGTTCCGCACCAGGCGGATCTGGCCGGCGAGAAGGCCGAGGCCGATCGCCAGCCCGGCGCCGGCCGAGAACCCGACGGCGACGCGTTCGAGCGTCGCCCGCACGTTGGGCCAGAGGTGACCCTTGCTCGCCATCTCGCCGAGGGCGCCGATGACGACCCAGGGGCCGGGCAGGAAGATCGGGTTGAAGAGGCCGAACACCACGACGACGCCAGAGACGAGGCTCCACAGCGCCAGGAAGCCAAGCACCGCGCCCAGGCGGAGCGCGCGCGCCCGCCCCGGGGCGATGGACTGCCCGCGCAGGCCGGTCTGCATCAGCTCCGGCATGCTGCTGAGAAGGGACATCCCCGCCATGCGTGGCTCCGGGGGAGGGGAGCGCGCTCGCGAGCCCAGAGGGCGGGCCCCCGCTCCCCATCGAGATAGCGCAGTGTATGGGGAGCGCCGCGCGGTGTCAACGTCGCCCGGCGGCCGCGGTACGGCCCCTGGCCCGCGCCGTGCGCCGATCCGCCCTTGTGCCGGGCCGCGGCCGCGCGATCATGGGGGCGTGGGGGCCTTCTACGGGAGGCGGGTGCTTCCGCGACTGATCGACCTCGCGATGCGCGGCGAGATCGCCGCCGCCGAGCGTCGACGCCTGGCCCCGCGCGCCGCCGGACGCGTGCTCGAGGTCGGATTCGGTTCCGGCCTCAACCTGGCGCACTACGGATCGGAAGTCTCCCGGGTTCTGGGCGTCGACCCCTCCTGGGAGCTCTGGCGGCGGGCTCGCAAACGCGTGCAGGAATCGCCCGTGCGCGTGGATTTCGCCGTCGGAACAGCGGAGCGCCTGCCCCTCGCTGCCGCGAGCGTCGACACCGCCGTCCTCACGTGGACGCTGTGCAGCGTCGAGGACCCGGGGGCGGCCCTGGCGGAGATCCGCCGCGTTCTCGCTCCGGGCGGCCACCTGCTGTTCGTCGAGCACGGGAGTGCCCCCGAACCCGGCGTGCGGCGCTGGCAAGACCGGCTGACGCCGTTCTGGCGCCGTGCCGCGGGCGGCTGCCATCTGAACCGGGACATTCCGGACCTGATCCGGCGCGCGGGGTTTGCGCTCTCGTGGGCCGACGATGGCTACGCGCGCGGCCCTCGGCCCTTCACGTACTTCTTTCGCGGTGTCGCGCAGGAGGCGAGCGGCGAGCGGGCACCGTCCACCGCGAGGGACACGGGCGCGCCCGCCGGGGGCGGTCCGCTCCCTCGCCCTACAGGTACCGCGTCGGCCACATGATCGTGCGCCACATGTGGGCGGACGGGCTGTCGTCGAAGCCGAGCCCTTCCTCGGGCTGGCGGAAGTGCCGGCCCACGATGTCCGTGAACTCCTCGAGATCGACCTTGATGTTCGGGTCAAAGGCGTAGAGGTCGTTGACGGTAAGCAGGCGGGCCGTCATGTACCACTTGTGCCGGCGCGCGTACTGGTAGGCCCGCTCGAGATAGGGCTCGGGCTTGAAGTCGGCGCCGAAGAGGCGGACGTAGGAATCCGGGTACCGGTACCCGACGGACTCGTCGGGATAGAACCGCAGCACCTGGTGATACCGGATGGCGAAGCTCACTTCCTCGTCCACGTAGGGCTCGACGAGCTGTGCCGCCCAGTAGCCGTGGTCGGCGCGGATGAAACCGCTCGTTGCGATATCGTGCAGGAGGCAGGCGAGAACGATCTTCTCGCTGGTGCCGTTCTTCTGCGCGAGCCGCGCGCTCTGCAGCATGTGGCTGGCCGGCCCGAACCGGTACGCGAAGTAGTCGAAGAGCGTGGGCCGGTCCGGCATGCGGGGCAGGCGCGGATCGTGCCCCATGAGGTAGAGCTTGCCCTGGTCCGCCTGGCGCGGCGGCGGCTCCCGGGGGTCGCGCTCCCCCGAGGTGTAGATCGTGGACTTGACGAT
>DATKEI010000439.1:0-7085 GCA_035544455.1 Binatia bacterium | reverse complement strand
CTGCTCCATGTGCGACTCGATGGCGAAGATGGTCTGGGGGGCGACGGGCGCGCGGTACGCGGCCACGCTGGGCTTGTGGGTGAGCACCTCGGCGCCGCGGATCTCGAAGGCGGGCCACCGGTACATGCTGCCGAGGAACACCGCGCTCACCGCGAGCACCGTGCCCGAGAACGCGCCGGAGTCCAGGACCGTCTCGGCCTCGAGGGCCATCAGGGTGCCGTCCCGCTTGACCCCGGTCTTCAGGCGGATGATCACCTGGGGCGCGGGCATGCCCGCCTCGAGCTCCTCGCGGCGGCTCATCACGTAGCGCACGGGCCGTCCGGTGGCGCGGGCGAGCAGGGCGGTGATCGGCTCGCAGAGGGCCCGGATCTTGCCGCCGAAGCCGCCGCCGCACTCCACCGGGATGACCTTGATCTGGTTCTCCGCGACCCCGATGACGTCGGCCACCTCGGACCGCGTGTTGAACGAGCCCTGCGTGCTCGACCAGAGGGTCAGGAACCCCGTCGAGTCCCACTGGGCCAGCACGGCGTGCGGCTCGAGATAGCCCTGGTGGACCATGGGCACCCGGTAGGTCTTCTCGAGGACGAAATCGGACTCGGCGAAGCCCTTGGCCACGTCCCCGCGCTGCACGCGCGCCTGCTGCGAGACGTTCACGGCCTTGGCCGGCCCGGAGGACTCGCTCTTCGACAGGGTGACCGCGGAGTGGGCCAGCGCCTCGCTGGTGTCGGCCTCGGTTCCCGCGTCGGCGACCGGGGGCGCGCCCGGCTGCATGGAGCGCAGCGGGTCGACGGCCGCGGACAGCACCTCGTAGGTCACCTGGATCAGGTCGAGCGCCTCCTCGGCGATGGCCGGCTCGTCCGCCGCCACCGCCGCGACGGGCTGGCCGACGAACACCACCCGGTCGATGGCCAGGACGGCGTGGGCCCGGGTCGGGGCCTTCTTGTGCAGCCCCGGGATGTCCGCCGCGGTCAGGATGGCGCGCACGCCGGGCAGCGCGCGCGCCCGGGTCGTGTCGATGGAGACGATGCGGGCGTGGGCATGCGGGCTGCGCAGGAGCTTGGCGTGGAGCAGCCCCTGGGCCCTGATGTCCGCCACGTACTGGACGCGGCCGGTGACCTTCTCGGCGCCGTCGGCGCGCGGGATCGCGAGCCCGACGCCCCGGACCTCGCGGGTGGTCTTCATGGTCGCCATGTCGTCAGCTCCTCGCCGTCGCGACCACGCCTGCGGCCTCGTCGATCGCGGTGATCATCGTGGTATAGCCCGTGCACCGGCACAGGTTGCCGGCGATGCCGTAGCGGATCTCCTCGGCGCTGGGACGGGGGTTCTCGGCCAGCAGGGCGGCCGCCGCCATCAGCACGCCCGGGATGCAGAATCCGCACTGGGGCACGCCGTGGCGGACGAAGGCGTCCTGGAGCGGGTGGAGAACCCCCGTCTTGGCCAGTCCCTCGATGGTGCGAACCGCCCGCCCGCGCGCCTGCATGGCGAGCTGGAGGCAGCTCGCGACCGGACGGCCGTCGAGGTGCACGGTGCAGGCCCCGCAGTCGCCGGTGCCGCAGCCCTCCTTGGGACCGGTGAGCCCGAGCTCCTCGCGCAGGGCGTCGAGCAGGGTGTCGTACGGGCGCACGAGCACCTCGACGGCCTCGTCGTTCACGGTGCAGCGCAGGATCTGTCTGGCCACGTGGCGATTCCTCCCGGCGGGTCAGGCGCGCGCGCGCGCGAGCGCCGTGGTCAACGTGCGGCGGGTCAGGACCTGGACGAGATGACGGCGGAACTCGGCCGACCCGCGCTGATCGCTGATCGGGTGGGTGGCCTCCACGGCGAGGCGAGACGCACGCTCGATGGACGCGGGCGTCAGCGCCTGCCCCTCGAGGGCGCCCTCGGCCGCCGTGGCGCGGAGCGGGGTGGGCGCCACCGCGGCGAGGGCGATTCGGGCCTTCGCGCAGACGCCGTCGGACAGCGCGATCTGGGAGGCCACGCCGACCACGGCGATGTCCAGCTCGCGCCGCGGCGTGTGGCGGAGGTAGTTGCCGCCGCTCCGGGGCCCGGGCGGGGGCACCGCGATCTCCAGCAGCAGCTCGCCGGGGCCGAGCACGGTGCGGCGCACGCCCGTGAAGAACGCGGTCAGGGGCACGCGCCGGGTGCCCCCGGGTCCGGCGATGACCGCCTCGGCGTCGAGGGCGAGCAGTGGCGGCGCCATGTCCGCGGAGGGCGCGGCGTTGCAGAGGTTGCCGGCCACGGTGGCCAGGTTGCGCACCTGCACGGAACCGATGAGGGCGGCGGCCTCGGCCACCGCGGGATAGGTGGCGCGCACCCGCGCGTCGAGCTCGACGGCCCGCGCGGTGACGGCCGCTCCGATGCGGAGCCCGCTCGCATCGCACGTCAGCGCGTGCAGGGGCGCGACCCCGGACAGGTCCACCACGAATGCCGGCTTGACCAGGCCGTTCTTCATCTGGGGGAGCAGGTCCGTGCCCCCCGCCACCAGCCTGGCCCCGGCGCCGTGCGCGGCGAGCACCTTCAGGCAGTCGTTCACGCTCTCGGGCAGGGCGAGCTCGAATCGTCGCAACGCGAGGTCTCCTCGGGGGAACGGGTTGGGGTTGACGAAGGGCTCGGGAACCCGGCGCGGGCGGTCCGGAGCCTTCCATGCAGATGCGAGCATAGTCCACGCATCTGCGCGCCGAGTCAATGTCGGGCCACACGGCCGGCCGTGCGCCCCGGCCGCCTCAGCCCTTGAAGGCCCCGTCGATGTGGACGTCCACGAGATACGGGCCCCCCGAGGTCAGGCCGCGCTTGATGGCGGGTGCGACGTCGGCCGTCTTCTCCACGAGCTCGCCGGGCACGCCCTGCGAGCGGGCCAGGCCCACGTAGTCGAGCGCGGGGTCCACGAGGTCCATGGCCACGTAGCGGTCGTCGGCGGCGGCGAAGCCCTTGAGGGCGAGCGTCCGCTCCTTCAGGATGCGGTACGAGGCGTTGTTGAAGATGACGTACACGACGGGGATCGCGTCGTGGGCCGCCGTCCACAGGGCCTGGATCGTGTACATGGCGCTGCCGTCGCCCACGAGCGCGACGACCGGCCGCGCCGGCTGCGCGAGCTTGACGCCGAGCGCGGCGGGCAGCCCCCAGCCGATGCCGCCGCCGCGCAGGCCGTAGAATCCGCGGGCGTCCCGCGAGCGGAGGAGGTTGCGGATGCCGCCGCTCGAGGAGATGGCCTCCTCCACGATCACCGCGTCGTCGGGCACGGCATCGGCGACCGCGCCCACCAGCGCCAGCGCCGTCATGGGCGTGCGGCTGGCCTCGGCCGCCGCCCGCGCGCGGAGGGCGGCGAGCTGTTGCTGCTGGGCCGCGCGCTGGGTTTCGATGCGCGCCTGCGCGTCCTTGCGGGCCGACGCGGGCAGGTGGCGCCGCAGGGCCTCGGCGAGCTCGGGCAGGGTGGCCTTGGGGTCGCCCTGGATGGCCACCTTCGCGGGATAGTTCTTGCCGATCTCCCAGGGATCGGTGTCCAGGTGGATCAGCGGCATGCCCTCGGGCATGGGCTCGACGTCGGAGGGCAGGGACAGGGTGAAGAGATCGCCGCCCACGGAGAAGATGAGATCGTGCTGCATGAGCAGGGCGCGGATCGGCGGTCCGAGGCGCGGGAAGGGCCCCTGGTACAGGGGGTGCGTGAACGGAAACGAGCAGGTCGAGGGCACGCATTCCGTGTAGACGGGCGCCCCGAGCAGCTCGGCGATCTTGGCCATCTCGGCGAGGGCGTCGCCATGGGCCACCGCGTCCCCGGAGATCAGGACCGGGCGCCGGGCCGCGGCCAGGAGCCGCGCCGCGGCCTCGATGGCGTCGCGGTCGCCCCGGATCCGCGGGGCGACGCGCGTCGGCTCGAGCAGGTCGACGTCGCCCTCGGCGTTGAGCACGTCCACGGGCAGCGAGATGAACACGGGGCCGGTGGGGTGCGCGAGGGCGGTCTTGGCGGCGCGCCGGACGGCGCGCGGCAGGTCGCCCAGTCGCCCGATCTCGTGCGACCACTTGACGTACGGCCGCGCCACCGGCGGCAGGTCGGACCACAGGATGGGCTCGGTCAGGTTCATCTGCTGGTCGTGCTGGCCCGCGGTCAGGAGGATGGGCGTGCCCGCTTCCTTCGAGTCGTACAGCATGCCCATGGCATTGCCGAGCCCGGGCGAGGTGTGGACATTGACGACGGCCAGCCGCCCCCCGGACTGGGCGTAGCCGTCGGCCATGGCGATGGCCACCGCTTCCTGCAGGGCGAGGATGTAGCGGATGCGCGGCTCCCGCGCGAGGCCGTCCATGAGCGGTAGCTCGGTCGTGCCCGGGTTGCCGAACATGTGCTCGACGCCCTCGGACTTGAGGATCTCCAGGAAGGCCTGCTTGCCGGACAGGAAAGGCATGGCTCGCTCCTTTGACGGTTTGGGGGGCTCGCGCTCCCTGGAGGGAGCGGCCGGGACGATGCTGGATTCTAGCAGCCCGTTCCTTGACTCCGCCAGTGCCGGCCGGTACGCTCGCCTCGTCATGCCGGCCGAACTCGACGCCCCCTTTCTGCGCGCCTGTCGCCGCGAGCCCGTGCCGTTCACGCCGGTGTGGCTGATGCGCCAGGCCGGGCGCTACATGGCGGAGTACCGGGCCCTGCGCGCCCGGCACGCGTTCCTCGATCTGTGCAAGACACCGGATGTCGCGTGCGAGGTCACGCTGCAGCCGGTCGAGCGCCTGGGCGTGGACGCGGCCATCCTGTTCGCCGATATCCTGCTCGTGCTCGAGCCCCTCGGCGTCGGCCTGGAGTTCGCCCGGGGCGACGGCCCGCGGATCCACCGGCCCGTGCGGACCGCCGAGGATGTGGCCCGGTTCAAGCCGGTGGACGTGCACGAGTCGGTCGGGTTCGTGTTCGACACCGTGCGCCTGGCTCGCCGCGCCCTCGCCGGCCGGGTGCCGCTCATCGGCTTCGCCGGCGCGCCCTTCACGCTGGCCTCCTACCTCATCGAGGGAGGCCCGTCCCGGGAGCACCTGACCACCAAGCGCTTCATGCGCGCCGAGCGGGAGGTCTGGCACGCGCTCATGGGGCGGCTCGCCGACATCACCGGCGACTACCTCGGCGGCCAGGTCGAGGCGGGTGCGCAGGCCGTGCAGCTCTTCGACTCGTGGGTGGGGACGCTGTCGCCGGCCGACTACCGCGAGTTCGTCCTGCCCCACAGCCGGGCCGCCATCCGCCGGGTGCCGGCCGGCGTCCCCGTGATCCACTTCGGCACCGGCACGGCGACGCTGCTGTCCCTCATGAAGGAGGCGGGCGGCGATGTGATCGGGCTGGACTGGCGGTCGGAGATCGGGAGCGCGTGGGAGGACCTGGGCCCTGCCGTCGCCGTTCAGGGCAATCTCGACCCCGCCATCTTGCTGTCGGACGTGGCCGAGATCCGGCGCGCGGCAATCGCGATCCTGGACTCGGTCGGTGGCCGGCCCGGCCACGTGTTCAACCTGGGCCATGGCGTGCACCAGGAGACGCCGGTGGATCACGTCAAGGCGCTGGTGGAGATGGTCCACGAGATCTCGGCGCGCTGACGCCACGGCGATCGGAAGGAGAGACCAGTGATCACGAACGGGTTCTCGCGCATCGTCACCACCGAGGCCGAGCTCCGCGAGATCGTCGGGTCGCCGAGCGAGCTCGCCCTCCGCAAGGACATCGGCGCCCTCGATCAGCACGCCCGGGCGTTCATCGCGCAGTCCCCGTTCCTGCTGATGGCCACGGCGAGCGCAGCGGGCCGGTGCGACGTGTCCCCCAAGGGGGACGCTCCGGGCTTCGTGCACGTGCTGGACGACCGGCACCTCGCCGTCCCCGATCGCCCTGGCAACCGCCGGGTGGACGGCATGCGAAACCTGGTCGAGAATCCGCACATCGGCCTGATCTTCATGATCCCGGGGCGGGAGGACACCCTGCGCGTGAACGGTCGGGCCTGGATCGTCCGCGACGACGACCTCCTGACCCGCATGGCGGTGCAGGGCAAGCGGCCCCTGCTCGCGGTGGGGGTGGAGGTCGAGGAGTGCTTTCTCCACTGCGCCAAGGCCTTCAAGCGCTCACGCCTCTGGCAGCCTGCGGACTGGCCGGATCCGTCCGCGGTCGCGTGCATGGCCGAGATGCTCGTGGATCAGACGAAGCCCGGCCTGACCGTGGCCGAGATGGAGCACCACCTCCAGGAGGGGTACCGGACGCGGCTGTACTGAGCGCGCCCCCGCGCCCGGACCCAGCGCGCCGGTGGCTGACTTCGATTCGGTCCTCCTCGTCGCCTTCGGCGGACCCGAGAAGCCCGAGGACGTCCGGCCCTTTCTGGAGAGGGTGACGGCGGGTCGCCCCATCCCGCCCGAGCGGATCGAGGAGGTGGCCCATCACTACGAGCTGATCGGGGGGCGCTCGCCGCTCAACGACCTGACGCGCGCCCAGGCCGACGCCCTGGGCCGGGCCCTGGCCGTCGCCGGCCTCGCCCGCCCCGTGTTCGTGGGCATGCGGAACTGGCATCCGTTCCTCCGGGACACCCTGGCCGAGATGCGCGCCCGGGGCCACCGGCGTGCCCTCGGCATCATCCTGTCGTCGCTGCAGGCCGAAGCCTCCTGGGAGCGCTACCAGGCCGACGTCGCCGCCGCCCGCACCGCCATCGGGCCGGACGCGCCGGAGGTGGCCTACGCGCCGCCGTGGGGCGCGGAGCCCCGCTTCATCGACGCCATGGCCGAGCGCGCCCGCGCCGCGCTGGACGAGGTATCCGCCGCCGCCCGGGCCGGGACGCCCCTCGTGTTCACCGCGCACAGCGTCCCCACCGCGATGGCGGCGGACTCGCCGTACGCCGCTCAGCTCGAGGCCGCCGCCCGCGCCGTGGCCCGGCGCCTCGCCCACGGGCGGTGGACGGTCGCGTACCAGAGCCGGAGCGGCTCGCCGCGCGAGCCGTGGCTCGAGCCCGACATCGCGGAGGTGATCCGGAGCCTGGCTCGTGCGGGAGCGCGCGACGTGGTGGTGGTCCCCATCGGTTTCGTCTGTGACCACGTGGAGGTGCGGTATGACCTCGACGTCGAGGCGCGGCAGGTCGCGGCGGAGCTTGGCGTCG